>JBHIEC010000010.1:0-24658 GCA_046760425.1 Anaerolineae bacterium
GGCGGGGTGATGAACATTTTCGCCGGGCTGCCCCGAGGGACCAAAGCGGTGCTGGATCTGAGCTCGGTCTACACCCGGGACGTCCGTTTCATCGGCAGCAGCGGCTCCAGGATCTGGCACCTTCAGCGGGTGCTGGACAAGGCCCGTGCTGGAGCTCTGGCCCCCAGCCGCTCCGTGGCCGCCATCTCGGGCATCTCCGGAGCGTGGGAGGGGCTGAAGGCCGTTCAAGAGGGGCGCTTCGCCGGCAAGATTGTGGTCTACCCCCAGATCGAGAACCTGGGCCTCACGCCCCTCTCGGAGTTGAAGGAGAAGTTGCCTGCCGTCTACGCCAGGCTGGGGCCGGGGGAGATGTGGACGAGGGAAGCGGAAGAGGAGTTGTTGCGGGAGCTCTTGCCGAGATGAAACGCCTACAAGACCGCATCGCCATCGTCACCGGGGCTGCTCAGGGGCTGGGCGAGGCCCTTGCCCGACGATTGGCGGCCGAGGGGTGCCACGTGGTGGTGGCGGACATCAACGGCCAGGGGGCCCAGCGGGTGGCGGAGGAGATCAGAACCCGATCCGGGCGCCGCGCCCTGGCCATCACAGCCGACGTCACCGATAGCCAGCAGGTGGAGGAGATGGTGCGGCGGACGGTAGAGGAGTTCGGCCGCCTGGACATCCTGGTGGCCAACGCTGGCATCATCGAGTCCCGCGAGATCACCGAGTTCCCCGAGGACCTGTGGCGCAGGATCATCGAGGTCAACCTGGTCGGCTATTTCCTGTGTGCGAAAGCCGCCGCCAGGGTGATGAAGGCCCAGCGGAGCGGGGTCATCATCCAGATCAACTCCAAGTCGGGCAAGAGGGGGAGCCTCTGGAACTCTGCTTACGCCGCCTCCAAGTTCGGCGGCATCGGGCTGACCCAGAGCATCGCCCTGGACCTGGCCCCCTACAACGTGCGGGTCAACGCCGTCTGCCCCGGCAATCTCCTGGACTCGCCCATGTGGGTGGAGAAGCTGTACGAGCAGTACGCCCGTAAGTGGAAGATTACGCCTGAGGAGGTGCGAGCCAAGTACGAGTCCCAGGTGCCCCTGGGGCGGGGGTGCACCTACGAGGACGTGGCCCACGTGGTGGTCTTCCTGGCCTCGGATCAGGCGGCCTATATGACGGGGCAGGCCATCAACGTGACGGGGGGACAGGAGATGAGGTAGGGGAAGGGATAAGGGACAGGGGACAAGGGATAAGGAACAAGGAACTAAAGAAACAAGGAAAGGCAGGGGGGGTGACTCTCTATGTCGCGCATGGAAAAGATGTCGTTGAAGGCTTTTTGGGAGGCGGTGGAACAACGGTTGGCGGCCTGTTCCGCCGATGAACTGCGCGCCATCCTGCGAGCGATGGCGCAGGAGACGCCGCCCACGGCACGGCGGGCGTTCCTCGCAAAACTAAAACCGATGACGGAAGCTGTTGCTGCCGTCCAACAGGCGCTTCGGCAGGACGATTTGCTGGCGGACATTGATGACCTCCTCCACGAACTTCAAGCGGAGATGAAAGAGGCGGACTACTGGGAGGAGCGCTATGGATGGGACGAGTACGACGAGGAGGATAGCCTGGGACCTTACAAGGAATTTGTGGAGCCGCTGACCGCGCTGTTCGATCGGACGGAAGCGGTGTTCGATTACGGCAATTTTACGCTTGCCTGCGCCGCCTATCAAAAACTGTTCAAGATGTTTAACCTCGAAGATGACTACGGGCGCGGGGTGAGTGCACATGACCTGGTGAACGTGGACATCGGCGAAGCCCGCGACCGCTACCTGCGTGCGGTCTACGAGACCGAGCCCCCCGCGCACCGCCCCCAGGCGCTGTTTGAGCAGATGCGAGAGACGCAATCGTGGCTGTTCAAACACCCGATGTTAGACGACATCGTCCAGATTTCCCCCAAGCCGCTGCCCGACCAGAATCGGTTTCTGGCGGACTGGATTGCCTTCCTGCGGAAGCAGACCGGCAGCGATGCCGATGCCTGGCTGCGGGAGGCGATTCGCCTCTCGCGGGGCACGCAGGGGCTGGAAGAGCTGGCGCGGACAGAAGGACGCCGGCGCCCACGCGCGTATCTGGACTGGTTCGCCGCGCTGGAGGAAGAAGGCAAATACCGAGAGGTTCTCGCCGCTGCACAAGAAGCCCTTCAGACGCTTCCTGGCAAGCTCCCCATCCGTGCCGCCCTCGCTGACCATCTGTGCGCTGCCGCCGCGAGGCTCAACGAGACGGAAGCCCTGCGCGTTGGGCGCTGGGAGGCGTTCGTCGCCAAACCGACCCTGGTACGCCTGCTTGACCTGTGGGACGTAGCTCCCACGGGTCAAGAACGGACCAGGCTGATGCAGCAAGCCGCCCAGCACGTGAAAGACTATCTCGCCCGTCCACCCCGCCACCCGGTAATGGGAGCACGGGTGGCTGAGGATGACCTTGAGCGACCGGCGTGGATTTCCAAGTCTGTCCTTGCTCATGCTTACCTGTTCGCTGAGGACTGGAACGCGGCGCGCCAACTGGCCGCTGGCGAGAAAGTGCTGGGATGGAGCAGCAGTGACAATCCGCAAGGGTTGGTCCTGTCGTTCTTCCTCGTGCTGCTGTCTGGGAAACTGTCCAGCGAGCTCCCCCCGAACCTGGCGCAACTCTGGCAGTGGGGACTGCAAAACAGCATCGGTTTTGGCTATTGGGGCGTGGGAGGCAGGGAGGAAGAGAGTGCGCTCAAACGATTAGACCGTGCATACGCGGAGGTGCTTTCCACGGTGTCCTTGAGTCGCGACCAGCAGGAACAACTCCTGTCCTGGTGTCTGGACGTGGCAGAGCAGCGAGCCAACGCCATCGTGAGCAACCAGCACCGGCGCAGTTACAACAAAGCCGCCGTGCTGATCACCGCGTGCGCTGAGGTGCTTCGATTGCGAGGAGAGGCCAGGAAAGCAGAGACGGTGGTGGACGATATACGCAGTCGTTTCCCCCGCCACCGCGCCTTTCAAGCCGAGTTGAGGGCGGCGGTTCAGCGGACGAAGCGTAGCCAGCGGTGAAGGGGTGACAAGAAATATCTCCCGGCGAAATGCCCGGTGGTCTCCCCTTTGGGAGTTGGTGATGGAACGCAGGGCTCCAGGCCCTTGAGCGCCGCATAAATGGCGGCGCCTGGCTCGGTCTGGAGAGCCAGGCGGCGTGCTTTGAGCCGCCGCCTTTTGCTCAGGAGAACACGCATGACCCAGACGACCAATTTTCTCGCCTTTGACCTGGGCGCTTCCAGCGGGCGCGCTGTGGTGGGGCTCTTCGACGGGGAGCGGCTGCGGCTGGAGGAGGTGCACCGCTTCCCCAACGGCCCCGTGCGCGTGCTCGATAGCCTGCACTGGGATGTCCTGCGCCTCTTCGAGGAGGTCAAAGGCAGCCTGGCAAAGTGCGTCAAGACGTATGGAACAGACATCGCCAGCCTGGGCCTCGACACCTGGGGCGTGGACTTCGGCCTGCTCGACGCGCAGGACAAGCTGTTGGGCAATCCCTACCACTATCGCGACAGCCGCACCGACGGCATGATGGAGGAAGCGTTCCGCCTCGTCCCGCGAGAAGAAATCTTCGAGCGCACGGGCATTCAGTTCATGCAGCTCAACAGCCTCTACCAGTTGCTGGCCATGGCTGTGCAGGGTTCGCCGATGCTGGACATGGCCCAGACCTTCCTCAACATGCCTGACCTGTTCAACTTCTGGCTGACGGGGCGCAAGGCCAGCGAGTTCACCATCGCCACCACCACCCAGTGCTACGATCCGAGGGCCGGCGACTGGGCCTGGACGATGCTGGAAAAGCTGGGGCTGCCCACGCGGATATTTGGGGAAATCGTTCCGCCGGGCACGCTGCTCGGCCCGCTGCATCCCGCCGTGGCCGAGGAGACCGGCGCGGGGGAGGTGCCGGTCATCGCCTCCGCCGGTCACGATACCGCTGCGGCAGTGGCCGCGGTGCCTGCCCTGAGCCCTGCCCTGAGCGAAGCCGAAGGGCCGGCGAGGGGCCATGACTACGTATACCTCAGCTCGGGCACCTGGTCGCTGATGGGCGTGGAAGTGGATGAGCCGCTCATCACGCCGCAGTCGCTGGCCTACAACTTCACCAACGAAGGGGGTGTGGAGGGCACCATTCGCCTGCTGAAGAACATCATGGGGCTGTGGCTGGTGCAGGAATGCCGGCGGGAGTGGGCCCAGGCCGGCGAAGAACTCGCCTGGGACGACCTGACCCGCATGGCGGCTGAGGCGGAGCCCTTCGGCGGGCTGGTGGACCCGGACGACCCCCGCTTCCTCCCGCCCGGCGACATGCCGCAGAGGATCCAGAGCTATTGCGCCGAGACGGGCCAGCCGGTGCCGGAGAGCAAGGGGGCCATCGTGCGCTGCGCGTTGGAGAGCCTGGCACTCACCTATCGCCTGGTTCTGGAGCGGCTGGAGGAGATGCTGGGCCGCGAGTTGTCCATCATCCACATCATCGGCGGCGGGTCGCAGAACCCTCTGCTCAACCAGTTCACCGCCGACGCCACGGGGCGGACCGTCATCGCGGGCCCCGTGGAGGCGACCTCCATCGGCAACATCCTGATGCAGGCACTGGCGCTGGGGCACATCGCCTCGCTGGAGGAGGGACGCGAACTGGTGCGCCGCTCCTTCGAGATGACGGCATACGAGCCCGGCGAGAGGGCGGGCTGGGATGAGGCGTACCGACGGTATAAGCAGCAAGTAGACAAGTAGCAAGTAGACAAGGACTCCTCGTTCCCTTGTTTACTTGTGTACTTACTTCCTTGTCTACTCTCAACGAGGAGGTCACGAATGCCAGAAGTCGTATCTGTGTTGGAGCAGGAGTTAACCAACCAGGACCTGTTGACCTACCTGCGGCAGATGCAGGAGATCCGTGCCTTTGAGGAGAAGGTCTTCGAGCTCCTGAGCCACAATCTCATCCGTGGGGCCTCCCACCTCTACGCCGGCCAGGAAGCGGTGGCCGTGGGGGCTATCGCCGCCCTGCGGGACGACGACCTGATCACCTCAACCCACCGTGGTCACGGTCACTGCCACGCCCGGGGCGACAGCCTGGCCAAGACGCCCCAGGAGAAGCAGAAGCACCTCAACAAGATGGTGGCTGAGCTGTGCGGCAAGGCCACTGGCTACTGCCGAGGCCGGGGCGGCTCCATGCACATCGCCGACGTGGAGAAAGGCAACCTGGGCGCCACGGGCATCGTGGGGGGCAACATCCCCGTGGCCACAGGCGCCGCGCTGGCACAGAAACTGCTGGGCACCGACCGGGTGGTGCTCTGCTTCTTCGGCGACGGGGCGTCCAACACCGGCGTCTTCCATGAGGCGCTGAACATGGCCTCCATCTGGGACCTCCCCGTGATCTACATCTGCGAGAACAACTTGTACGCCATGTCCGTGCCCTGGGAGAAGGCTTCCAAGCTGGAGAACGTGGCCGATCGGGCCAGCGCCTACAGCATCCCCGGCGCGGTGGTGGATGGGCAGGACGTCCTGGCCGTGCGGGAGGCGGTGAGCCAGGCCGTGGAACGGGCCCGGCGGGGGGAAGGGCCGACGCTCATCGAGTGCAAGACCTACCGCTGGTACGGCCACTCCCGCAGCGACCCTCGGGTTTACCGCACCCGGGAGGAGGAGGAAGAGTGGCGCAGGCGGGACCCCATCCGCATCCTCGAAACCCGCCTGCTCAACGAAGGGCTCGCCACGGAGGAGGAGCTCCGGGAGATCAAGGAAAAGGCGCGCCAGGCCATCGAGCGAGCGGTGACCTTCGCCCTGGAAGAGAGCCCGGATCCGGATCCCAGCGAGCTGTACGATGGCCTCTACGCCCCCTTCAAGACCACAGCCGCCGACATCGAACGGGAGCAGGAGCTGCGGGAGCGGGTCCGCCGCGACCCGAACATACGCCAGATCTCCTACTCCCAGGCCCTCAATGAGGCCCTGCGGGAGGAGATGGAACGGGACGAGCGGGTCTTCCTTATAGGGGAGGACATCGGCCTCTACGGTGGGGCCTACGGGGTGACCCGAGGGCTGATTGATGTCTTCGGCGAGGAGCGGGTGCGGGACACACCCATCTCCGAGGCGGCCATCGGCGGGGCAGCGGTGGGGGCGGCCATGGCCGGGATGCGCCCTGTGGCCGAGATTATGTATGTGGATTTCACCCCCCTGGCCATGGACCAGATCGCCAACCAGGGGGCCAAGAACCGTTACATGTTTGGGGGCAAGACCATCGTCCCCATGGTCATCCGCACCGAGGGCGGTGCAGGGCGGGGCATCGCCGCCCACCACTCCCAGAGCTTGGAAGCCCTATGGGTCCACTTTCCCGGCATCTACGTGGTCATGCCCGCCACCCCCTACGACGCCAAGGGATTGCTGAAGACGGCCATCCGCGACGACAACCCCATCATGTTCATCGAGCACAAGATGCTCTACAAGACCAAAGGCCCGGTGCCTGAGGAGGAGTACCTCATCCCCCTGGGCGTGGCCGACGTCAAGCGAGGGGGGGAGGATGTGACGGTGATCGCCTACTCGCGGATGGTGCTGCGGGCCCTGGAGGCGGCGGAGATCCTGGCCGAGGAGGGGATCAGCGTCGAGGTGGTGGATCTGCGCACGCTGAAACCCCTGGATACCGAGACCATCGTTCGGTCGGTGCAGAAGACGGGCCGGGTGGTAGTCGTCTACGAGGGCTACAAGACGGGGGGCTTTGGTGCCGAGATCGTCGCCCGCATCAACGAGCTGGCCTTCGACTGGCTAGACGCCCCCGTGGTGCGGCTGGGGGGCGCCGACGTCCCCATCCCCATGAGCCAGCCCCTGGAAGAGGTGGCCATCCCCCGGGTGGTGAACATTGTGGAGGCAATAAGGGGGATAGTGGGATGATCACCGAAGTCATCATGCCCGCCCTGGGCGAGACTCTGGACGAGGCCACCCTCGTGGCCTGGCGCAAGAAAGAGGGGGACTGGGTGGAGAAGGGGGAGCCCCTATTCGAGATCCTGACGGACAAGGCGGAGATTGAGGTCGAGGCCCTGGCCTCGGGCTACCTGCGGGCCATCCTCCGGGGCGAGGGCGAGGTCGTGCCCATCACCCAGGTCATCGCCTACCTGGCCGACACCATGGAGGAGCCGCTGCCCGAGACGACCGCCGACCGCCGACCCTTCGACTATGCTCAGGGCAGGCCGCCGACCGCTGAGGGAGTTTCGGCGGTTAGCCGTCGGCGGTCTGCGGTCGTCAAGGCTTCCCCCCGGGCCCGTCGGCTGGCCGAGGCGGAGGGGGTGGATCTCTCCCTGGTCACGTCCACGGGCCCCGGCGGGCGGATCGTGGAGGCCGACGTGAAGCGCTACCTGGCCCAGCGGGCGGAGGTGGTGGCTCCCCCGCCGACGCTGGCGGAGCGGGTGGTTCCTCTGGCCGGAGTGCGCAAGGTCATCGCCGAGCGGATGGCCCACAGCCATCGCACGGCGGCCCGGGTGACCCTGACCACGGAGGCCGATGCCACGGAGCTGGTCGCCCTGCGAGAGCGGTTGAAGGAGAGGATGCCGGACCTGAAGATCACCTACACCGATCTTCTGGTCCAGATCGTGGCCATGGCCCTGAAGCGCCACCCCATGCTCAACGCCACGCTGGTGGGCGAGGAGATCCACCTCCACGAGGCGGTTCACATAGGGATCGCCGTGGACACGGAGCGGGGGCTGATCGTCCCGGTGCTGCGGGACGCCGACAGGAAGGGTCTGGCGGCCATAGCCCAGGAATCCAGGGATCTGACGGAGCGAGCCCGCCAGAACCGGCTCCTGCCCGACGAGATGCGGGGCGGCACCTTCACCCTCACCAACCTGGGTACCTACGAGGTTGACGCCTTCACCCCTCTCATCAACCTGCCGGAGACGGCTGTCCTGGGGGTGGGGCGGATCGTGGCCAAGCCCGTCGCCCAGGAGGGGGAGATTGTCATCCGCCAGATGATGGCCCTCAGCCTCTCCTTCGATCATCGGGTGGTGGATGGCGGCCCGGCGGCGCGGTTCCTGCAGGAGGTTAAGGGTCTGGTGGAGGAGCCGGCGCTTCTGTTGCTCTGAGGGGTTAAATCGGACTTGACAATAGGAGGCAAGTAGCATATAATTATGGCGTATAAATCAGGGGTGCCAGGATGAGGGAGACGGCCGACGGAGACCTGCTGGCCGCGTTCGAGAGATATTTGATCAACCAGGCCCTCTCGCCAACAACCATCGTCAATTATCTGGCGGACGTGAGGGCCTTCGCTTCTTGGTACGCTAGGAAAGAGGGGGTGCTGAGGGCGCCTTTGACCCTGGACGTCGGCCATATTCAGGATTATCGGGACTATCTCCAGACCGCTGAAGGGCGAACCCCCGCGACGATCAACCGCCGCTTGCAGGCTCTCCGCAAGTTCTGCCGCTTTGCCCACCAAGCCGGCTGGCTGGATGCTAACCCTGCCGCCCAGGTGGAGCTTCTCCCTGAATCGAAGCCCTATCCTCCTCGAACCCTGAGCCCTACCGAGGTTGAGCGCCTCATGGAAGCCGTCCAGGAGGGG
The DNA here is from genome assembly GCA_046760425.1 of Anaerolineae bacterium. Taxonomy (GTDB): domain Bacteria; phylum Chloroflexota; class Anaerolineae; order JBHIEC01; family JBHIEC01; genus JBHIEC01. The sequence goes on from JBHIEC010000010.1 coordinate 8,527, forward strand.
CGGTCCAGCTTGATCAGTCGTGATCGGGCCATCTTGCAACTGCTCCTGCGGGCAGGCCTCAGGGTGGGGGAACTGGTGGCTTTGCGCCTCTCCGACGTCAAGCTCAGCTCGGAGGGAGGGATCCTCACGGTGCGGGGGAAGGTCGCGAACGCTCGCAGGACAACCACTCAAGTCATTGGATCTCTCGAGCCCCCTGCGAGCGTTCGCGAGGACGGCACCGAGCCCAGGCAGATCCCCCTTGATGCTGCTACCTGCCAGGCCCTGCGCCAATATCTATCCCTCCGCCCCTCCATTCCGGATGACGGGTATCTCTTCCTGAGCCAGAGGGGCAATCCCATATCTCCGCGCTCGGTCCAGCGGCTTGTGAGCAGCTACGCCCGGGCGGCCGGGCTGGAGGGGGTCTCAGCCTACGTCCTGCGCCACACCTGCGCCGTGACGCTGGTGGAGGAAAATGGCGGAGACCTGGCAGCCGTGGCCCGGTTGCTGGGCTGCCGGCTGGAAACGGCAGCCAAGTATCTTGGCAGTAGTCAGTAGTCAGACAATTAGCGGCTGATGGGGCGTCTGACTACTGCGTACTGATTACTGATCCCGGACTACTGGAGGTAAGACTTGAACCTCAGAGATTTCAAAGCCATCCGTGTCAGCCTGGCCTCGCCTGAGGATATCCGCTCCTGGTCCCACGGCGAGGTCACCAAGCCTGAGACCATCAACTACCGCCGCCTGCGACCCGAGAAGGACGGCCTCTTCTGTGAGGCCATCTTCGGACCCACCAAGGACTATCAGTGCTACTGCGGCAAGTACAAGAAGATCCGCTACCGGGGTGTGGTGTGCGAGAAGTGCGGGGTGGAGGTCACTCGCTCGCGGGTGCGCCGGGAGCGGATGGGCCACATCGAGCTGGCCTCGCCCGTGGCCCACATCTGGTACACCCGCCGCGTGCCCAGCTACCTGGGGCTGCTTCTGAACATCTCGCGCCGCAACCTGGATCGTGTCCTCTACTTCGCCCAGTATATCATCACCCACGTGGACGAAGAGGTCCGCCAGAAGGCCCTGCGCCGCCTGGACGAGGAGATGGGCCGTGAGGTGGGCCGGGTGCAGGGCGAAGCCCAGGAACAGATTGACGAGATTGAGCTCCATCTGGAGGAGGAAATCGCCAAACTGCGGGCCACCACTGAGGCCAATCGCCAGCGACTGGAGGAGCAACTGGAGGCGGCCACCAACGAGGTCATGAGCGCCGCGGCTCAGGTGCAGAAGAGCCTGGAGGACCGCCGTGATGGGCCCGTCCCCGCGCCCGTGATCTTCGCGCCTACCCAGACGGTGATCGTGGAGCAGGGGGGCGTGATCACTCGGGAGCATTTCTCCCTCCTGAAACAAGCCGTGGACGCCAAGCTGAGCGAGATCGAGATTGGCATCCGGGAGGAGCAGGAGCGGAATCACCTGCTGCTCGAGGCGGAGGAAGATCGCCTGCGACACGAGGCCGAGGAGAAGATTAAGGCCATCACCCGCCAGATGGAGAGGGAGATCGAGGAGATCCGCGCGGGCTATCAGGCTCAACGGGACGAATTGAAGAGCCTGGCCCCCCGGCAGCTCCTGAACGAGGCCGAATATCAGGCCCTGACCGAGAGGTGGGGGGGTATCTTCCGGGCCAGCATGGGCGCCGAGGCCCTCTATGACATCGTCAAAGAGATAGACCTGGATAAGATGGCCCAGGAGCTGCGCCATGAGATCCGCACCAGCAAGTCCAAGCAGCGGCGCAAGAAGGCCACCAAGCGATTAGGGGTTGTGGAGGCCCTGCGGCGCTCGGGCAACCGCCCGGAGTGGATGATCCTCACCGTGCTGCCGGTCATCCCCCCGGACCTTAGGCCCATGGTCCAACTGGACGGTGGCCGCTTTGCCACCAGCGACCTCAACGACCTCTACCGCCGTGTCATCAACCGCAACAACCGCCTCAAGCGGCTCCTGGAGTTGGGCGCGCCAGATGTCATCATCCGCAACGAGAAGCGCATGCTTCAGGAGGCGGTGGACTCCCTCATTGATAACAGCCGCCGGGGCAAGGCCGTCTCCACCCGGGGGCGGCGCAAGCTGAAGAGCCTCTCGGACATGCTCAAGGGCAAGCAGGGCCGCTTCCGCCGCAACCTCCTGGGCAAGCGGGTGGACTACTCAGGGCGGTCGGTCATCGTCATCGGACCCCATCTGGAGCTCCACCAGTGTGGTCTGCCCAAGACCATGGCTCTGGAGCTCTTCCGCCCCTTTGTCATGCGCAAACTGGTGGAGTACGGGCATGTGCACAACGTTAAGGGCGCCAAGAGGCTCATCGAGCGCATGGATCCCGTCGTGTGGGAGGTGCTGGAGGAGATCATTCAGGACTATCCCATCCTGCTGAACCGCGCCCCCACCCTCCACCGCCTGGGCATCCAGGCCTTCCAGCCTGTCCTGGTGGAGGGGAACGCCATCCAGATCCACCCCCTGGTCTGCGCGGCCTTCAACGCCGACTTCGACGGCGACCAGATGGCCGTCCACATCCCCCTCTCCAAGGCGGCCAAGGAGGAGGCCAAGAAGCTGATGCTCTCGCGGCGTAACCTGCTCCTGCCGGCCAATGGTGAGCCCATCGTCAACCCTACCAAGGACATGGTGCTGGGCTGCTACTACCTGACCATGGAGGAGGAGGGGGCCAGGGGCGAGGGCAAGATTTTCGCCGACCTGGATGAGGTGGAGTTGGCCTATAGCCTGGGCAAGGTTGATCTCCATGCCAGGATCCTGGTCCACACGACCACTTACTATACCCTGGCCGGCAGGCGCTACAGCGGGGGTCGGGCCCAGAAACGCCTCATCGAGACCACCGTAGGGCGAGCCCTCTTCAATCAGGTCCTGCCCCCGAAGATGCGGTACGTCAACGAGCTTCTGGACAAGGGCAAGCTCAAGGAACTGGTAGCCGAGGCCTATAACCTGCTGGGCCAGGAGGAGACGGCCCGGCTGGTGGACCGGATCAAGGATGTGGGCTTCAGGTACGCCACCCGCTCGGGGCTGACCATCGCCATAGACGACATCACCATTCCCCAGGCCAAGGCGGAGATCCTGGACCAGGTGAGCCAGGAGGTAGCAGAGATCGAGCGCCAGTACCGCCGGGGCCTGATCACCGAGGAGGAGCAGTACGTCAAGACAGTGGAGCTGTGGACTAAGGCCACCGACGACATCACCGAGGCCGTGGCCGAGGCCATTGATCCCCAGGGCTCCATCCGGGCTATGGCTGTCTCCGGGGCCACCAAGGGTGGCTTCCAGCCCATCCGTCAGTTGGCAGGCATGCGAGGGCTGATGGCCGACCCGGCAGGGCGGATCATCCCCCTGCCCATCCGCTCCAACTTCCGCGAGGGGCTCACCGCCCTGGAGTACTTCATCTCCACCCACGGGGCGCGCAAGGGCCTGGCCGATACGGCCCTGCGCACGGCCGACGCCGGCTACCTCACGCGGCGCCTGGTGGACGTGGCTCAGGACGCCATCATCAACGCCCATGACTGCGGCACCAAGGGCGGCATCTGGATCCGAGAGCGGGATGTCCGGGGGGTGGGGGAGACCCTGGCTGAGCGCCTCTTCGGCCGTATCACGGCTGCCCCGGTCGTAGACCCCAAGACGGGCGAGATCCTGGTCGAGAAGGGGGAGATGCTCGGGGAGGAGCAGATCGAGCGGATCGAGAGGGCAGGCATTGGGGAAGTCTACGTCCGCTCCCCCCTGGCTTGCCAGTTGCGCCACGGCGTGTGCGCCATGTGCTATGGTCGGGACCTGGCCCGGGGAGGCCTGGTCCAGATCGGGGAGGCGGTGGGCATTATCGCTGCTCAGTCTATCGGCGAGCCTGGCACCCAGCTCACTCTACGCACCTTCCATACCGGCGGTGTGGCTGGCGTGGAGGACATCACCCACGGCCTGCCCCGCGTCCAGGAGCTCTTTGAGGCCCGGAGCCCCAAGGGGGAGGCCATCATCTCCGACATCGCTGGCGTGGTGGAGATCCACCAGCAGGAGGGCGGCCTGCGCCGTGTGAAGGTCGTTGACCGACAGATCTACACCGACAAGTACCCCCGTCCCCGGGGTGGCTACAAGACCCTGGTGCAGGACGGGGATGAGATCGAGGGCGGGACCGTTCTGGCCTGCCTGGCCCGGGGCGATACCGTCAAGGAGATCGTGGCCACGGCTGGCGGGCGGGTCATCCTGAAAGAGGATCAAATCCTGGTGCGCCGCGAGGAGCGAGAGGAGCGCGAGTACGCCATCCCCGCCGGGGCCCGGATCCGGGTGGAGGAAGGCCAGCGGATAGCGGCCGGTCAGCCGCTGACGGAGGGGCCCTTGAACCCCCACCGTATCCTGGCCATCCTGGGGCGGGAGGCGACCCAGGAATATCTCCTGACGGAGATCCAGAAGGTCTACCGCTCCCAGGGGGTGAACATCAACGATAAGCACATCGAGATGATCATCCGCCAGATGATGGGCAAGGTGCGGGTCAGGTCGGCTGGCGACACCGACCTCCTGCCGGGCAATCTGGTGGACCGGCTGAAGTTCGAGGAGATCAACGCTCGGGTCATGGAGCGAGGTAAGAAACCGGCCACGGCCCAGCCCATCCTCCTGGGGATCACCAAGGCGGCCCTCAACACCGAGAGCTTCCTCTCGGCCGCCTCCTTCCAGCACACCATCAACGTCCTGGCCGGCGCAGCCATCGAGGGCCGGGTGGACGAACTCCACGGCCTGAAGGAGAACGTGATCATCGGCAAGCTCATTCCGGCCGGTACGGGCTACCGCGCGCGGTACGGGTATGAAGTTGAAGCCCCGGAGGGGGTCGGTCAGGAGGTCGAGGCCCAGACCGAGGTCGCGAACGCTCGCGGGACAACCACTCAAGTCATTGGATCTCTCGAGCCCCCTGCGAGCGTTCGCGAGGAGGGCGAGGAAGTTCCGACTGAGGAGTTCGAGGGAGAGGTCTTCGAGGACGAGGAGCTGGACCTGGAGGGTGGGGAGGAATACGAAGAGGAGGACTAGTGGCTGAGGAGGAGAAGGACTTCATCCTCGACGAGGATGAGTTGGCCCTGGAGGAGGGGGATGTGTCCCCCATGTGGCACTTCCTGCGGGACGAGTACGACTACAGGCGCCTGCAGCGGGGTGACATCTGTAAGGGCGTGGTGATGAGCAAAACCGAGGACCAGATCGTCGTTGATATCGGCGCCAAGCGGGAGGGGATCGTCCCCCAGAGGGACCTGGAGAGGCTGGGGAAGGAGGCCCTGGCCGAGATCGAGGTGGGCGACGAGGTGCCGGTGTACGTCCTCCGGCCGGAGGGCTACGAGGGGGACGTGATCGTGTCCATCAACCTGGCCCGCACCATCCAGGACTGGCAACGGGCCCGGGAGCTGCACGAAAAGGGGGAGCTCTTTGAGGGCGAGGTTGTGGGCTACAACAAGGGAGGATTGCTGGTCTCCTTTGGCCGGCTTCAGGGGTTCGTGCCCCGCTCCCACATCGTGAACCTGGGGAGCCGGACCAAGGGCAGTTCCCCCATGGAGCGGATGGCCCAGTTGGTGGGGCAGCGGTTGCCCCTCAAGGTTATCGAGGTCAGCCGCCGTCGGCGTCGCCTTATCCTCTCAGAGCGGGCCGCCTGGCGCGAGTGGCGCCAACGGTGTAAGGAGCGGCTGCTGGAGGAGTTGGAGCCGGGGCAGGTGCGGCACGGCACCGTCAGCAGCGTGTGCGACTTCGGGGCCTTCGTGGATCTGGGAGGGGCCGATGGCCTGATCCATGTCTCTGAACTATCCTGGGATCGAGGGCTGCACCCCCGGCAGGTGCTGCGGGCCGGTCAGGAAGTGGACGTATATATCCTGCGCGTTGACCGAGAGCGGAAGCGGATCGGCCTCAGCCTGAAGCGGCTACGCCCTGACCCCTGGACCACGGCTGAGGAGAGGTACCAGGTGGGCCAGTTGGTGCAGGGCACCGTCACCAACGTGGTTGAGTTCGGAGCCTTCGCCCGCCTGGAGGAGGGCATCGAAGGCCTGATCCACGTCTCCGAACTGGCCGAGGAGAACCCTGTCCATCCCCGCCAGGTGGTGCAGGAGGGGGATGTCCTCACCCTGCGGGTCATCAGCCTCGATGCGGGGCGGCGGCGCATCGGCCTCAGCCTCAAGCAGACCCTGGGCAAGGAGATCACGCCGCAGGAGGAGGTTCAGGAGCCCCTCCCCGAGGCCGAGGCGGCGTCCCCTCCGGCTGAAGAGCCGGCCGAGGAAGCTGTGGCCGAGGAGGCCGCTGAGGAACTCGAGGGGCTTCAGGTTGCCGGGGCCATTGCCCTGAGCGAGGAAGCCTTATAGGTTAGTAGCTGCAGAAATCGCTAGCGGGTAGCATTTTTGCGGTGAGATCTAGGTTAGCCGGATCGACTCGCGGCGGGGGAGGTAGCGATGCCTTTCACGGATAAGATGCTGACCTGTGCCCAGTGCGGCACAGATTTCATTTTCACGGTGGACGAACAGCGGCGCCTGGCGGCGGGGGGACAGGAGGTCGTTGAGCCCTCCCTCTGCCCCGTCTGCCGCAGCGAGGAGCAGGTCACTGTCAGGCACCTGGGACGGGTGAAGTGGTTCGATAACCGCAAGGGCTATGGCTTCATCACCCAGGAGGATGGTGGGGAGGTCTTCGTACACTTCACGGGCATTGAGGGCCACGGGTTCAAGACCCTGGAGGAGGGCCAGGAGGTGGAGTTCGAGGTCGAGGATACCCCCAAAGGGCCCCAGGCCGTTCACGTGATCAAACTGGGGGCTCCCTAGTACTACAAATCGCGAAAGAGTGCCTGCACGGCAGAATCGTTTGGGCCGTTGCCAGATCACTTCCTCTGACAAGCGCTCGCAGGGGGCTCAGGATCACCATGGGCTCGAGGGGGTTGTCCTGCGAGCGCTTGTCACAAAGAGGCCTGCTGGATAGACAAGGCCCTATGCCCTAGCCCGGCATAGGGCCTCGTTTTCCACAGAGCCCAAAGGCTAAGCAACTGCACCCTTCTTTGCACTTTGTTCGCACGCCAACAACGCTACCAAGGGGCGTCCCCGCCCCGTGGAATACCTATTCCACAGGGCCCGCCCCGATTTCGTGGTCAGATTGCCCTTGGACGGGGCGAGGCTTCGTCGTGAGCTCAGCCGAACGGACGCCCCTTCGCAGCAGGAGAAAAGTCAAAAGAATGGCCAACCTGCTTAGGGGGCCCAGGCCGGGTCCACATCGTCGGCCGGATGATTGGTGAGGTTGATCAGGTTGTGGCCGTCGGTGGCATCCATGAGGTAGATCTCCCGGGTTCCATCGCCTTTGGCGAAGGCGATCCTGGTCCCATCGGGTGACCAAGTAGGGCGGGTGTCTACGGCCGGATCCATGGTCAGGCGAGTCTGATGGCGTCCATCGGCGTCCATGACGTAGATCTCGAAGTTATCATCCCGCTGGGAGACGAAGACGATCTTGTTGCCGTCAGGGGACCAGCGGGGGGCGAAGTCCGAGGCCGTGCTGTAGGTCAAGCGGGTCTGGTTGGCGCCGTCGCTGTCCATGACGTAGATCTCCCAATCGTCGTCCCGATCCGAGGTGAAGGCGATGCGACCATCGGGCGCCCAGGCAGGGTCCCGGTCGTTGGCCGCGCTGTTGGAGATGTTGTGCTGCTGGGAGCCATCAGCGTTCATGACATAGATCTGGTACGTGCCATCGCGATGGGAGGTGAAGGCGATCCTGGCCCCGTCGGGCGACCAGGTGGGGCCAAAGTCTTCCTGGGCGTTGTGGGTCAGATTGGTCTGATCCTGCCCCGCAGCGTCCATCACGTAGATCTCCAGGTTCCCGTCGCGGTTGGAGGTGAAGGCCAGGCGGCCATCAGGCGACCAGTTGGGGCTCATATCATCGGCTGGATCGTAGGTCAGACGCCTGAGGTTCCCCCCATAGGCATCCATGACGTAGATCTCCCGATTGCCGTCACGGTCGGAGGCGAAGGCGATGGGTGGGGGGGTCTTCATGATGAGGGGCAGGTAGAGCATTGTTGAGGGCGTCTGGGACCGTGGCCCGGCTTGAGCGGGGGTGAGGTCCAATCCCCTGGCCAGAAGGAGGATGGGCCCCATGCTCAGGCCTGTGATCAACAAAACCCCCATGGCTCGACGTACCCTCTCGAAGAGGCGAGGAAAACGTGTTTTTTTCAAGGGCTTTTCCTCCTTTGCTGGCTGGTGGATTGGCGGTATTATACCATCACATGAGGGATGGCGTCAATGGGCGGTAATGGCCAGCCTTGCGAAGGTTTGGTTGGAACCTTCGCAAGGCTTCCAGGGGAAAACTGAATGGGCGGTAATGGCCAGCGGCCGGCTTTGCTGATCCTGGCCCTCTGCCTGCTCGTTGCCAGGTGCAGCTCTGCGCCGCCCCGGATAGCCACGACCCCCGTCCCGCCCCCTGCTCCGACCTTCACCGCCACCCCGGTCCTCACGCCCACCCAGACGACTGCGGCCACGTCCACGCCGACAGCGACGGTCCCTCCGCTCCCCTCGGCCACGCCCGTGGTGCAGCGGCCGGTCATCGAACATGTACTCCTCATCAGCCTCGACGGGCTGCGGCCCGAGGCCCTGCTATGGGCCGAGACGCCTCACCTGGACACCCTGTGGCAGGAGGGGGCCTATACCTGGCGGGCCCAGACGGTACTGCCCAGCGTGACCCTGGTCTCTCACGCCTCTATGCTCAGCGGGGTGGGCCCCGAGGTCCACGGCATCACCTGGAACGACTGGCGGCCCCAGCGGGGCTACATCCAGGTGCCCACCATCTTCTCCGTCGCCCATCAGGCGGGGTTCAGCACGGCGATGTTTGTGGGCAAACGCAAGCTGGAGCACCTGGCCCGGCCGGGTACGGTGGACACCTTCCAGCAGCCGGGCTTCACCTCCCGGGCCGTGGCCCAGGCGGCGGCCGACTATCTCGTGTCCCACAGGCCAACCCTCCTCTTCGTCCACCTCCCCGATCCCGATGCCGCCGGCCACGCTTTCGGCTGGCTGTCGGGACAGCAACTGGCGGCCGTCGAGGCCAGCGACGAGGCAGTGGGCCTCCTGCTGGCGGCGCTGCACGAGGCTGATCTCAGCGACAGGGCCCTGGTCATCGTCAGCGCCGATCACGGCGGGCACAGGTACGGCCACGGCACCGCCGATCCCGCTGACATGACTATCCCCTGGATCGCCTGGGGAGCCAACATCAAGCCGGGGTATGAGATCGCGGCTGAAGTTCACACTTATGACACGGCGGCCACGGTGCTGTACGCCCTGGGGCTGCCCATCCCGTCGGGCTGGGAGGGACGCCCCCTAGAGGAGATCTTCACCGTAGCAGCTCCCGCAGTTCTTGCGGGAGGAGCCTGACCCGCCCCTCCCCATCAACGCAGAGGTGCCTGGTGTGGCCCGTGGCCAGGGTCTGCCCCGTCTCCTTCATGACTACCTCGTAGGCGAAGGTGACCCCTCGGCTGCGTGCCTCCTGTACCCAGGTCCTGACCGTCACCAGGTCGTCGTACCGGGCCGGGGCCAGGAAGCGGGCGTCCAGCTCGGTGACAGGGAGATAGTAGCCCTGGGCCTCGAACTCGGCGTAATCATTGCCCTGCTGACGCATGTATTCCCCCCGCCCCACCTCGAACCAGATGATGTAGTTGGCGTGGTGGACGACGCCCATGGTGTCTGTCTCGGCGTAGCGGACGCGCAGGTCGGTCTCAACGATTCGATGACGGTCCATGGTCTTATTGGGTGGCGTTGAGCGCCTCGATGAGGGCCTGCACCACCTGGTGTGGGTCGCCCACCACGCCCACATCGGCAAAGCGGAAGATGGGCGCGCGGGGGTCCTGGTTGATGGCCACGATGAACCGGGCGTCCCTGACGCCCAGGTAGTGCTGGATGCCGCCGGAGATGCCGCAGGCCAGATACAGGTCGGGCTGGATAGTGACCCCGCCCACCCCGCCGACTGCGCGGTCAGCGCTGACCCAGCCTTCGTCCACAGCTTCCCGGGAGGCCCCCACGACCCCGCCCAGCCACTTCGCCAGCTCCTCCAGGAGGGCGAAGCCCTCAGGTCCACCCAGCTCCCGCCCACCGGCCACGACCACCCTGGCCCGCCTCAGGGGCTCCTCACGCTGGGTCTCCGCGATCACATCCCCCACCCTCGTCCGCAGGGCCGTCTCGTCAATGGAGACGGCTACGGGCTCCACGGTGCCCTCGCGGTACTCATCGGCGAAGGCGGGGCGGAAGGCGCCGGGCCGCAGGGTGGCCATCTGGGGGCGGCGGTCGGGGCAGACGGCGGTGGCCATGAGCCGGCCCTGGTAGGTGGGGTAGGTAGCCAGGAGCAGCCGCTGGCTCTCGTCTATGGCCAGCTCGGTGCAGCCAGTGATCAGACCCGTGCCCAGCCGCTGGGCCAGGCGGGGGGCCAGGTCGTTCCCCAGGTCCGTGGCCCCCAGGAGCAGGATCTCCGGCCTCCGCTCCTCCACGAGCTGGGCCAGGACCTGGGCGTAGGCCTCAGCGCGGTAGGGGGCCAGGGCCGGGTCGTCGGCCAGGTAGACGGTATCGGCGCCGTGGTGGATGAGAGGTTGGGCCAGCTCCTGGACCCCATGGCCCAGGAGGGCAGCCTGGACGTAGACGCCCAGCATGTCGGCCAGCTCCCGGGCCGCGCCCAGGAGCTCCAGGGTGATGGGGACTACGCCGTCCCGGGTCTCGGCCACGACCCACACGTGGCGGTAAGCCACTTCCTCCTCTTCGACCTCGCCCATGAGGGCTTGCAGATAGTCCAGATCCATTTCTCTTCCTCCTGATCAGTCCATATCCCCCCGAACCACGAGGGGCAGATAGACCTGGCTGCCCACGCAGCACTCCAGGTCCCAGGGCTCCAGTTGATAGCCCGCCGGCCCCAGGTAGGCCTTCACGAAGACATCGATGAGGCGTCCCCAATTATAGGCCTGATTGGGCCCCACGTAAACCGCCGTCTTGCACTCGATCCAGCCGGGGTTAGGTGGGTTGGCCAGGAATTCGTCCAGGGTGGTGTTGATACGCCAGGTCCATAGGTCGTAGTAGGCCCAGTTCTCCATCTGCACCGCAAGCCGCATGGCCGGCCATGCGGCGTTCAGGATGTCCTGGCCGGCGCTGTGCCCGATCTCGCTCATGAAGATGGGCGGCCCTCCCGCCCGGCCATCATACTGGACGTATTGACGGGCGTCCTGGGGGACGCTGCAGGGGGTCCACCACTCGGGGAAGTTGGCCAGGTTGTAGCTTTGCTGGTGGCCGGGGGTGATGTCCACCAGGTAGGTGTCGTCAGGCGCCCGCAGCGTCTCCCCCAGGCTGGAGGCCATGACCCACCAGTGGTCGGCATCCTTGTAGAGTTCGGGCCATGGGGCCTGATTCTCCCCCAGGGAGGCCCACAGTCCGTGCTGGATAAAGGTCCACGCTGAGCCCATGTAGGGCAGCGAGGGGGTATCGGGGCTGTGGTTCTCGATCCAGTAGCAGCGCTGGCCGTAAGCCCCGCCGCTGGTCTCGCTGTTGAGGGTGCGGACCGTGCCGCCGTGGACAGGATCAGCTCGGTCGTAGGCGATGGCGAAGTCGAGGTAGTGCTGGCCTTCCTGGTAAAGGGCCCGGTAGGCGGGATATTTCTCCCACAGGGCGCGGGAGGCCAGCATGACGGCGCTGCCCAGCCAGGCCACCTCCTCGGCGGGGGTGTTGCCCTTGTCGGCGTCCCAGTGGAAGGTGTGGGCCTTCTCGGATACTACCTGGTGGCCGAGGATGTCGTAGGCGGGGTTGTCGGTGGCGGTGCGGGTGGTGAGGGTCACCCCGTGGGAAGGGTGTTGCCCCGTGGTCCACCACTCGCCGTGCCAGGCCCAGAGCATGGCCGACATGGCGTGCTCGAATTTGGCCAGTTGCTCGGAGGTCAGGGCATCCTGGGCGCGCAGCAGGTCGGCCAAGAGGACGACGTTGATGGCCCGCAGGGGGTTCTGCCAGACGGAGACCATCACATCGCGATAGCCGTAGTCAGTCGGCGAGTCCTGGGGCCCGTGGACGAAGGCCAGCAGGTAGTCGAGGGAGATGTCCAGGTAGGCGCTGGCCCAGGCCAGGTCCTGGGCGTCCCCCGTGCGCTGGGCGCGGACGGCGTGGTACAGGCCCAGGTAGCTGGCCTGCCAGAGGGTGCAGGCTCGGGAGGCGAACTGGGGATCGGCGTCCAGGTGGGGTGGGGCGTCGAAGCAGGCGGCCCAGGCGTTGGCTTCGGCGTTGGTGTACAAGGGGCCGCCGTGCTCAGGGGCGTAGTTGGGGAAGTAGTCGGTCATAGGGTAGGTTTCGACGAATCGTTCGATGGCCTGCCAGACCTTCTCGGCCAGGGCGGGGTTGGGGACGGGCCGCATGGGCTCGATGAAGGTGGTGGCCGACCGGGTGAGGACGGAGTTGCGCCCGTCGTTGATGAGGGCGGTGTTGGTGACGGTGTCGCTGTGAGCGGAGTTGGTCAGCAACAATGATGCCAGGACCAAGGCGAATAGGACCAGAATAAGCATAGCTATGTTTTTCATCGTCTCATCTCCTGTTCCCCTCACCCAAGGGCCCGAAAATCAACCAGCTCGATGCCCAGCTCCTCGACCGCCTCTCGGACCCGTGGGTCCGTCAGCGTCGCCACCTCCTCCTCCCGCTCGCGGGCGTAGCCGCTGGATCTGAGCAGCATCTCATCCACGTAACCGGGGTGGGTCATGATCTCGGTCACGCCCTCCTTGAGCTGGGCCAGGATCTCCAGCAGGTTCTCCACCCCGATCCTCCCCTGCCCCAAGAACTGGCCCACGAAGTGGTCGTGCTGGTGATGATGCCCCGCTCGTGGGCCTCGATGATCCCCCGGTTGACGCCGGACAGCGCCCGAAGTCATCGCCATTGACGATCAGCTTCCTGGCCACCTCAGGGACTCCTCGTCAAGAGCCAGCGCAGGGCAACACCGACGGCCAGGACCAGAGCCAGGGCCAGGCCGGCACCCAGCCACAGGTCCCGCCGGCGGAAATCGAAGTGGTGGCGATTCACGGCGATGTAGGCCACCATGGCCAGGGGTAATGCCGGAACCACCTGATCCAGGCCGATCCCGATCAGGGAGGTGGCTATCAGTGAGGCGACGATGGCCCAGAAACTCTTGTCATAATCGAAGCCGAACCGTCGGGCGGCCAGCATGCAGGCTGTCCACACGGCGTAATCGGTCCCTCCGGTCAGGGGGCGGATGGCCCCCGTGCCCACGATGGGGAACTGGAGGGTCAGGGCTCGGAGCAGGGGGCCGCCCTCAGCCACGATAGCCTGGGTGGGGCCCAGGTAGACGGAGTAGATGTCCACCACGATGTACAGGGTGCACAGGAGGAGCAGCATCTCGGTGTCCAGGAAGGCGAAGCGATCAATGAGGACGCCGACCAGCAGGGCAGCGGTCAGCAGGGCCAGGCTGGAGAGCAGGGGCAGGCCCACCCATACCAGGGCCACGTCCAGCAGGCCAGCCAGCCCCAGCCCGGCGGCGAGGGCCAGGGTGGGGGCTGTCTTCCGATCCAGGGGCAGTTGCCCAACCCAGAAGACGATTCCCCCCGTGGCCAGCAGGCTGGCCAGGGCGCTGATCAGGAGCCCTGTGGGCCGCACCGCCAGCGGCAGATCGGCCAGGAGCCAGGTGGCGCCGAAGACGACCAGGTAGACTCCAGCGGCCAGGAGCAGCCTGGCACCCGTGTGGAGGTCAGCTCTCTCTTTCACGCCGCTCCAACTCCTCCACCACCTGGCCCAGCTTCAGGATGTCCTCGATAACGAAGTCGGCGTCCTGGCTATTCTGCGTGCCGATCAGGACGGTGGTCATGCCCATGGCCTTGGCCGGGCCCAGGTTGCGGGCCGCATCGTCAACGAGGAGGCACTCCTGGGGCCTGGCGTCCAGGGCCTTCAGCACCCGTTGATAGGCCCGCTCATCGGGCTTGTTGACGTAACCCAGCGAGACAATGTCGAAGATGTGGGAGAAGTGCCTCTCCACCCCCAGGGCAGCCAGGATGCGCCTGGCGTGCTCCGCCGTGGCATTAGTGAAGAGGACCTTCTCCGCCGTGATCCTGCCCAGCATGCAGTCCAGCTCGGGGTTGGGCTGGAGATAATCCTCCACGGGGAAGTCGTGGACGTAGGTCAGGTAGTCGTCGGCATCAATCTCATAATCAATCTGCAGCCCGCGCATGGTCGTGCCGTAGCGGCGGAGGTACTCTCGGCGCAGATCCGCCGCCCGGGAGGGTTCCAGCCCCAACCGCTGCTCCATGTACTCCAGGATCAGTTGGCTGACGCGCTGCATGATCCCCGAATCCCTGGGGTAGAGGGTGTCATCCAGGTCGAGAAGGATGTACTTCATTAAACCAGAGTCCGACCTCCGGAAAGGTAGAAAAGTGCTTCCGCTTACTGCTACATACCAGGCCGTAAAACGTGATGCGTAATGCGTGAGAGACTCGTCACGCGTCACGTTCGGAAACCATTTTTGTCCCCTCTTCCTCCCGGGAAGCGACGTAGATGCCGGCCAGGATCAGCACCCCGCCTACCACCTCCAGGAGGGTGGGAGGCTCACTTAGAATGAAGTAGGCCAGGATGGTGGCGCCGATGGGTTCCCCCAACACGGTCACCGATACGAAGGTGGCCGACAGGTACCGCAGGGCCCAGTTGAAGGACGAGTGGCCCAGGATCTGGGGCACCACGGCCAGCAGGAGGAACATGAGGTAGGTCTGCCCAGAGTAGCCAACAAAGGATTGCCCTGCGAGGAGGCAGAAGGCCAGCATCACCACAGCCCCTGTGGCGTAGACCAGAGAGATGTAAGAGAGCAGGGAGAGCTTGGGCCGCAGCCTCCGCCCGATGAGAAAATATCCCGCCGCCATCACCGCCCCGGCCAGGGCCAGGAGGTCGCCCAGGAGTTCTTTCCGGCCCAGGCCGAGGGAGCCGTAGCCGATGATGGCCCCGCCCACCACGGCGGCCAGGATGCCGATCAGCATCGGCCGGGAGAGCCGCTCCCGCAGGAGGAAGTGGGAGGCGAGGCCCACGAACAAGGGGTGGGTGTCCACGAAGACCACCGAGCTGGCCACCGAGGTGTACTCCAGGGACGTGATCCAGGTGGCGAAGTGCAGGCCCAGAAAGAGGCCCGAGAGGAGAGCCAGTTGCAGATCGCCTCTGGTCAGGGCCCGCAGCTCGTCCCCGGATGTGAGAAGGGCCGCTGGCGCCAGGATGAGGGAGGCGACAGTCAGGCGGTAGGCGGCGATGATTAGGGAGGGCGCATCGGCCAGGCGGATGAAGATGGAGCCGAAGGAGACGGCCACGATGCCCAGGGAGATGCCCAGATAGGGCGCCACTTGAACGCTCGCCCCCCGTTGGTCAACGTTCTCTGCCTCAGAACGCCCTGGGACGGTTGCGTGCTCACACCCCGTTGGTGAACGGGTCTGTCCCAAGACCTTCTTGGACGGGGTGTGAGCACGCAAGGGGTGCGAGCGTTCAACCATCGGCTTGTTCATGGTGGTTTTCACCTCTGCTCCCTAACCAGATGTGATGACAAGCGGTCACGCTCGCTCGTCTCATCACCAGCCTCTTACCCAGACCCGCGTGACCGCTTGTCAGAGCAGGCCATGGGCTTCCAGCGCCTGTCGGATCCGCTTCCTGGCCTCCTGATCGGCCGGCAGCAGGGGCGGGCGAGGCGCGCCGCCCCGGTAGCCCAGCAGGTCCATGGCTGCCTTCCAGCCGCCGATGCCGTAGGGGCTGCGGATGGCCCCCTCCAGAGCGGTGAGCCTGCCCTGCAGCGCTCGTGCCGTTTCGTGTCGGCCTGCTTCGACCAGGGCTACCATCTCCGTGCAGAGTCGCGGCGCCACGTTGGCCAGGGCCAGCATGCCCCCCACCGCGCCCACGCAGAGGCAGGCGTGGAGGACACGGGATGCGCCCGTGAAGACGGCGAACTTCGGTGGGGTCAAACGGACGATCTCGCCGAGCTGCCCCACGTCCCCGGCGCTGTCCTTGATGCCCACGATATTGGGGTGCTCGGCCAGGCGGGCCACAGTCTCCGCTGGCAGGTTGAGCGCGGTGAAGATGGGGACGTTATAGATCAGCACCGGGATGGGGGAGGCGTCAGCCACAGCCCAGTAGTGGTGGCGCAGGGCCTCCTCCGTCATCTGGCCCTT
>JBHIEC010000011.1:0-24622 GCA_046760425.1 Anaerolineae bacterium
CAGAAGTTTACCTCAATTTCACTTTTCACGCAAGAAATGAGCGAAAGATCAGTATAACAGGAGGTGATTTTGATGCTGGAGCAGATCGTTAAATACCGGCAACTGGGAACCCTTACCGACGGCACCAGGGTTCTGCTGCGCCCTCTGGTGAAGGAGGACAAGGAGAAGCTGATCGAACTTTTCGCTCCCACCCCCCCTGAGGATCTAATGTACCTCCAGGATGATGTCACCGACAGAGAGTTGGTGGGGTCCTGGGCGGACAACATTGATTACAAGAAGGTCCTGCCCCTGGTGGCCGTGGTCAATGAGCGGATCGTGGGTGATGCGACCCTGCATTTTCGCAAGGGCCCTGCCCGTCACATCGCCGAGGTGCGTATCTTCCTGTCCAAGGAATTCCGTCGGCGCGGGCTGGGTACCCTGATGCTCAAAACCCTCATTGATCTGGCCCGGCGGTTCGGCCTGCAGCAGTTGGTAGCCGAGGTAGTGGCCAGCCAGGTGAAGGTGATCAAGGCTTTCCAGAGCCTGGGCTTTCAGTTGCGGTGCACCCTTGAGGACTACTTCATTTTACCCGATGGCGAGACCCAAGACGTGGCTATCCTGATCCTGCGCCTGGTGCCCAGGAAGGAGGAGTTTTAGGCCCTGCTGATCACATGGAACCAGAGAAACCGGGTTTTTGTTTGGGAAAAGTACCTCCCGCTTTCAGGCCAGGGGCATTGGCCAGGCAGCGCTCTCTGCCAGAGAAAAACCCGGTTTCTGGCCTCAGGAACGGAAGCCACTTCTTGGGTCCCAGTTCTGGATCCATGTTTCTCCGATGGAAGTGATGCATACCCCCTCCCTCAGGAGCGTTGATTTTAGCTGTCAAGGGGCGTCCACGCCCCGTCCGTGGTCGGTTGTAGCCCGACAACCCTAAAACCGATGCCCCTGCCCCGGAGAGCTGCCACCTGGACGCCACATAGGTCAGCGTGCCAGGTGTTCATTTGATCCCCCTTCTCCCTCAAACCAGGCTTGGAAGGCTCCGAATCAAATTCCCACCAAACCTTGACCTTATTTTGACCGATTTTTGACTTTGCTGTGGTATAGTATTTCTAAGCTTTTCAACGAGCTGGTAGTCTCCCTCTATCCTGTTGGTGACCCAGTGAAGGGGTGTTGATAATGGTGGCACCGCATGAATGACGGTGCCTGGGCGTGTTCTGCCCTGACAAGCTCTCTCGCAGGCCCCGGAATTCATTCGGGAGTTAGAGAGGGCATCCAAATCCTTACCACTAGCGCGAAGTCCTCGCATTGATGCGAGAGAGCTTGTCACCAGGCGGCGTGATTTATCCGCCGCCCTTTGTGGCCATCAACACCCAACAGGGAGACTACCAACGAGCTAGGGGGTAGGAGAGATGGTCCCTGGTGAGGTTGTGTCTGATAGAAGCGGGGCAAAACCTATGACCAAGCATGACAGGGAGAAGCTGATAGAAGATCTGCAACGGGAGATTCAGGAGCGGGCCATCTTGCTCTCCGACCTGGAGGTGATCATCGAGGACTATCAAAGGGAGAGGCTGAGGCTCCTCCAGGAACTCAGATCCCTCAAAGAGGGGTTGTGGGATCTGACTGCTGAGGGCGGCGATGTTCGGGAGACCCGTTCCTGGGGTGGAGATAACCCCTCATCGCTGTGAGAGCTGGGAGGGGACGACGGCATGGTGCGTTTTGCCGGCCTGATGAACTTGGCAAACCTGATCCTGGCCCTGGCCGCCATTTCCCTGGCTCTCATCTACTATCGTCGGATGGGAGGGGAGAAGGTAGAGCGGTCATGGCGGTACTTCCTGGCGGCCCTTGGCCTCTTCGCCACGGCTGAAGCCCTCGGCGCCCTGGAGGGCTTCCCTATCCCCTCTATCAGGGTTCTCCATCGGTTTCTGGAGTTCTGCTCGCTCCTGTCCTTCGTGATCGCCTTTCGCCTGCTCTATGGTGCTGAGCAGCAGAAACGGCAGAACCTGACCACCCTCCAGCAGATGGGGAGCCTGTTGGGCTCCATTGTGGAGCTAGATGTGCTTTTGGAAAGGGTGCTGGATATCCTGCAGCATACCCTGGGCTTCGAGGGCTGCTCCATCATGCTGGCCGATGAAGAGCGGGGGGAGCTCTACCTCGCCGCCGCGCGGGGCCTGGGAGCTGAGGTGAGGGGCATGCAGGAGCACCACATCCCTCTCAACAGCCGGCTGCTCAAGGAGGCGGTGGAGAAAAAGATCGCCCTGATCTCAGAATCCCTGGTCCCCCAGATGGGCATGGCCAGCCATCCTCACTTCCTGGCCATCCCCCTGGTGGCCAACGACAAAGTGGTAGGCCTGATGAACATCCATCGTCCGGGACTCAGCACACTGCCTCAGGATCAGCTAGACCTCCTGACCACCCTGGGGGCCGAGGCGGCGGTGGCCATTGAGAGCGCCCGCCTGTGCCAGGAGGTCAGCCGCGTCCAAGCCCTCTCAGCTCTGGTCCAGGAGATGCATCATCGCATCAAGAACAACCTGCAGACGGTGGCCGATCTCCTCTCCCTGGAGATGGCCCAGGAGAGGAGTCCCTCGGCCCGGATCTGCTTGCAAACCTGCATCACACGGCTGAAGAGCATCGCTGCCGTGCATGAGCTCCTGTCCACCGATCACCTGGAATTGACGGACATCAGGGAACTGGCCCGTTATGTACTGGATATAGCCGTTCAGAACATGGTGGCTCCCCAGCGCAGGATCCAAGCCTCGGTGAACGGCCCCAGCGTGTTCCTGCCCTCCAAGCAGGCCACGGCACTGGCCCTGGTGATGAACGAGCTGGTGAGCAATGCCCTGGAGCATGCTTTCGTGGGCCGGGAGGAGGGGCGATTGGCCATTAACCTGGCGGAGGGGACCTCGGAGGTGGTCATCACCGTGCGGGATGACGGCATCGGCCTGCCCGAGGGCTTCGATATAGCGGCCAACGGAGGACTGGGGTTGCACATCGCCAGAACCCTGGTGGAGAAGGACCTGGGGGGCAGTCTCATCCTGCAGGATGGGAAGGGCACCACGGCCACGGTGAGGTTCCACAAGTGAGGGGCCACGAGGGGCCTGAGCAGGATGTGACCAGGGATAGGTTGCGGGTCCTCATCGCCGACGATGAGGGCCTGCGTGTCATGAGTCTCAAGGCCCAGTTGGAGGCTCTGGGCCATGTGGTAGTGGGCGAGGCGTCCAACGGGGACGAGGCGGTGGAGCTGGCCCACCGCCTGAAGCCCGATCTGGCGATTCTGGATATCCGGATGCCAGGCCCGGATGGCATCGAGGCCGCAGCCATGATTACCGCCCACACGCCCATGCCCATTATCCTCCTCACAGCCTACAGCGACCCGGAGCTGGCGGAACGGGCAGCCAGTGCGGGTATCATGGCCTACCTGATCAAACCGGTCTCGGAGCAGGCCCTCCTGCCGACCATCATCCTGGCCGTGTCGCGCTTCAAGGAGTTTCAGGCCCTGCGGAGGGAGGTCCGCGAGCTCCAGGAGGCCCTGGAGACGCGCAAGCTGGTGGAGCGGGCCAAGGGTATCCTCATGGAGCGCCTGGCCATCAGCGAGGCCGAGGCCTTCCGCCGCCTGCAACGGCGTAGCCAGGACGAGAACAAGAAGCTGGGCGAGATCGCTCAGGCCATTATCCTGGCCGATAGGATGTTCTAAGCACCTGGGCCATTCTTTTCACTTTCTCTAGCACCCCAAATTGTTATCAAGGGGCGTCCCCGCCCCGCTATTGTGGGTTGCAAGGCCCGATAACGGGGCGAGGACGCCCCTCAGTAACAAAAGCAAAAGTGCAGGAACTTTTGGTAACTTGTTGATGGACGGGAGAAGTGATGATGAAGTTCAATAGCTGGCTGGCAATCGTTGTGGCCTGGCTGGTAGTGGGGCTGTTGGTCATCGGCTGTGGCGGGGGGCCGCCCACAGCGACGCCGAACCCTCCTTCGCCCACCCCCCAGCCGACGGCCACCATCCCCATCGTCTTTGCGCCTCCCCGCATCACCTCGCGCCCGGGTGAGACCTCCTTCCAGCCGGCCCCACCTCACCCACCTGATGGGGACCACCCCCACATCGCCCTGGCGGAACTGACCTACGATTTTGGAGATGTCCCCCCCACCGCACCGGTAGAGCACATCTTTACCTTCACCAACACGGGCACCACGGACCTGGTCATCCAACGCCTGAGGGCATCTTGAGGCTGCACTGCGGCGCTGGTCAGCGCCGACGTTATCGCCCCGGGCGAGGAGGGGCAGATCCGGGCCACTTTCGATCCCCGGGGCCACAACTTTGCGGGACGCCGCATCACCCGCTACATAGACATCTTCTCTAATGATCCCCTGGCCCCACGGGTGCGCCTGACCCTGACGGCCAACGTGCTGAAGAAGTAGCAGCTAAGTAGGTTAGCCATTCTTTTGACTTTTCCCCCGCTACAGAGGGGCGTCCTCGCCCCGATTTCGTAGCCAAACTGCCCTTAGGCGGGGTGGTGACAAGCGGTCACGTTCGCTTGTCCTATTGCCAGCTTTTACCCAGACTCGCGTGACCGCTTGTCAGGGGACGCCCCTTGGTAGCGTTGGGAGGCCAAATACCAGTAGAAAACCCCCTTCCCCGCTGAGCCGGGAAGGGGGTTTGATTTGTTGCACCACCTCACCCTGGCGAAGGTTTCAAACCTTCGCCAGGGTGAAGGCCTCCAGTTGTATCAGGAGCCTGTCCTCCTGTGGCAGGTGAGGCATACGTCGTTGGTCCTGCCTCGGTGGTCAGCAGGGAAGGGGTTCAGGCTGCCCTCCGTGTGGCACAGGAGGCAATCGGTCCGCTCTGCCAGGGGGTGGGGAACGAGGGGCGAGGCGGCGACGACCCTGGCCGCCGACTCTTTCCAACCAAGAGGGGTGTGGCAGTGGGTGCAATCATCGTTGCCGAAGGTATGAGGACGCTGGTGGCAGTTGCGGCAGACGTACTTCGGTTCCCTTACCCTGCCGTGGCACTTAATGCATGTTAGCTCCGCGTGCTTGCCCTCCAACTTGACGGGGTGGGGGTAGGTGGCATCCAGTCCTACCCACTTCCATTTGGTGCCGTGGCAGTTGCTATTGGTGCAGAAACTACTATCGTCAGATCCAAACTCATAGGTTCCGTGGCACTGCTCACAAACGCCGTTGGCCGCGAAGCGATGCTCTGCCATCCAATTGGTGGTCAGGTGGGAGGCGGGCTGCTCCTCCTCGCTCAAGGATACCTTGGGAATTGGCTGTCCCTCCTTCACCGCTATGGGGATGGAGTGGCAGATATTGCAGTGCAGCCGGATGGAAGTTCCCTGCTGGCTGAGGTGCTTGCCGTCGTGGCAGCGGAAGCACCCCGGCCAATCCTTGTGGCCCAGGTTGTTGGGATACGTCTTCCAACTGACCTCCATGGTGGGGAAAACGATCTCCCGATAGATTCCCTTGAGGACCTCGATGGCGGTCTGGATGGTTCTCTTGTTGCTGGCATAAAAGTCAGGGTAGGTGCTTCGGTAATAGCTTATAAGGTCGTTAATGGCCCTCATGGCCTCGTCCATGTTGGCGTAGTTGTGGCTCAGGACCTCCATGCCCTTCTTCTTGATGAAGGGGATACGCTTGTCAATTTGCTTTAAGGTCAGGGCTCTATCTATGGCTTCCTCGGCAGAGCGGAAGAGATGGGAGACGCGATTGTGGCAGTCAATGCAGTCCATCCGTCTCTTCTCAGCCGTCTCGATGAACTCCCGGCTTAGGTTGGCCTCCAAATCAATATAGTCGGTGACCCCACCTTCCTGGTCAATGACCCTCACCCAGGGGATGTCCTGCTTGAGCTCATCCGTGGCAATGTACCACACCTGGTTCTCGATGTGCCAGTGGATGCCGTAGCCTCTGCCTTCCCGGCGGGTTCCGCCCCCCGTTCTCATGACGAGATAGTTATCCCGTTCCGTGTTGTTCTCGTCGTCCAAGAAGTGCTTGATCACACGCACACTGTCTTCGGAGAACTTCTCAGGCCAGTGGCACTTCTCGCAGCTATCCCTGGCCGGCCTCATGCTCTTGGCATGGATAGGGACCTCGTATTGTTTGGTTGCGAACTTCACCAGGTGGAGAATATCCCCTGCTTTCCGGCCGAAGATGACCGTGACCACGTCCCGACCCAGGTGGCATTCCACGCATTTGACGCGAGCGTGGGGGGAGATCTCATAAGCGACGTACTCGGGGGGCATGGTGTGACAGGTCGTGCCGCAGAACTTCGAGCTGTTGGTGTACTCCCAGGCGCTCACCGTCCCCACCACGGCCAGGAGAAGGACCAGGGCGGCGATAAGGAAGAGGAGTGGGCGGCGGAATCGCCCGGGGACCCTTTGCATAAGGAATTTTGTCATCAATTCACTAACCTAGCAGTTGGTTTGGAAGACAGTCGAGTCCGGCCTTAGTATACGGACCAAGGCCGATCTTGTCAAGTCACCCTTTACATTCGTCTCCACAGGACATCCAACATCATCCCCGCAAACAGGACGAAGAGATAAGGACTGGATAGTTTGAATAGAGTCCAGGCGTTTCGGCGAGAGGGCCTAAAGACAAGGTAAGTGTTGCTGAGGCTGATGAGCAGGCCCGATACGAGGGCCACGCCTAAGTAAATGGGCCCAAAACCTCCCACAAAGGCCAAGGCGATGGAGAAGATATACAGCAACCAGACCGTCGCGGCCATACACCTCAGGACCTTCTCCAGGGCGAGGACAGTGGGCAGCATGGGCACCTTGGCTTTCTTATAGTCATTGCTGTAGAAGATAGCCAGGTTCCAGATGTGATTCGGTATCCATAGAACAACCAGGGCACTGATGAGAATGGCTGTGAGGCTGACGCTATTGTTGATGGCCGTCCAGCCAAAGAGGGCGGGAAGGCCACCGCTGAAGCCACCCCAGATGACATTTAGGGGGCTTCTCCTTTTGACCAGCAGGCTGTAGACGACGACGTTGTCAATGATGCCCAAGGACATGCAAAGAAAAGCCAGGAGATTGATCTGCCAGGCCAACACGAGTGAGAGCAACGTTAGCACAAGTCCCCAATAGAGGGCTCTCTGGGGGGGATGGATCCGCCTGGCGGGCAGAGGTCGGCTTTTAGTCCTTTCCATGAGGGAATCAATGTCTCTATCAATATAACAGGTGATGGCGTTGGCTCCAGCACATCCTGCCGTAGCTGCCGCAATGGCGTGGAGAAGTAGCGGTAGAGGAATGCCTCGCCCTGCGGCAGCGACGATCATGGTGCTGAGGGTGGTGAAGACGAGCAGGAGGACAGAGGGTGGTTTTGTAACCTCCACATAGTTTTTAACAGTATAGACTAATGTGCCGATCGTTCGTTGCCGAATTTCTTGAACCACACCCATCAGCCAGGTTCCTGCGAACTAGAGACCCTCCACGGTTCCGCTTTGGCCAATTCAGCCATCAGTCGTTCGTATTCCAAGGGATGGTTTTCCTTCATTTCTTCTATCGAGATTCTGCCTGTGAACATCGCAGGATTGAACGGAAAAACCCTTGGGTTGAGGTGGGTATAAAACAAATGGACAATGGCCAGCCATCCCACTGCCAGCACAGCCTCATCGCCATGCAATACCTTAGCTACGGGCACTGCTATTCCCGGCAGGAAACGAGTGATTGTGACAGGGAACATCAGCATCAGACCTGATCCCCCAATGATGGCAATGCCCCAAAAGACGGCCCAGTAATCGAATTTCTCGAAATAGGTGAAACGGTCAAACTGGGGTTTCTCCTTGGCCAGGCCGAGAAAATACTTGAACATGCCAAGGAGATCCTTGAAATCTTGCAGGTTGGGGAATACCTTTAACGGGAAAGGCTTTCGCAACGCCACCACGTTCCAAGCAACGTAGATCAAGTGGTAGACACAGGTCAGCCCCATCGTCCACGCGGAAATGTGATGGATGGAGCGGACGGCCTCGATGCCCCCCATACCATTGATCAACTGTTGGGCGATGGGCAGGTCGTGGTATTTCTGGGGCAAGCCAGTGAGAGCACAAAGCACAAAGCTAGCCACTAAAAGGAGGTGTTGGGCCCGCTGGTGGCGGTCGAAGCGCATGTACTCCCTTTTCTCTTCCAGATACATATTGCCTCCTCACTCTAATGCCAGGTCGTCACCCCCTTGAGAGTTGGTGATGGGACGCAGGGCTCCAGGCCCTTGGGCGCCGCATAGATGACGGCGCCTGGCTCGGTCTGGGGAGCCAGGCGGCGTGCTTTTAGCCGCCGCCTTTGCTGGAGAGGGAGACCACCTAATGCCAAGGGATCGAATTACTCCCAGGGCTTTTTTTCTCTCCTTTCTCTGATGCGATCCATAACACGATTGATCACCCAACGCAACATGTCCAGCCCCACATGAAGGGTACCGTAGCCAAGCACTGCGGCAACGAACCAGAAGAAGACCACCTTGGTGTAGTAGACAGGGGCCCCTCTCCGCGGGTTGGGGTCATAATGGCCCGTCCAGGCGTCGGTGAAGTTCTTGGTAGCTCCAGGATGGCATTTGCGGCAGGTGTACAGGAGGTTATCAGGATGCACCGAGGAGACAGGATCGTGGGTGTGTCTGATATCGTGTACCCCATGGCAATCGGTGCACACCGCCTTATAGCACCAGATGGTGGGGTAGTAGGTCCTGTACAACTCAACCGTCAACCCGTGAAACTCTTCCTTGTAGACCGTGTAGACCTTGGTAGAGAGGCCGTACTTGCTCATTAGCTTCTCATCGTTGTGACATCGGGCACATAACTCCGGCGATTCCACACGAAAGATGGCCGTCCGTGGGTCGTAGATATTGTGAACCCCGTGGCAATCGGTGCAAACGGGGACATCCGGATTTTCCTCCTCGGTTAGCGCCTTGCCGTGGACACTCTCTTTATAGTTGTTATAGATTGGGCGATGGCATCGGGCGCAGGTATCAGAGATTCTGGTCCTAGGCTGGTTGGGAGCGGTCACATAATGAGCGCCATGACAATCAGTACACACGGGCGCCAGCCAACTGCGGGTGGCTAGGATCTCGGCATGAACGCTGTCAAGGGTCTTCTTGTAATTGGCGGGATGACACCTGCGGCAAGCCTTATAGAATTGCAACGACAGCTCTCTCCGGTCCTTGGCCGTCAACGCGGGATGAGGATAGGCAAGGAAGGGGTGACAGTCGTCGCACCTTACCTGCTGAACCCCGTGAACGGATTTGGAGAAGAGTTCACCGTCAATGTACAGGGGCAACATCTCGCCGCTGGCTAAGGTGGTGTTGAGCCCCCGGATCCCGTGGCAGGTCAGGCAGGCTTCATTTCCTGTAGGCTGCGGCGTGGGCGCGAGGGTTGCCGCCACGCGCACGTGGCAGGTCGTGCACGACTCAACGGTGCGTCCGATGTGATTAGCAGGGACCGGTTTGATGCTATCTAGCGCGTGGCACGCTAGACAATAATCTCGCCCCTCCAGCGTGTGAGGGATTGGAGGCTGGGCAGCAGGCGCTGCCTTGATAACAGTCGGTAATATAAGAACAGCAAAGGCACATGCCGCCCCCCTCATAATCAGTCGCGACCAAAACGTTCGTTTCACCCTCAACTTAACCCCCGCTTGACGATGATTTCATCCTTCCACCAAAAAGACCACCAGAAGATCAGAGCGCTGACAAAAAAGAGGTGTCTCTTGGTACAAGCTGAGCTTGCACTAAAAGGCACCACGTCCCTCCATTTGAGACAGTACTCTTTTGGAGTTCTCCATCTTGCGCCGCAAAAGAAGCCCTCTTTCCCTCCAGGACCTTTGTACGAAATCACCCTTTTGCGCCCAAAAGCTTCCCTCCGATTATACCATGCCAAGGTCAAAATCAGGTCAAAAATCGGTTCAAGTTCGGTCCATACAGAAGGGGACTTGACAAATCCGCTGAAAGGGTGTATAATATTGACGTATCGAAAAACATCTATATAATTAGGGGAAGAATGGTGATCAGTTGTGTGGAGTTCTGCAAGGCCCTGGCCGATGAGACCAGGCAAGAAATACTAAGGATGCTGCAGGAAAGGGAGATGTACGTCAGTGACATCGTGGAGGCCTTGGACAAGGAGCAGCCCACCATCTCCCACCACCTGAACGTCCTCAAGCGGGCGGGTTTGGTGAAGAGCCGCAGGGAAGGTAAGTACATCTGCTACTGCATTGATCGGGAAAACCTGACTGAGTGCTGCGGCATGCTCGTAGCCAGGTTCAGCCCGGAAAAGGGTGAGGCGGCCTAGCCTCTTTTTTTGCTCAGACGCATAGATGAATTTAAATATTTGGATAAAATAGGATTAGAAACAGCTCTATTCACCTTGTCACTCTGAGGCGGAGCGAAGCGTAGCCGAAGAGTCTCTCCGCCATGAAAACAGAGATTCTTCCCTTCGGCTTTGCTCAGGACAGGTGTCGCTGTGCTCCTCAGACCTGTCCTGAGCTTGCCGAAGGAATGACAAAGAGGTGAACAGTTACGAAACAGCGATGCCAGAAAGGAGGTGAGCCCGCATGATGACCTGGGTGCCCATGGGGCGATTCACCGTGCCGCGAGTGGCCCACTGCGGCGAGGGCTGCCACGGCCCGTCCTGAGCACGACGTTAAACTGCTCACCCAGTCCTGGGCATGACGCTAAACTGCCCACTGCAATGCTTGATCTCTCAGACGATTCGCATCTCGAAGAGGAGGGTACAGATGACGAGGAACGCCATTGACGACAAGCAGGTCAAGAGGAAAGTGCGGGAAGCTTACGCCAACATCGCCACCCGGGTCGCCCGAGAGACGGGGCCGGCCAGTTGTTGTGAGCCTGCTCCCGGCTGCTGTGGGCCCGATCAGGTGATCGGGCTCGCTATGGCCCAGCGGCTCTATTCCCCCCAGGAGCTGGAGGGGCTGCCCGAGAGCGTCACCGACATAGCCCTGGGTTGCGGCAACCCCACCGCCCTGGCGGGGCTCCAGCCCGGCGAGGTGGTGCTGGACCTGGGCAGCGGCGGCGGCATTGATTGCTTTCTGGCCGCCCGTCAGGTGGGGCCCACGGGTCGGGTCATCGGGCTGGACATGACGCCCCAGATGATCGAGCTGGCGCGGGAGAACGCCCGTAAACTGGGCACAGCCAACGTGGAGTTCCGCCTGGGCGAGATGGAGGCCATGCCCCTAGAGGATGCCTCGGTGGACGTCATCATCTCCAACTGCGTCATCAACCTCTCGCCGGACAAGGACGCCGTCTTCGCCGAGGCCTTCCGCGTCCTCAAGCCCGGCGGTCGGCTGTCCATCTCTGACATCGTCACCCGTGGGGACTTACCTGAGGCTATCCGCAATGACCCCCAGGCCTGGGCGGCTTGCGTGGCGGGAGCCCTGGCCGAAGAGGTCTACCTGGAGAAGATCAGGCGAGCCGGTTTCCAGGGGGTCGAGGTCGTGTCCCGCAGTTACGCCGAGCTCGACGAGCCGTCCCTGGGAGGTCTGGGCCGCCAGGTCTACAGCGTCAAGGTCAGAGCCCGCAAGCCGGCCTCCTGAGCATCGAGCCCTGCTCTGGACAGTGACTGGCGACGGGGTCGCTCCATCACCTGGGAGCGACCCCCTCTTTTTTCCATAGCACGTCAAAGGGTGGTCTCCCTGTTGGGTGTTGATGGCCACAAAGGGCGGCGGATAAATCACGCCAGGCTAAAGGAGTGTATCGAAAAACCCGCCGAAACCCCCAGTGTGAGCTGGTCGCAAGCGCTCGCAGCCCAATCACTGTAGCCTGTGTTGGGTTCGAGCCTGCTGCGAGCGCTTGCGAGGGGCAGACGTCACAGCCAAGCCAGGAAAGGGCCTTTCAAAGTCGTTTCCTGGGCGAGCTGTGAATCTCCCACGCCTCTGACAAGCGGTCACGCGGCTTAGGGCTAAGGGCAGAGATGGGTCAGGGCGAGCGTGACCGCTTGTCAGAAAGAGCAAAGCACCCTGAAGGGCGCTCGGATCAGGGCGCTTTGAGCGCCCTTTCCCTTTCGGTAGTCTCCCTGTAGAGTATTGTTGTGCTCATGAGCTGTTGCTTGTCATTGCTAGGAGCTCTCAAGTGGCAACACTCAAGAGGGAGACAACCCCGTATTTGCCCTGTCCCCAAACGGTGACGCTCCCGAGGCTGGTATTGAAAAATGCGGGCTTCTGGTGTATAATGCTATTCAGGCAGTGACAAAGAAACCGGTTTTTCGTTGAAATTGACTGAGGATGGCACCGCATGAATGACGGTGCCTGGGCGTGTTCTTACCTCGACATTGTTAAATCCCGTCAGAAACCAGGTTTTTTGCGTCCAAAATCAGGAGATATGGCTGTTCCAGTCGCGTTCACTGGCTCGAACTCTACCTAATTCAGAGAAAAACCTGGTTTCTTTGCGGAACACATCTCAAATCTAACAACGTCAAGTTACCCAGGCGGCGTGATTTATCCACCGCCCCTTTGTGGTCATCAACACCCAACAGGGGACTTCGCTCTTCAGCGGCCCAAAAACCGGGTTTCTGATGGAGACTTGGGGGTTTAACAGAGGGGATGATAGCCAGGATTCAGGAGGCACCGCCTCTGGTGGTGGAGAACCTGTCGTTCCGATACCGCGACCGGACGGCATACGCCCTGCGCCAGGTCTCCTTCCAGGTGGGCGCGGGAGAGATCCTGCTCATCGCCGGGGCCAGCGGCTGCGGCAAGACCACCCTCCTGCGCTGCATCAACGGGCTGATCCCCCGCAGCTACAAGGGGGAGCTCCAGGGGCGGATCCGCCTCTACGGGCAGGAGACCCGGGACATGAGCATGGCCCACATCTCCCAGACGGTGGGCACCGTCCTGCAGGACCCTGAGCGGCAGATCGTGGGCAGCTACGTGCTCAACGAGGTGGCCTTCGGCCTGGAGAACCTGGGACTGCCTCGGGAGGAGATCATGCGGCGGGTGGACGGAACCCTGCGCCACCTGGGGATCGCCCACCTGCGGGAGCGGGAGACCTTCCACCTCTCCGGCGGCGAGAAGCAGAAGGTGGCCATCGCCGGCACCCTGGCCATGGAGCCCTCCATCCTGCTCCTCGACGAGCCCCTGGCCAACCTGGACCCCGCCAGCGCCCAGGAGGCCCTGCGCTTCCTGCGCCGCCTGGCCGAGGAGGGGAAGACCATCGTCATCGTGGAACATCGGGTGGAGGACGTGCTGAAGATCGAGCCGCACAAGGTCCTCTACCTGGTGGAGGGGCGTACCCGCTATTGGGGCGACGCGGCTGGCCTGGCCGGGGCGGTGGACTATCACGAGGTGAAGCTGCCGGCGGAGATGGTCATGGCCCAGGCCCGGGCCGAGCGTTCGGCCGAGCTCACGCCGAGGCCTCCGCCAACGGCCGTGCCCGCCTTGGCTCCTGGGGGGAAGAAGGAGCCCCTGGTGGAGTTCCGGGACGTGCACTTCGCCTATAACGGGAAGCCCGCCCTGCAGGACGTGAGCCTGGCCATCTACCCCGGCGATGTGGTGGCCATCCTGGGCCCCAACGGGGCGGGGAAGACCACCCTGGTCAAGCACGCCATCGGGCTGCTCAAGGCCAGACGGGGACAGGTTATCATCGGCGGTCGGGAGGCGCGCCAGGCCAGCACGGCCCAACTGGCCCGCACGGTGGGCTACGTCTTCCAGAGCCCGGCCCACATGCTCTTCGCCCCCACGGTGCGGGAGGAGCTGGCCTTTGGCCCCCGCAACCTGGGCTACGATGAGCCCACCATCGAGGAGGGGGTGGCACAGGCGGTGCGGATCGTGAACCTGTCAGGGCTGGAGGAGTATCCGCCCCTGGCCCTGAGCTTCGGACAGCAGAAGCGGGTGACCATCGCCGCCATCCTGGCCATGCGGTCGCGCATCCTGGCCATGGACGAGCCCACGGCCGGCCAGGACTACAAGAACTACATGACCTTCATGGATGCCATCCTGCGTCTGCCCTATTTCGAGGCCATCCTGTTCATCACCCATGATCTGGATCTGGCGATTTGTTATGCCAACCGCGTGGTGCTGCTCAACGAGGGGCGAGTGGTGGCCGACGGCCCCCCGGCCGAGGTGCTGTCGCAACCCCATCTGCTGGAGGCGTGCCACCTGCTGCCCACGTCGTTGCTGCGGTGCAACCTGGAGTTGTTGCCCCGTACGGGGCGCTTCATGCGGGCCGAGGCCCTGGCGCATGTGAACCAGGCCTAGCGTACGGCGGAGTGCAGGCGCAAGCCTGAGTCATGTTGGGTTTGTCGGGTGACGGGGAAGCGCAAGGATGAAGAGCCGGACCGCTACATCGAGATGCCAGCGAAGGCTTATGCCTAGCCATCAGAGGGACGAGCACCACCGCCCCTTGCGGGCCCATGAGCGGGGAGGGGGAGGCAAGGGCCTGCGAGGGAGCTCAACGCAAAGGAGGTGAAATGGCATGGAAAGGAAATCCATCTGGGCTGTGGGTACCAGGGAGGTGGTCTACATGGCCATCGGAGCCGCCCTGTACGCCGTCTTCTCCTGGGTTTTCAACTTCCTGCAGATCCCCGGCGCGGCCAACGTGGCCGTCCGCCCGGCCGTGGTCATCCCCCTCTTCTTCGGAGCCGTCTTCGGCCCTTGGGTAGGCTTCTTCACCGGCTTCGTGGGCAACATCATCGGTGACCTGCTCTCGGGCTGGGGCTTCTGGCTGTGGTGGGACATCGGCAACGGGCTGATGGGCCTCTTGGCCGCCTTCGCCCTGCTGTCGGTGAGCGAGTACCGCACGACGCGGGACTACGTCATCGCCGAGGTGTGGGCCGCCATCGGGGTCATCATCGGCATGGGGTTGGCCTCCCTGAGCGAGATGTGGGTCTCCGGCGCGGACATGAACGCTGTCATCTTCGCCAACTTCGTGCCGGCGGCGGCCACGGACCTGGTCAACGGCCTCATCCTGCTGCCCATCCTGCTGGCGGCCTACGTGGCCGTGGCAGGGAGGACGGGACGGTAGGTTAGATGCTGGTCACTTTCAAGTACCTGGCCAAGGAGACGCCCATCCAGCGCCTGGACCCGCGGGCCAAGTTCATCTTCCTGCTGTGTTTCCTCTTCTCGGTGACACAGTTCTGGGACCTGCGGCTGCTCCTGCTCTTCTTCGCCCTGGCCCTGGGCTACTACGCCTTGGCCCAGCTCCCCTTCCGGGAGACCAGGCGTGCCTGGTTTTTCATCGTCTTCTTCGCCGTGGTGCTCGTCGGGATCAACACCATCTTCACCCGTGGGGGGAGGCGGTTTGAGACGGTGCATGTCCTCTTCCGCCTCCCCCTGCTCTCCCTCCCTCTGACCGCCGAGGGGCTGGTCTTCTCGGCGGGCATGATCGCCCGCATGCTGTCCATCGCCATCATCGCCCTCACCCTGCCCTTCACCACCGACCCCCGGTTGTACGGCGTGGCCTTCCGGCGGCTGGGCCTGCCGGACTCCATCGCCTTCGCCATGGACCTGGCCTTCCGCTTTGTGCCCACCCTAGCACAGGATTTCTCCCTCACCCTGGACGCCCAGAAGGCGCGAGGCTATGAGGTGGAGCGGTTGCAGGGTGGGCTGATGGCCCAGATCCGCAAGCTGGCCCCCCTCATCGTGCCCGTGACCATCAACGCCATCGTGGGGGGCGAGGACGTGGTCAACGCCATGGACCTGCGCTGTTTCGGGCTGGGGCCACGCACCTGGCTGCACGAGCTGCGCTACAACCGCTGGGACCGGGCCGTCATCGCCTTCGCCGTGGCTATGCTGGTCGCCTCCACGGCGGCCAACCTGCTGGGCTACGGCGACTTCTGGATGCCCGCCCGGCTGCTGACCCCGGCTCAAGGGGGGCTGCCATGACCCCCATCCGGCCCAGGCTGGTCTTGCGATCCATGGTGCCCGCCAAGGATTATCCGCTTATCCGTTTTACATCCGTTGTGTAGCGATCGCAAGCGTGCTCCTGCGCAGGAGCTGGGAGAGGGCTCGTACCATAGGCCCGGAGCACGCTTGCGAGAGCCGGGCATTATTGTCGAACGTTCTGGAGATGCAATGTGATGAATGAGGAGTGCCTGAGTGGTGGCCCTAATGCATGTCGACGGAGGTCCTCGCACAGTTGCGTTGAACTCACATTGCGTGTCATTCTGAGCGGAACGCAGTGGAGCGAAGAATCTCACGCTGAAGTGGGCCAGAGACTCTTCGCTCCGCAAGCTCCGCTCAGAGTGACAAAACTGTCGGTAGACTTATGCCGCACTGTACCAGGGTAGGGTCAAGAGGCTAAAAGGCCGGAGCCAATATCCGGCCTTTTTTGTTGGACCGCCGTCCAGCCACCTGTGTTCGCAACGCAGGTGGTTTTTGCATCATCACTCCCAAGGGGGTGACCACTCAGCGCCGGACTGAGCATCAAACCCCTGGTTGTTACAATGGGCCTGCGCCATCGCCAGAGCGGCAGAGGATGGCGTCAGGGAAGCGGGTCAGCACGCCATCCAGGCTATCTTCCGTCACCAGCGCTAGCACGTAGCCACCCCAGCCGGCCCCGGTGAGCCGGGCCCCCAGCACCCCAGGCACCTCAATCAATGCCTCCACCAGGGCATCGGCCGCCGGACAAGATGCCTCATAGTCCTGGCTCAGGCTCTTGTGGGCCTGGACCAGCAACAGCCCCACCGATTCCATGTCGCCTCGCTTTAGAGCAGCAACGGTAGCGATAACCCGTGCATTTTCCGTAACCACGTGCCGGGCACGGGCCTGCACCCGGAGTTCCCTCACTGAGGGGATCGGCACGTTATCCAACACACCTGCCGGCACCTGATCCAGGCGAATACGCTCCGGCAATGAGGCGACTGCCTCCAACCCCGCGTCTCTCAGTGCCGGAACACTCAGCAACGCAGCAGCCAGGCGCGTTTCGGCCACACGCACGTTGTAATGACCACGGACATTGTTGTGGCGCTCGCCCGTGTCTACCAGCAGCAGCACGTAACCGGTGGGTATCGGCACCAGGTCTGTCTCAAGGGTGCGGGCGTCCAAGAACAGAGCGTGATCCCTGCGGCCCAACAAGGCCACAAATTGATCCATCATGCCGCCTCGGGTGCCTATATACCATTCTGCTTCAGCCGTCAACTGGGCCATCTCTTTCGGCGGTACGGAAAGCCTGTTCAGCGCAGCCAGAGCTATAGCCACCACCACCGTCAACGCTGAAGAGGAGCTCACACCCGCGCCGCGAGGCAAGGCTGTAGGACCCTCGCCAGCGGCGAGGGCGTCCATCCCCTTCAACGGGCCGAACGCCTGCGCCAGGCGCTGGGCGGCACCGCGTACATAGTTGCTCCAATCGCCTGGTGGTCCCGGTGGGATGCGCTGGCTGATGGCAAACTCACACGGCGCAAACTCCGGGTTCACATTGTGCAGGCGGATCAGGGCATCGTCCCTGGGACGGACCAGCAGCCAGATGTCCCGGTCCAGGGCGATGGGCAAGACAAAGCCCTCGTTGTAATCGGTGTGTTCGCCAATGAGGTTCACGCGTCCCGGCGAGCGGAAGCCCGCAGCCGGCTCTGTCCCGAAGGCAGCCACAAAAGCGTTTCGTGCGGCGGCCCAACGCTGTGAATCGTGCATCGTCAACTCCTTGTTGGCACCCTTCGATCTTGCGAAGCGTGCCATATCCTGCCAAAGATGTCAACTGTGCTAGCACCCCTGGGGGCATCCCAAATCTGTAGGGGCAATCCCTTGCGGTTGCCCTACCCCGCAAATCGAAAGCGGCGGAGTAGACTCACTCCGCCGCTTCACCATACTCTCTTTGGCCCCCCAGCCCGGGGAGCTCCCCCCTCACTTCACCCGAGATCACCTCTGGCTCGCGCACCCGCTCCTCCTCCCCCGCCACCTCCACCGGCGGCTCCCTTTCCAGCAGCTTGCCATAGGTGTACCGCCCCAGAATCCGAGCTGTGGCCAGCACGGGCGCCGCTAGGAAGATGCCCAGGATGCCGGCCACGCTGGCCCCCGCCACAACCCCCAACAATACCACCAACGGGTGCAGGTTCACACTGCGACCAATGATGCGGGGCACCAGGACGTTGTTCTCCACCTGCTGGATCAGGGCGTATAACCCCGCCACCAGCAGGGCGAACCACGGAGGGGAGATGGATAGCCGGGTGGAGCCCTGGAGCAGGGCCAGGATCACAGCCGGGATGGCGGACAGGGTGGGGCCCAGGCCGGGGATGATCTCCAGAATGCCAGCCACCAGACCCAGAATAAAAGCGCTCCGTATCCCCACTATCCACAGCGCTGTGCCCGTGACCACGCCGACCACGAGGCACAGGATGATCTGCCCCAGGAAGAAGGCGTTCCAGATGTCGTTGATCTCCCGCCGCAACTCCCCCACCTCCCCCCGGTAGTCAGGCGGCACCAGCTCGTCCACGTAGCGGCTGATCTTGTTCACGTCCTTGAGCAGGTAGAAGGACACGACCAGGGTCAGGACCAGCCCAACAAGGGTAGAGGCGAAGCCCGAGGCGAAGCCGAAGAGGAGGTTCACCGAACGGGGGGCGATGGAAGGGACGAGACGGTTGAGGGAGTTTATGATCTCCTCGTAGAAGGGGGACAGGTCAACGGGGAAGCCGAAGAGGGTGACGGTCTGATACTCGGCGATGAGCCGCAGGATGGTCTGGACGATGCTCTGGACGTCCACGTTGAGGGCCGTCAGTTGCTGGATGAGGCCAGGGGCGAAGATGGCCGGCACCAGGGCCACAGCCACGATCAGGATCAGATAGACGGTCACCACGGCCAGGGTGCGAGGCAGCCGGAGCCCGCGCACTCCCAGCTCGACCAGGGGGTTGAGGATGTAGGCCACGATGGCGGCCAGGATGAAGGGCGTCAGGATGTGGCGGATGCTGTACAGGACGATGGCGCCTCCGACCACCCCCATGGTGATCACCCAGCGCTTTGTCCCCGCACTCCAGCCTCGCGATCTGATCATATACCCTCCCCTCTACAGCTTGGCCACCCTGGCCGAGAGGATGCTGGGCAGGGTGAGGATCTCGGCCAGGAGCTCCGGGGAGAGGGGATCGTCCAGACCCAGTACCATCACCCCCTCGGCGCCGCGCCCCTTGCGGCCCACCTGGACGAAGGAGATGTTAACGTCGGAGTCCCCCAGGAGGGTACCCACCCGGCCCAGGATGCCCGGCCCCTCGATGTGGTGGCTGACCAGGAGGTAACCCTGCGGCACGAAATCCAGCCAGTACTCATCAATGCGCACGATGTGGGGCTGGCCCCACAGCACGGTCCCCGCCACGGCCCGCGGGCCCTGGCTGGTGGCCACCTCCAGGGTGATGAGGTTGGTGAACTGCTGGGCGCTGGTCGTCTTCTCCTCCACGATCTCTAGACCCCGCCGCCGGGCGATGAGCCCGGCGTTGACCAGATTGATCCGCTCCTCGGACACAGGCTCCAGCAACCCCTTGATGAGGGCCGCCTTCAGGGGGGCCGTGTCGTGCTGGGCGATCTCGCCGCTGTAGACGACGCGCACCCGCTCCATCTGATCTGCCGCCACCTGGGTGTAGAAGCGCCCCAGCCGCTCGGCCAGATCGCAGAAGGGGGCCAGGGCGGCCATCTCCTCCGGCGGGACGAGGGGCGCGTTGACAGCGTGCTCCGCCATCCGCCCTTCCAGGACGGCGATGATCTGTTCCGCCACGTCCAGGGCCACGCCCACCTGGGCCTCCTGGGTGGAGGCACCCAGATGGGGGGTGGCGATCACCTTGTCGCTGCGCAGGAGGGGGTTGGCAATGGCCGGCTCTTGGCTGAAGACGTCCATCGCCGCGCCGGCCAGGCGCCCCTCCTCCAGGGCGGCCAGCAGCGCCTCCTCGTCCACGATGCCGCCCCGGGCGCAGTTGATCAGCCGCGCCGTGGGTTTGACCAGGGCCAGCTCCCGTGCCCCGATCATGCCCCGTGTGGTGTCGGTCAGGGGGGTGTGGATGGAGATAAAATCGGCCTTTCGCAGCAGCTCCTCCAGGGGCAGCAGGGGGACGCCCAGGCGGGCGGCGTGATCGGTGGGGATGAAGGGGTCGCAGGCCACGACCTCCATGCCCAGCCCCTGGGCCCGCTTGGCCACCTCCGTCCCGATGCGTCCCAGACCCACGATGCCCAGGGTCTTGTCCCGCACCTCCACGCCCACGAAGCGCCCCTTCTCCCACCGGCCACGGCGCAGGGAGGCGTCGGCCTGGGGGATGTGGCGGGCCAGGGCCAGCATCATGGCCACGGTGTGCTCAGCGGCGGCGATGCAGTTGGCCGTGGGCGCGTTGACCACCACGATGCCCCGGCGGGTGGCCGCCTCCAGATCAATGTTGTCCGTGCCCACCCCTGCCCGCCCGATGACCTGCAGACGGTCCGCCGCCTCGATGACGGCGGCGGTCACCCGGGTGGCGCTGCGCACGACGAGGGCATCGTACTGGCCCACGATCTCCATGAGCTGCGCCTCGCTGAGCCCGGTGCGGATGTCCACGTCGGCATGTTCCCGCAACAGGGCGATACCGCCCTCATTGATGGGGTCGCAGACCAGGATGCGTTTGGTTGATTGTCCCGTCATCTCACATCGAGGCCTCCGGGTAGCTAGTTTGTGGGGAGGATGGCCCGCAGCGCCTCCAACATGCTGTCAATGTCGGCCTCAGTCACCCAACCCAAATGGCCGATGCGGAAGACCCTGCCCGCCAGGGGGCCCTGGCCACCCGTCAGCTCCACGCCGTGCTCCTCCCGCAGCCGGCGCCGCAGGTCCTTCACGTCCACTCCCTCCGGGGCCCACACAGCGGTCACGGTGTTCGAGGCGTGGCGCTCGTCGGCCACCAGCCGCAGCCCCAGGGCCCTGATCCCCTGGCGAGCCCGCTCCCCCACCCGACGGTGACGGGCGATGATGTTAGCCAGCCCCTCGGCTCTCATCAACTGCAGCCCTTCGTGCAGGGCGTAGACCAGAGACACGGCGGGGGTGAAGGGGTTCTGCCCCCTCTCCAGATACCGCCTGGCGGCGGCGAAATCGAAGTAGAAGCGGGGCATGCGGGCCCGGGCGTTGGCCTCCCAGGCGGCGGGGCTGACAGCCACCATAGCCAGCCCCGGCGGCGCCATCCACCCTTTCTGGGAGCCGGTGATCACCACATCGCAGCCCCACTCGTCGGTCCGCAGCTCGATGCTGCCAGCGGAGCTGATGGCGTCTACCAGGAGCAGCTTGCCCGCCCCCTTGACCACGCGGGCGATGGCTGCCAGGTCGTTGGTCACCCCCGTGGAGGTCTCGTTGTGGGTGACCAAGACGGCGGCCACATCGGGGTGCCGGGCCAGGGCCTCCTCGATGGCCGCCGGATCAGCCGCCGTCCCCCATTCGAAGTCCAGAGGCACGATGTGGGCCCCGAAGGCCCGGGCGACGGCGCGGAAGCGATCCCCGAAGTAGCCCATGGAGACGGAGAGGACCTTGTCGCCGGGGGAGAGGGTATTAACCACCGCCGCCTCCAGCCCCCCCGTGCCGGAGCAGGTCAGGAGCAGGACATCGTTTCGGGTCTGCAGCATCTCCTGCAACCCCGCTGTGACCTCCAGCAGGAGCTGGGAGAAGCGAGGGCCGCGGTGGCTGATCATCTGTTGGGCGAGGGCCTGACGCACCTGGGGTGGGAGGGGTGTCGGCCCGGGGACACGCAGGTTGATGGGTTCCGAGGTGGGGTTCATGGATTACTCAATCACGACCG
Organism: Anaerolineae bacterium; assembly: GCA_046760425.1. Classification (GTDB taxonomy): domain Bacteria; phylum Chloroflexota; class Anaerolineae; order JBHIEC01; family JBHIEC01; genus JBHIEC01. The sequence continues at coordinate 21,611 of JBHIEC010000011.1, forward strand.
TCGCTCTCTCCGGGGTCGGCTGCCCCGGCGGGAGGAGACGCGAACCCTCCCGCGTCTGCCCAGGCGGGATCGCAGATCCGCCGCCCGGGCCTCCTCGGGCGTCCAGCCCCGCAGCACAGCCTGGCGGGAGAGACGGATCTTGCCCTCGGGGTCGATGTCAGTGACCATGACCATGATCTCGTCGCCCACGTGCACCACGTCCTCCACGCGGTTCACGCGGTAGTCGGCCAACTGGGAGATATGAACCAGGCCGTCGGTCTTGGGCAATATCTCCACGAAGGCCCCAAAGTCGGTGATGCGCACCACCTTGCCGGTGTAGATCTTGCCGATCTGGGGATCCTCCGTCAGGCTCTTGATCCACTCTATGGCCCGCTCTGCGCCCTTGCTGTCGGTGGAGGCGATGTACACTGTGCCATCATCCTCGATGTCAATGTCGGTGCCCGTCTCCTCGGTGATCTTGCGGATGGTCTTGCCGCTGGGGCCGATCACGAAGCCGATTTTCTCGGGGTCAATGTGGATGGTGGTGATGCGTGGCGCGTAAGGGGACAGATCGGGCCGTGGCTCGGCGATGACCTCGGCCATCTTGTCCAGGATGAACAAACGTGCCTCCCGCGCCTGCTCCAGGGCCTGGGCCATGATGTCGTAGCTGAGGTCCTTGATCTTGATGTCCATCTGCAGAGCAGTGACCCCCTCCCGGGTGCCGGCCACCTTGAAGTCCATGTCCCCCAGGGCATCCTCCATACCGATGATGTCGGTCAGGGTGACGTAGCGGTCGTCCTCCTTGACTAGGCCCATGGCGATGCCGGCCACAGGGGCCTTGATGGGCACCCCGGCGTCCATGAGGGCCAGGGAGGTACCGCACACGCTGGCCATGGACGTGGAGCCGTTGGAGGACAGCACCTCGGACACGACGCGGATGGTGTAGGGGAAATCGTCCTCTGGGGGCAGCATATTCACCACCGCCGCCTCGGCCAGGGCGCCGTGGCCGATCTCCCGCCGCCGTGGGCCACGGATGGGCCACGTCTCGCCCGTGCTAAAAGGCGGGAAGTTGTAATGGTGCATGAAGCGTTTGGCCTCCAGGGGGCTCAGGTCATCAATCATCTGTTCCTCTCGGGGTGTGCCCAGGGTGGCGATGCTCAGCACCTGGGTCTCGCCCCGGGTGAAGAGGCCGGAGCCGTGGGCGCGGGGGGAAAGCCCTACCTCGATGCTGATAGGTCGGATATCCCGCGGGCCTCGCCCGTCGGGCCGCACCCCCTCCTCCAGGATGCGGCGGCGCACCTCTTCTTTGAGGGCCTCGTCGAACACGACGGCCACATCCCTGGCCTCAACGGTCTCCCTTAGGGCCTCGATCAGCTCCTCCCGCAGGCTCTCCAGGGCCTCATTGCGGACCTCCTTGCTCTCGGCATCCTCCAGGATGCGGGGCAGACGCCCGTCTAGCCGCGCCCGCACCGCCTGTCGGGCCGCCTCTGGCACCTCGAAGACGGGGAACTCCTGCTTGGGCTTGCCCACCTGCTCCCGCATGTCGTGCTGCACGCGGATGGTGTCCTGCATGGCCTCGTGGCCCCGTTTGACGGCCTCCAGGAGGAGGCTCTCAGGCACCTCCTTGGCGCTGGCCTCGACCATCATGACCGCCTCGGCCGTGCCAGCCAGGCGCAGGTCCAGCAGGCTGTTCTCCATCTGGGACACCGTGGGGTTGAAGACGAACTGGCCATCAATGTAGCCCACGCGCACGGCGCCCACAGGGCCGCCGAAGGGGATGTCGGAGATGGTCAGGGCGGCCGAGGCGCCGATGATGGACAGGATGTCCAGATAGTTCTCCCGGTCAGCGGACAGGGAGGTGATGACCACCTGGACGTCGTTGCGGAAGCCTTTGGGGAACAGGGGGCGCAGGGGGCGGTCGGTGAGGCGACAGAGGAGGATAGCCGCCTCGGTGGGGCGACCCTCGCGGCGGAAGAAGCCGCCGGGGATCTTGCCTGCGGCGTAGAGCCGCTCCTCATAATCAATGGTGAGGGGGAAGAAGTCAATCCCCTCGCGGGGTTCTTTCGAAGCCGTGGCCGTGGCCAGGATCATGGTGTCGCCACAGCGGACGGTAACGGCTCCCCCGGCCTGGCCGGCCAGCTTGCCCGTTTCGATATGGATGGCTTTGTCGCCAACCATAGCTGTAAATGTGCTGCTATTCATGTTGTCCTTCCCTCCAAGTTGTAGAAGTGGTCAGTAGCCAGAGCGTTCGACTGGGCTCACACTGAAGGCTCAGTAGTCAGAACCGAGAGCCATAGCGCCGTTTCCGTCTGACTACTGGCTACTACATATGATCCGGCCTTGGAGGTCAGGGACTGGGAACCGCTACCAAACCCCCATACTTTTGAGATTTGGTCCCGCTCCCCAATTCCTGGACCTCCAGGCCGTTATAGGTGGATGGCTGATGGCTGCAGTTGAAAAACACCGTGTGCCATCGGCCATACGCCAACAAAACGAGTAGACAGGCTCGTGCTCCCCATCTACTCGTCTCCTTAAGCTCTCCCTCGTAGCTACTTGCGTAGCCCCAGCCGCTCCACGATCTGCCTGTAACGGGCCGCGTCTTTTTTCCTCAGGTAAGCCAGGTGACGTCGGCGTTGCCCCACCAGCTTCAGGAGGCCGCGTCGCGAGTGATGGTCGTGCTTGTGCACTTTAAGGTGCTCGATCAATTGATTGATGCGCGTGGTGAGCAGGGCAATCTGTACCTCTGGTGAGCCCGTGTCCGTGGGGTGGACGTGGTACTCCTGGATGATGGCGTCCTTCTCATGCTTGTTGAGTGCCACTGCTACCTCCCTTCAAAGTTCACAACCAAGAGAGCCCTCGCCTTGTCAATTTCGGATGAATTATACCACACTTTGGCCCCAGGTGCAAATGCGTCCGGGAGCATATCACGTTGGGGACCTGGGAGTGCAGGCGCAAGCCTGCTGGGGCTTTGTTAAGGCGGGCTTGCGCCCGCACTCCGTCGCACATAATGCCCCAGTCGCAAGCGCTCGCAGC
>JBHIEC010000012.1:0-23874 GCA_046760425.1 Anaerolineae bacterium
ATTCGCAAGGAGTGGAAAAATGGCGCTGACTGGTCTGCAGATCTACAAGCTGCTCCCTAAGACGAACTGTAAGGAGTGCGGTTTCCCCACTTGTCTCGCCTTCGCCATGAAGCTGGCGGCCAAGCAGGCGGAGCTGGCGTCCTGCCCCTACGTCACGGAGGAGGCCAAGGTTCAACTGGAGGCGGCGGCCGCGCCACCCATCCGTCTCGTCACCATCTCCAGCGACGGGCGCAAGATCTCTGTGGGCAACGAGACGGTGCTCTTCCGCCACGAGAAGACCTTCTACCATCCCCCGGGGCTGTTGGTGCGGGTCAGGGATACCATGCCTCTGGAGGAGGTCAAGGCCACCGCAGCCCAGGTAGCCAACTACTCCGTGGAGTACGTGGGGCTGCACCTTAGCATGGATGGCATCGCTGTGGAGGCCGCCTCTGGCGACGCCGCCGCCTTCGCCAGATGCGTCGCCGCCGTGCGGGAGGTGGCCGATATGCCTCTGGTGCTCATGGCCCAGGACCCGGTGGTCATGGAGGCCGGCCTGGAGGCGGCGGCCGGGACCACGCCCCTCATCTACGCCGCTGACGCCGACAACTGGCAGGCCATGGCCGAGCTGGCCAGGCGCTACAAGGCCCCCCTGGCCGTGCGCACCGACGGAGACCTGAACGCCCTGGCCAATCTGGTGGAACAGGTCAAAGGGACGGGGATCCAGGACCTCGTCCTTGACCCTGGCGCCCTGGGCTTCTATGAGTCCCTGGCGGCTCTGACCCAGATCCGCCGCCTGGCCCTGAAGAAGAACTTCCGGCCTCTGGGCTTCCCTATCATCACCTTCCCGGGTCAGGGGGTCGAGTCGGTGGCTGAGGAGGTGATGCTGGCCGGCCAGCACATCGCCAAGTACGCGGGCTTCGTGGTCATGGACCACTTCCAGCCGGCTATTGCCTACCCCCTCCTGACCCTGCGTCAGAACATCTACACTGATCCCCAGAAGCCCATCCAGGTCAAGCCGGGCCTCTACGAGATCAACAACCCCCAGCCGGATTCGCCCCTCATGGTCACCACCAACTTCTCCATCACCTACTTCAGCGTGGCCAACGAGGTGGACGGGAGCGGCTTGCCCGGCTGGCTGCTGGTGGCCGATGCCGAGGGCATGAGCGTCCTCACCGCCTGGGCAGCGGGCAAGTTCGACGCCGAGAAGATCGCCAAGGCGGTAACCACCACGGGCATCGCCGACAGGATCAGCCACCGCAAGCTGATCATCCCTGGCGCGGTGGCCGTGCTCATGGGCGAGCTGGAGGAGGAGTTGCCGGGCTGGGAGATCCTGGTGGGCCCCCGCGAGGCCGTGGATCTGCCGGCCTTTCTGAAGCTCTGGACGGCAACGTGATCTGCGAAATGGAGCGCGTAGATGCCTCAAGTAATCGAGACGCGAGAGATTGATCGCAAGGAGCGGATCAAGATCCCGCACCAGCCATACAGAAAGCAGGCGCCCGAGGAGCGGATCTTTAACTTCGATGAGGTGTACCTGGGCTACGACGAGGAGGCAGCCAAAATCGAGGCTATGCGCTGCATCCAGTGCCCCGATCCCAAGTGCCGCAAAGCCTGTCTCCTGGGCAATGACATCGCCGGCGCCATGTGGCTCATCTCCCAGGGGCAGTTCCTGGAGGCCGCCGACCTGTACCGCCAGACGAGTACGATGCCCGAGATCTGCGGGCGAGTGTGCCCTCAGGAACGGCTGTGTGAGGGGGCTTGCCCGGTGACCAAGCGGGGCACGCCCATCGCCCTGGGCAAGCTGGAGGCCTTCGTGGCCGATTTTCAGCGCCAGACCCTGGGTGGCTTCCCTGTCCCTGAGGTCCCCCCGCCCACTGGCAAGCGGGTGGCGGTCGTCGGCTCCGGGCCAGCCGGGCTGACCGTGGCTGAGATGCTGACGCGCAAGGGCCACGCCGTCATGGTCTACGAGAAGTGGCCCCGGCCCGGTGGACTCCTCGTCTACGGCATCCCGGCTTTCAAGCTCAAAAAGGCCATCGTCGAGGAGAAGATCGCCTACCTGGAGCGCATCGGTGTGCAGTTCGTCTGCAACACCCAGGTGGGTCAGGACCTGACCGTGGACGACCTGCTGGCCCGGGGCTTCGACGCTGTGTTCCTGGGTACGGGAGCCAACATTGATGCCACCTTCAAAGCCGAAGGCACCGACCTGGACGGCATCTACCAGGCCACGGACTTCCTGGTGCGGGCCAACCTGCCCCTGGACTACCTGCCGGAGGAGATGCGGGAACGGCCGGTGGTAGGCAGGAAAGTGGCCGTCATCGGCGGCGGGGACACGGCCATGGACTGCGTGCGCACTGCCATTCGGCTGCAGGCCCAGAACCTGCAGGAGACCGAGGTCACCTGCGTCTATCGCCGCACCGAGGCCCAGATGCCAGGCTCCGCTAAGGAGCGCGTCCACGCCATCGAGGAGGGTGCCCGCTTCGAGTACCTGACCGTGCCCACCCGCTTCATCGGCGATGAGAAGGGGCACGTGGTCCAGATGGAGTGTATCCGCATGGAGCTGGGCGAGCCGGACAGGTCGGGGCGACCCCGGCCCATCCCCATCGAGGGCTCGGAGTTCATCACCGATGTGGATACCGTCGTGCTGGCCATTGGCTACTGGCCCGACCCGCTCATCGGTGAGACCACCAGGGGGTTGGAGACCCGCAGGTGGGGCCTCATCGTGGCCGACGAGGAGACGGGCCAGACGAGCCGGCCGGAGATCTTCGCTGGCGGCGACAACGTCCACGGCCCCGATCTGGTGGGCAGGGCCGTGGCGGCCGGGATGCGAGCGGCCAGGGCCATTGATGAGTTCCTCAGGCGGTAGGGGGTCCCATGTCGCAAAGTCGCAGGGTCACGGGCGCCAGGTCTCTTCCCGTGCAACGTCCACCACATAAAGGCGATAGATTATGCCCGAACCACCCAGTCTGCGCTTCATCCGTGATCACGTCCGCGCTAAACGTTACCGCCTGACGAGGCACGCTACTATTGTCCGTTTGGAGCGGGGCATCACCATTGCCGCGCTGGAGCAGGCACTGCTTACTAGTGAGATCATCGAGCGATACCCAGATGATCAGCCATACCCGTCCTGTCTAGTCCTGGGTTGGTTGGCTTCGGGCGACCCATTACACGTTGTTTGTTCGAGGGGGAACGTGGAGCCAGCGTTGCGTATCGTGACGCTGTATGAGCCGGAGGATGCCCTATGGGAAAGCGATTACAAGACCCGAAAGGTGAGAAAATGAACGACACAATTGATCGGTGTGACCTATGCGGCGGTGAATTGAAGCCCGGCAAAACCACGTTGGAAATCTGGCGTGGTGAAGAGTTGCTTGTCATCAGGGATGTCCCGGCTGACGTATGTCAGCAATGCAACGAAGCTTATATCTCTGCCGATGTTTCTGAGCGACTTGATTACTTCCTGGGTGAGTATCATCGGCATCGGCCAGAGCGGTACCTTGCTGTGCCTCAATATTCTGCTGTGCAGGTGATGGAAGGATAGTGTGGGAGATGGAGGTTTGATCACCACGTACACCGTTCACTTTCGGCCGTCTGACAAGGCTGTCCGTGTCCGTGCGGGCGAGCTGATCGCTGACGCTGCCCGCCAGGCGGGCATTGAACTCAACATCCCCTGCGGCGGCCAGGGGCGCTGTGGCCGCTGTGCTGTGATCGTGGAGCAGGGGGAGGTGCGGCGGCGTTCCACCCTGCGCCTCTCGGCTGCCGATCTGGCGGAGGGCTACGCCCTGGCCTGCCAGACAGTGATCCAGGGCGACCTTGTAGTCCTGGTGCCACCCCAGGAGAAGATTGAGCGGCGGCTGGCCACGGACAAGACGGCAGCGAAAATCACCGTCCCCTTCGCCTACAACCCCCAGCTTGATCAGCCCATCCGCAAGGTCTTCCTGACCATCGAGCCCCCCAGTCTGGCCGACAACACCGACGACTTCGCTCGCTTCCGCCGCGCCCTGGCCCGCCAACACGGGATAGACGAGGTGAGGGCCGGGCTATCCGTGCTGCGCAAGCTGGGCTATACCCTGCGCCAGGCCGAGTGGCGGGTGACGGCCGCACTGGAGATGGACACCTGGCTGGCCCCTAACGGCCCGCCCCGTCTCATTGACGTGGTGCCGGGCGACCAGACGGGGAGCTCCTGGGGGGTGGCTATAGACATCGGCACCACCAGCAACGTGATCTACCTGGTGGACCTCCTGAGCGGCGAGGTGGTGGACATGGCCGCCGATTACAATGCTCAGATCGCCCGTGGCGAGGACATCATCTCCCGCATCATCTACGCCTCGCGGGACGGCGGCCTGCAGGAGTTGCAAGGGCTGGTGGTAGGTACCCTCAACAGGCTGCTGCAGCGGCTGGCCCGCCGTCGCAAGATGGAGACCACAGAAATCAACAAGGCCGTAGTGGCGGGCAACAGCACCATGATCCACCTCTTCCTGGCCCTGCCGCCGGAGTCCATCCGCCTGGAGCCTTACGTTACCACGGTCAACCACCTGCCACCCATCACCGCCGACCAGATCGGCCTGGAGATCAACCCTCAGGCCACGGTGGATTGCCTGCCCTGCGTGGCCAGCTACATGGGGGCCGACATCACGGCCGGCGTCCTGAGCTCGGGCTTGTATCAGACGGAGAAGCTGACCCTCTTCATGGACATCGGCACCAATGGCGAGATGGTGCTGGGCGACGCCGACTGGCTCATCGCCTGCGCCTGCTCGGCGGGGCCGGCCTTCGAGGGGGCGGGGGTGCAGCACGGCATGCGGGCCACGGTGGGGGCCATCGAGGAGGTGTGGATCAACGGCGCCACCTATGAGCCCACCTACCGCGTTATCGGCAACAGGCCCCCCAGGGGGATCTGTGGCTCGGGTCTCATCTCCCTCCTGGCCGAGATGTTCATCACAGGTGTCATTGATAAGGGGGGCAACCTGCGCCTGGAACTGCCCACGCCCCGGGTGCGAGAGGGGGAGCACGGCCCGGAGTACGTGGTGGCCTGGGCCGACGAGACGGAGGCGGGGGAGGATATCGTCATCACTGCGGTGGACATTGACAACCTGATCCGCGCCAAGGCGGCCATCTACGCCGGCCTGTCGGTCCTGGCCCGCAGCGTGGGGGTGGACCTGGCTGACGTGGAGCAGATCCTCGTGGGCGGGGCCTTCGGCCAGTACCTCAACGTGGAGAAGGCCATCCAGATCGGGCTGCTGCCCGACATGCCCTGGGACCGCTTCAAGTTCCTGGGCAACACCTCGGTGCGGGGGGCCTACATGGCCCTCCTGCGTCGCGACATGCGGGACCGGGTGGTGGACATCGCCAACAGGATGACCTACCTGGAACTCTCAGCGGACAACCGGTTCTACAACGAGTTCACCTCGGCTCTCTTCCTGCCCCACACGGATCTGGAGCAGTTCCCCTCGGTCAAGAGGGTGCTGGAAGAGAGCCGAGGGGTAAAGGTGATGATGGGGTGAAAAATGTCTGGAATGGCGCATCGTTTGCAGCCATGGCCGATGATTGCGGAGGGGACTTCAAAGGAATGACGGATGGAAATCCAGATTGATCCACATACCCTTGAGCGTGCTGAGGAACGCGGCACGAACGAAGAAGAAATCAAAGACGTGATCAATAGCGGGACTCCGATTCCAGCAAAGCATGGTCGTCTCGGAAAGGCCAAAGTCTATGATTTTAAGCAGGAACGACATGGTAAGTTCTACGAGCAAAAGAGGGTGGAAGTGATTTATGCCTTGGAGAAGGATCTCATCGTCACGGTAACGGTCTATGTGTTTTACGGAAAATGGGAGGGCCAAAATGCAGATTCTGTATGATGTCAAGAAAGACCTGCTTTACATCCGTCTGGATGACCAGAAGCAGACCGTAATAAACAGACGCCTTTCTGAGGATATTGTGCTCGACATTGGTGAGGGGGATAGAATTGTAGGCATCGAGATTCTTGACGCCTCCCAACATCTCAACCTTGCGAGATTGCTGCCTGTAGAGTACAAAGTCATGCCCGAGGCCGTGGCATAACAAGGCGACCTACGGCTGCAAACACCTATTGGTATTGGCAGCAGGCGGAAGTCACTTTTCTACCCCACCAAGAGGTTCAAATTCCGAGTTCGTGGAAAAGGGGTCGAAATGGGCAAAGAATTGAGAGGATACGGACTGAAGAGCTATGACCACAACGATTGCGTTAGCCGGCAAAGGGGGCACGGGCAAGACCACCGTGGCCGCCCTGCTGATCCGATACATTGTGGAGAGGGGCCTGGGCACCATCCTGGCCATTGACGCCGACCCCAGCGCCAATCTAAACCTGTCCTTGGGAGTCCCCCTGGACGGGACTGTGGGCGACATCCGGGAGGAGATGTTGTCTCAGGTCTCCGGCGGAACTATGAATTTGGGGATTTCCAAGCACGACTACCTGGACTACCACATCCGGACTATCCTGGAGGAGGGCGATGTCTTCGACCTCCTGGCCATGGGCCGCCCTGAAGGGCCGGGCTGCTACTGCCCCGTTAACAACATGCTGCGGCTCATCATCGACCGGCTGAGCAAGAATTACAACTACGTCGTCATTGACAACGAGGCGGGCATGGAGCACCTCAGTCGCCGCACTACGCGGGACGTGGATTTTCTCCTCCTGGTCACCGATCCCACTCTGCGGGGCGTGGCCGCCGCCAAGGGCATGGTCCAGCTCAGCCAAGAGCTGAACATCAACGTGGGTCAGACTTATCTGGTCGTCAATCGGGTGGGGGAAAGCTTGCCCCGGCCCGTCCAGGAGGCCATCGAGGAGCTGGGGATCGAACTCCTGGGCACTATCCCCTACGATCCCCAATTGATGGTGTTCGAAGGCACAGGGCGGCCTTTGCTGGAGTTAGATGGCGATTCGGCGGTCTACAGAGCGGTCAAGAAGATAGCGGACAAACTGATCCCCAGGACGGGAGGCTGAGTCCATGAGAGAAGGGGCCAACCACAAGAGCAGGGTGGGCTACTTCTGCTCCTACTTCCCCAAGGAGATCCTGTACGCCTTCGGCAGGGTGCCCGTGCGTGTGATTCCCCATCCCTGGCGGCAGGTGGACACCGACGCTTATCTCCCTCGCAACTTCTGCTCCCTGATCAAGATGACCCTGGCCAACTTCCTGGCGGGCGACGAGATGGGGCTGGAGGCCGTGGCCTTCATGGATTCCTGCGACGCCTGCCGCCGCTTCCACGATGTCTGGCGGGAGTACGTCGAGATCGAAGTCCTGGGCTTCCTGGACCTGCCCCGCAACAAGGATCTCCTGGGTCAGGGCTACTTCTATCGGGTTCTGAGGCGCTTCGTGACCCAGTTGGAGGCCCGCTACGGCCAGGAGCTGACCGCAGAGAAGCTGGCCGAGGCGGTCAAAGCCTATAACGTCCAACGGGAGCTGCTGCAAAGCCTGCAGGAGGAGAGGCGGCGAGGAGCCATCTCCAACAGTCGGTATTACCAGCTCCTCGATGACCTCCACACCCAGGACCCCCTGGTGGCAAACCGCCGGATGAGCCAAGCCCTCTTTGAGGGGGGTGAGAAAGGGGAGGGCGGAGGGCCCAGGGTTCTGCTCATGGGGAGCCTTCTGGTCAACCGGGGCCTGGTGGAGCTCATCGAGGGGAACGGGGCCCGGGTGGTGGCCGAGGATAGCTGTGCCGACGGGCGAGAGCTTAGGGAACCCATCCGGGAGTTGGGCGACGTAGATGAGATCCTGCGAGACATGGCGGCCAAGTACTTGGCTAAGCCTCCCTGCCCCCGCATGCGGGACCTTTCCGCCCGGTTCGCCTACCTCACCCAGGTCATCGCCGACGCTGGCGTTGATGGGCTCATCTGCTCTTACTACAAATTCTGCGACCTGTTTCTGGCCGAGTTTCCGGCGGTGCGGGAGGAGATGCGCCGCCGGGGCCTCCCCATCCTCCTCATCGAGGACGAGGGGGAGGTCCGGCTGAGCGGCCAGAACCGAACCCGGGTGGAGGCTTTCCTGGAGGTGCTGGCAAAGGATGGCGGTCATGGATAGGGGTCAGCTCAAGATCGAGGCGACCAAGCGGCTCCTCCGGTCCCGTCTGGTGCTGAGCCTGGCCCAATGGGCCCTGAGTCGGCGCCGCTCCCTTAAGGGACACGACCGGGTGGCGGCGCGATTCATCCTGGATCTGGCCAAGGGTCTGTACACCGAAGGCGGCCGCCGAGTTGTCTGGACTAACGTCTTCGTCCCTTCAGAGCTGATATGGGGCCTGGGGCTGGTGCCCTTCTACCACGAGATCGCCTCGGCCCTGGGGGCCGGGCGGGGCCTCAGCCCCTTGGGCCTGGAGCGGGCCGCCCAGGCCTGTTACCCCTGCGACCTGTGCACCGTCCACCGCAACGCGGCCGGCCTGGCCCTGGCCGGCTTCTTCCCCCCAGCCTCGGCCTACGTCTCCACCTCCATCCTGTGCGACGCCACGGGGCAGACCCTGGCCAACTTCGCCCACCAGGCTCAGAAACCCTTCGTCTTGATCGACGTGCCCACGGAGCGGAGCCGGGAGAGTGTGGCCTACGTGGAGGGGCAATTGGAGCGGCTTGCTGAGGAGTTGTGCGCCATCACGGGGGTGAGCTTCGATCCTGACCGCCTGCGAGAGACCCTCCACCTTTCCAACGCCGCCCGGGAGTATGCCCAGGAGGTCATGGAGCTGCGGCTGGCCGTGCCTGCGCCCCTGCGGGGTTCAGCTATGCTAGGACAACTGGGCCTCATCACCTCCATCTTCGGCAGCCCCCACGGCGTGGCCTACTACCGGGCCCTGCGGGACTACACCCAAGACCTGGTGCGCCACGGGGCCAGCGAACAAGAGAATCAGCGGTTCCGCCTCTACTGGATGCACGTGAAGCCCTACTACCCCACGGGGCTCTTCACCCACCTGGAGGACGAGCTAGGGGCGGTCATCGTCTTCGAGGAGTTGAGCACCATCTGGTGGGAGGAACTGGACGAGAGGAGGCCCCTGAGGGCCCTGGCAGAGAAGATGCTGGCCAACTTCAACATCGGCCCGGTGGAGAACAGGATCGAGAGGATGCTTCAGAGCGTGGAGAAGTACAGGGCTGAGGGCGTGGTGCACTTCAACCATTGGGGCTGCCGCTTCACCGGGGGCCTGCGACTTATCCGTGATCGTCTGAGACGGGAAGGCATCCCCTTCCTGGCCTTTGACGGCGATTGCATTGATGAGACCAACATGCAGTGGGGCCAGGTCCGGACCCGCATCGAGGGGTTCATCGAGATGCTGGGAGGGTAAGATGTACTGCGCAGGGGTGGATGTGGGTGCATCCTCGGGTGAGGTGGTCATCCTGGATGGCCGGGAGATCATCAGCTATTCCATCGTGCCCACCGGCTTCAACAGCCGTCGGGCCGCCCACCTGGCCCTGGAGAAGGCCCTGGCCGGGACCGATGTCAGGCGGGATCAGATCGGGCCCATCGTGGCCACGGGCTACGGGCGGGTCAGCATAGACTTCGCCCAGCGGCGGGTGACGGAGATCAGTTGCTACGCCCGGGGGATCAACCATCTCTATCCTGAGGTCAGGACCGTTATTGACGTCGGCGGCCAGGACAGCAAGGTCATCGCCGTCAACGCCAGGGGCCGAGCCGTAGACTTCGCCATGAACGACAAGTGCGCCGCTGGTACGGGTCGTTTCCTGGAGGTCATGGCCCGGGCGCTGGAGCTGGAAGTTGAGGAGCTGGGGGAGATTTCACTGCAGGCGCGGAACCCGGTGTCTATCACCAGCACCTGCACCGTCTTCGCCGAGTCAGAGGTGGTCAGCCTGGTAGCTGAGGGGAGGGAGCGGGAGGACATCGTGGCTGGCCTGCACCGGGCCATCGCTCGGCGGATCGCCGGCATGGTGAAGCGGGTGGGGCTGGTGCCGCCGGTGGCCATGGCGGGAGGGGTGGCTAAGAATATAGGTGTGGTGCGGGCCATCGAGGAGGAGATCGGCGAGAAGCTCATCGTCCCTGAGGAGCCCCAGATCATCGGGGCCCTGGGGGCGGCCCTCTTGGCTAGAGATGAGGAGTGATCCAAAGGAGGAGGGAACATGTACATAATAGGTGAGAATATCCATATCATCTCGCCACGGGTCAAAGAGGCCATCGCTGGGAGGGATGCCGGCTTCTTCCAGGATCTGGCTCTGCGTCAGGTGGAGGCCGGCGCCCAGGCCTTGGACCTTAATATCGGCCCCCAGAAGAAGACGGGGCCAGAAGTCATGGGCTGGCTGGTGGATACCATCCAGGAAGTGACCGACGTAACCCTGTCCCTCGACACCACCAATTTGGCGGCCATTGAGACCGGCCTGCAGAAGGTGGGGAGGGGCAAGGCCATCGTCAACTCCGCCTCGGCCGAGGCCGAGCGCCTGGAGAAGGTCCCGCCCCTGGCCGCCGAGTACGGGGCCAAGCTCATCGCCCTGACCATGGGCAAGGGCATGATGCCCGTCAGCGCCGACGCTCGCGTCGAGATCGCCCTGGAGAAGCTCATCCCCCGCGCCCTGGAGGTGGGCCTGCCCATCGAGGACCTCATCATAGACCCCCTGGTCCTCACGGTGGTGGGCTGCCAGGAATACTGTCCGGAATGCATCGAGGCCGTGCGCACCCTGAAGTTCGCCTGGGACCCGCCGCCTTTAGTCTCTGTGGGGCTGTCCAACGTCTCCAACCGCGTCCCCCACGAGATGCGCTCTCTGATCAACCGCGTCTACCTGGTGATGCTCATGGCCGCCGGCCTGGACATGGCCATCGCCGACCCCCTGGACAAGGAACTGAAGGAGGCCATCCGCATCGTCGAGGAGCGAGACGACAGCACCCCCGTGGGCGCTCTCTACCTCAAGCTGTATGACCGCGTGGCGGCCATGGAGGAACTGGAACCTTCTGACCTGGACATGGACGATCCGCAGCAGGCGGCCATCTACAAGACGGTGCAGATTTTGCTCAACAAGGTCATCTACACCGATTCGTACTTGCGACTCTAGACGACAGACAACAGACGGCAGAACTGCCCCCTGCAATCTGCGATCTGATGTCTGTAGTCTGATATCTTTGGCAAGGAGGAGCGAAGATGCTCAAGGAGGAGATTCTCACTAAGGAGGAGTTATTGGCTAAGGCGAAGAAGCCGGCGCAAGATGCCATGAGGCTGCATCCTTTCTACCGTGGTAAGGTAGAGACCACCCTCAAGTGCTGCATCCGCGACTTCAACGACTTCGCCATCTGGTACACGCCGGGCGTAGCTGCCCCCTGCCGAGCCATCGCCGCCGACCCGGAGCTGGTCTACGAGCATACCAACAAGTGGAACACCGTGGCTGTGGTCAGCGATGGGACGCGGGTGCTGGGCCTGGGGGACATCGGGCCCAAGGCCGGGCTGCCAGTTATGGAGGGCAAGGCCCTGCTCTTCAAGTACCTGGGCGGTGTGGACGCTGTGCCCATCATGCTGGACACCAAGGATCCCGATGAAATCATCCGTACGGTGAAGCTGCTCCAGCCGGGCTTCGGGGGGGTAAATCTGGAGGACATCTCCCAGCCCAAGTGCTTCCGCATCCTGGACACTCTGCGGGCCGAGGCTGAGATCCCCGTCTGGCACGATGACCAGCAGGGGACGGCCACGGTCACCCTGGCCGGCCTGCTGAACGCCCTCAAAATCGTGGGCAAGAAGCTGGAGGATGTCCGCATCACCTTTGTCGGCTGCGGCGCATCCAACGTGGCCGTCTCCCGGCTGATCTTCTCGGCCGGCGCCCGGCCTGAACTGGCCATCTTCGTGGACAGCAAGGGCATCCTGCACAAGGACCGCCAGGACATCTTCCAGCGCCGCGCTGAGTACGTGGACAAGTGGCGCTACTGCCAGATAAGCAATGCTGAGGATCGGCGGGGTGCCATCCCGGAGGCCATGGAGGGCGCCGACGTGGTCATCGCCCTTTCCAGGCCGGGGCCGGGCACCATCAAGCCCAACTGGGTGGCCAGGATGGCCGAGGACGCCATCGTCTTTGCCTGCGCCAACCCCATCCCCGAGATCTGGCCCTGGGAGGCCAAGGAAGCCGGGGCGCGGATCGTGGCCACCGGCCGCTCCGACTTCCCCAACCAGGTCAACAACTCCCTGGGCTTCCCCGGCATCTTCCGTGGCACCCTGGACGTGCGGGCCCGGACCATCACCGATGAGATGTGCCACGCTGCGGCCAGCGCCCTGGCCAGCATGGCTGAGGAGCGGGGTCTGGATGAGGAGCACATCCTGCCCACCATGGACGACTGGGAAGTCTTCCCCCGCGAGGCAGCGGCCGTAGGGCTCAAGGCCCAGGAACAGGGCGTGACCCGGCTGGAGGCCAGCTACGATGATCTGTTCCAGCACGCCACCGAGATCATCCGGCGCTCGCGGGACATGACGCACTTCCTGATGGACGAGGGCTTCATCCCTCCTGCGCCTGGGGAGTAGCTGGGTGCCAGTCGGATCGTGCTCCTGTCTGACTACTGGTTACATGGAACCAGAGAAACCGGGTTTTTGTCTGGGAAAAGTACCTTCCGCTTTCAAGCCAAGGGCATTGGCCACACAGCGCTCTCTGCCAGAGAAAAAACCCGGTTTCTGGCCTCAGGAGCGGAAGCTACTTCTTGGGTCCCAGTTCTGGATTCATGGGTTACTGACATCTGACGACTGGAGGTCAAAGATGCATGATTTGATCATTATCGGTGGTGGGCCAGCCGGACTCACAGCTACCGTCTACGCCATCCGCAAGCGGCTGGACGCCCTGCTCATCACCAAGAACCTGGGTGGCAAGACCAATTACTCCCTGCAACTGCCCTATGTGGAACGGCATCAGGTCATCAGTGGGCGGGAGGTGGTGGACCGTTTTGCCAGCCAGATCGAGTACCTGGAGTTCGCCCGCAGCTTCGACGCCGTGGAGAAGGTTGAGGCCCGTGGCCGGGGTTACGTCGTCCATACCCGAGGCAGGAAGAGCCACGAGGCCCGAGCCCTCATTGTGGCTACCGGCGCGCGGGGCCAAGTGATGGATGTGCCGGGCGAGCAGGAGTTTATGATGCGCGGTCTGTGCTACTCGGCGGTGAGCTATGCCCAGTTGTTCATTGACCGCCAGGCCGCCGTGGTGGGCGATGCCGGCCTGGCCCTGCGCGGCGCGGCGGAACTGGCCCAGATCGCTCGCCACGTCTACCTGGTGGCACCCAGCCACGGGGAACTGGATTCGCGGCTGGGCCAGAGGCTGCAGCAGGCGGAGAACGTTACCGTCCTGGAAGGCTATCGGGTACGGGAGGTGAAGGGGGACCGCTATGCCCGCAGCCTTGTCGTTGACCGGAACGGCGAGCGGCGGGAGCTGGAGGTGGATGCCATCTTCGTGGAGCTGGGCCTGCTGCCCAATTCGGGTCCGGTGGCACATCTAGTGGAACTGGATGAGAAGGGCCACATCAAGGTGGACAGCGCCAATCGTACCAGCCGGCCGGGCATCTTCGCCGCCGGCGACGTGACCAATGTTTACGCTGAGCAGGTGCTCATCGCCATCGGCGAGGGGGCCAAGGCGGCCCTCAGCGCCTATGAATATCTATTGCAGCAGTAGCCAGATTGGTCTTCACCCTTACATAACTGATGGGTCAAGTTGTACGGAGTGCAGCCGCAAGGCTGCGGGCTTGCGCCCGCACTCCAGTAAGGGTTACCCAACTGTCTGACCACTGAAGGAGGGGGAGATGACAGCCAAGATCATTGATGGTACGGCCATTGCGGGGGCCATCCGCGAGGAGATTCGCCAGGAAGTTGAGGCCCTGCAGGCCAGGCACGGGTTGGTGCCAGGGCTGGCCACAGTGCTGGTGGGCGAGAACCCGGCCTCTCAGACCTACGTGCGCATGAAGCAGAGGGCCTGCGCCGACGTGGGTATCCGCTCCGTGGGGCACAAGCTGCCCGAGGAGGCCACCCAGGAGGAGGTGGAGGAGCTGGTCCGGGAGCTCAGCGCTGACCCCTCCGTCCACGGCATCCTGGTCCAGTTGCCCCTGCCCGGGCACCTGAACGAGGAGGCTATCCTGGGGACGGTGGCCCTGGAGAAGGACGTGGACGGCTTCCATCCCATCAACATCGGCCGCCTGGCCATGAAGGGGCGGGAGCCCCTCTTCATCCCCTGCACCCCCCACGGGGTGATGGTGCTGCTGGAGAGCGTGGGGGCGCAGATCGAGGGGGCCGAAGCGGTGGTGCTGGGCCGCAGCAATATCGTCGGCCTGCCGGTGTCCATGCTCCTGCTCCACGCCAACGCCACGGTTACCACCTGCCACTCGCGGACCAAAGACCTGCCTTCTATCTGCCGCCGAGCAGACATCCTGGTGGCGGCCGTGGGGCGGCCGGAGATGGTGCGGGGCGACTGGGTCAAGCCGGGCGCCGTGGTCATTGACGTGGGGGTCAACCGCGTGGAGGACCCCACGGCCAAGCGGGGGTACAGGCTGGTGGGCGACGTGGCCTTCGACGAGGTGAAAGAGGTGGCCTCAGCCATCAGCCCTGTGCCCGGCGGCGTGGGCCCCATGACCATCGCCATGTTGCTGAAGAATACCCTGACCTCTGCCAAGCGGGCCGTGGGAGAAGAGAACTCAAGCTGAAGCCTTGCGAAGGTTTCTTTCCTGAGCTTCGTGGACTTGGCAGACGCCAACCGGCACCTGGGCTGGCGGCCAACCTTCGCAAGGCTTAGGTGCTCCTAGAGAATGGGGAGGGGTTCTGGTGGTGCCTGGCTACTTAGCAGAACCCCTTTCCATATGGTCTGGGTCAGGCCCATAAAAGCACATTTTGGACTGGATTTTGACCTCCTTTGGACCCAATTCAGACCAAAGTGTGGTAGAATGTGACTTGAAAAGTCATGTTTGCCAAGGATCAAAGGGAGGACGGTCATGGGACTCAGTAGAAGAGCGGACTACGGTGTCAGGGCCATGGTGGAGATTGCTTCCCTCCCCCCCAACTCCAAGGCCGTGATCCCCGAAATTGCGGAGCGCCAGGAAATCCCGCGCGTCTTCCTGGCCAAGATCATCCCCAAACTGGCCAAGGCGGGGCTGCTGCGCACCTATCGCGGCGTCTCAGGGGGCATCACTCTGGGCCAGCCTGCTCATGAGATTAACCTGCGCCAGATCATCGAGGCCGTGGAGGGGCCCATGGCCCTCAATTGCTGCTCCATCCGTCCCGAGAACTGCCCCCGCTATGCCCTCTGCCCCGTCCACGAGGTGTGGTGCAAGGCCCAGGAGGACCTGAACCGCAGGCTGGAGAGCACGCTGCTGTCTGATCTGGTCCGACGCCAGCAGAAGCTGCGAGAGGTAGAAATCCCAGTTGCCGATTAAAGGGAAGTCACCGTGTTGAATAGCCATGCTGAAGAAGGGGTAGGCACCGTCATGGTGGTGGGTGGCGGGGTGGGCGGCATGCGGGCTGCCATTGACCTGGCCGAGGCGGGGATCAGGGTCTATCTGGTCGAGACCACCCCCGGCCTGGGCGGTATCGTGGCTCAACTGGGCTTCATGTTCCCCACCCACGACTGCGTGCTGTGTCGGGGCACCTCCGATCACGGTTACGGCTGTACCCGCCCTGCCATCTCCCCGGCCTTCATGGATCACAACCAGCACCCCAACGTGGTGATCATGACCAGCACCGAGGTCACAGACGTGAGGGGGGAAGCCGGTGCTTTCACCGTCTCCCTGCTTCACAACCCCCGCTATGTGGATGTGACGCGGTGCACCAGTTGTGGGGATTGCGCGCAGATCTGCCCCGTGGTGTTGCCCAGCCGCTTCCAGATGGGCCTGGCCACCCGCAAAGCCATCTACAAGAGCGCCCCCCGGGCCATCCCCAACGCCTACGTGATTGACAAAGGCGATTATTGCCATGACTGCCGCCGCTGCGTGGAGATCTGCTCCACCGGAGCCATCAACCTGGACGAGCAGGCCTGGTCCGAAGAGGTCAAGGTGGGGGCCATCATCCTCTCCGTGGGCTACAAGCTGTACGACCCGCGCCAGAGCGAGGAGTACGGTTTCGGGCGCTACCCCAACGTGGTGACCAGCATGCAATTCGAGCGCCTGGCCAGCCGCTCAGGACCCACCGAAGGCATCCCCATCCGTCCCTCGGATGGGAAACCGCCCCGCAAGATCGCCTGGCTGCAGTGCATCGGCTCCCGGGATCAGGAGCATCCCTACTGCTCCTCCATCTGCTGTATGTACGCCACCAAGGAGGCGCTGTTGGCCAAGCAACGGGTGCCCGGCGTCAAGTGCCAGATCTTCATGATGGACGAGCGCGCCTTCAACAAGGAGTACAACGCCTACTACGAGCAGGCCCGCGACCTCTTCGCGGTGAAATACACCCGCTGCCGCGTCTCGGCCCTCAAGGAAGATCCGAAGACCCACGATTTGCTGATCCGCTATCTCTCGGAAGCGGGGGAGCTCAGGGAAGAGCGCTTCGACCTGGTCGTCCTCTCCGTGGGGTCAGAGCCGCCGCCCAAGGCCGTGGTCCTGGCTCGAAAACTGGGCATTGACCTTAACGAGTATGGCTTCTGCAACACCAACAAGTTCGCCCCTCTGGAAACCAGCCGCCTGGGCATCTACGTCTGTGGAGCCTTCTCGTCCCCCAAGGAGATCGCCGAGACCCTCATCGAGGCCAGCGGATCGGCGGGAGAGGCTGTACGCCTCCTCTCTCCCCGGGTGGGTCGCCTCCAGGCCAGCCGCGAGTACCCCTTCATTTCCCGAGGGGGGTATCCCCCGGAGCGGGATGTGAGGGGCGAGCCTCCTCGGGTGGGCGTTTTCGTCTGCCGCTGTGGTGACAAGCGGACACGCGGGTCTTGGTTCCAGCTAGCAATGAACTCAAGCGAGCGTGACCGCTTGTCAGGGGCCAGCATCGGCGGCGTGGTGGACGTGTCCCAGGTTTGTCACTTCGCTCAGGGGCTGCCGGGTGTAGTCCTGGCTGAGGAGATGGCCTACGCCTGCCTGCCCGAGGGCCAGGCGCGGCTCAAGGAAGCCATCGAGGCATTCCATCTGAACCGCGTGGTGGTGGCCGCCTGCAGTCACCGCACTCACGAGTCTCTCTTCCAGCGGCTCATCCGCGAGGTGGGGCTCAACCCCTACCTCTTGGAGATGGCCAACATCCGCGAGCACTGCGCCTGGGTGCACGCCGATCAGCCCCAAGCGGCTACTCGCAAGGCCCAGGAACTGGTGCGTATGGCTGTGGCCCGCGCTCATACGTTGACGCCGGTCTACAAGACGGCCCTGGCCCCCAAAGGCCGAGCCCTGATCCTGGGGGGAGGGGTATCGGGGATGACGGCTGCCATGGCCATCGCTGACAGCGGCTTCGATGTCTATCTGGTGGAGAAGGGGAAGAGGCTGGGGGGTAACCTGCACCACATCCATTACACCGCCGAGGGCGACGATCCGGGCCTCTTCACCCGCTCCCTCATCTCCTGGGTGGAGAACCATCCGCGCATCACCGTCCTCATGGAGACGGAACTGGTGCGGCACGAGGGCCACGTAGGCAACTTCCGCTCCACCCTCGTCACGCGGCGCGACGGCTCGGAGCCTGTCCAAACCGTGATCGAGCATGGGGTGACCATCGTGGCCACGGGTGGAAACGAGTACCGGGGCACGGAATACCTTCTGGGCCAGGATCCCCGGGTCATCACCCAACTGGATCTGGAGGAGTGGATCAACCGCGATCCCGAAGAGGTGGCCAGACTCAAGAGCGTGGTGATGATCCAGTGCGTGCGCCCCTACGGCGAGAAGGCTGATTACTGCAGCCGTACCTGCTGCACCAATACCATGAAGAATGCCCTCATGCTCAAAGCGCTTAACCCGGCCTGTCAGGTTATCGTCCTCTACAAGGACATCATCACCTACGGCTTCCGCGAGCAGTACTATACCGAGGCACGCCGTCAGGGGGTCATCTTCATCCGCTACACGGACCGTACCAGGCCCACCGTGCAGGTGATCAACGAGCAATTGCGGGTGACTGTGCAGGAGCCGGTGCTGAAACAACGCCTGATCTTGGAGCCCGACGTGGTGGCCCTGAGCATGGCCATCGCCCCGGGGCCGGACAACCGCAGGCTGGCAGAGATTCTGAAGGTCCCCCTGTCCCGTGAGGGCTTCTTCCTGGAAGCGCACCTCAAGATGCGGCCCATGGACTTCATGGAAGAAGGTATCTTCCTGTGCGGCATGGCTCACTACCCCAAGTTCATCGAGGAGTGCATCTCCCATGCCCTGGCCACGGCGGGGCGGGCCATCACCATCCTGTCCAAGGAGCCCCTTTATATCGGTGGCGTGGTGGCCGTGGTGGATCAGAGCAAATGTGTGGGCTGCCTGACCTGCACCCGCGTCTGTCCCTTCCACATCCCCGTCATTGACCCTCATCGGGTGGGCAACGGCGGCATCCTGGGGGCGGCCTACATTGAGCCGGCCAAGTGCCAGGGCTGCGGCACCTGCACTGGTGAGTGTCCGGCCAAGGCCATCCAGTTGGTGAGCTACACCGATGAGCAGGTGATGGTGCCGGAAGCGGGGTTGTTGGGGCGATGGCTCCCGCCGGTGGAGGAGAGGGTATTGGCGTAGGACTGCATGGAAAAGAGCATGAGCGACGGAAACGGGTTCGAACCCGAGATCACCCTCTTCACTTGCATCTACTGCGGCTACATGGCCGCTGACACGGCGGGGGCCCTGCACATCGCCTACCCGCCTAACGTTAAGCTGGTGAAGCTGCCCTGCACAGGCAAGATTGACGTCCAGTACATCCTGGAGGCCTTTGAACAGGGCGCTGACGGGGTCTACGTCGTGGCCTGCCCCCTGGGCAACTGTCACCACGTCAAGGGCAATGAGCGGGGCCGGGCGCGGGTGGGCTACGCCAAAAAGCTCCTGGACCAGATTGGACTGGGGGGCGAGCGGCTGGATATGTTCTTCATGTCCGGCGGGCAGGGAGGCACCTTCGCTGCAGCGGCCACGGAAATGACGGAGCGGATCAGGAGGCTGGGGCCGAACCCACTGAAAAACGGGGCAGGTGGACAAGGGAACAAGTAGACAGGTAGACAAGTAGAAAGTAGACAAGTAGAAAGTAGACAAGTAGAAAGTAGACAAGGGAAGGTGGAGGTATGGCTGCGGAACGTGAAGTGGTGGGCGCGGTGATGGTTGTCGGCGGGGGGATCGCCGGCATCCAGGCCTCCCTGGACCTGGCTGAGGCCGGCTTCAAGGTCTACCTTGTGGAGGCCAAGTCGGCCATCGGCGGCCACATGGCCCAACTGGATAAGACCTTCCCCACCAACGACTGCGCCATGTGCAACCTGTCGCCCAAGCTGGTGGAGGCCGGACGCCACCGGAACATCGAGATCCTGACCGATACCGAGGTCATCGGCCTCACGGGGGAGGCGGGGAACTTCACCGCCAGGCTGCGGCGCAAGCCCCGCTATATTGACCTGGACAAGTGCATCGGCTGCGGCGATTGCGCCCAGGTCTGCCCCGTTACCGTGCCCAACCAGTACGAGGAGGGCCTGGTCCAGCACAAGGCCGTCTACCGCCTCTACCCCCAGGCCATCCCCAACGCCTTCGCCATCGAGAAACGGGGCGTGGCTCCCTGCCGTGATGCCTGCCCGGCCGGGCAGCGGGCCCAGGGCTACATCTCCCTCATCCGTGCCGGCCGCTACGAGGACGCCCTGCGGGTCATCAAAGAGGATAACCCCTTCCCCAGCGTCTGCGGCCGCACCTGTCACCACCCCTGCGAAGGGCGCTGCAACCGTGCCCCCGTGGATGGGGCCGTGAACATCATGGCCCTGAAGCGCTTCGTGGCCGACTATGTTTATGCCCGGGAGCACAAGAAACCCCAGCCGGTGCCGCAGACACGTCCCCAGCGCGTGGCCGTCGTCGGCTCTGGACCCGCCGGCCTCACCGCCGCCCAGGATCTGGTCAAGCTGGGGTACGGCGTGACCGTGTTCGAGGCCCTGCCCGTGGCCGGAGGCATGATGCGGGTGGGCATTCCTGAACACCGTCTGCCCAAGGAGGTGCTGCAACGGGACATTGACGACATCCTGGCCCTGGGTGTGGAACTGAAGCTGAACAGCCCCATCAGCGATCCCACGGAGCTCTTGGCCGAGGGGTACGACGCCGTCTACCTGGCCACAGGGGTCACCAGGAGGACGCGGCTGGGCATCGAGGGGGAGACCCTGGCCGGGGTCATATCCGCTATCGCCCTCCTGCGGCGGGTCAATCTGGGCCAACCCGTGGAGATCGGGGAGCGGGTAGCCGTGGTGGGGGGTGGCATCACCGCCGTGGACGCCGCTACCACCGCCCTGCGTCTGGGGGCCAGGGAGGTCCATCTGGTCTACCGTCGCTCCAAGGGGGAGATACCAGCTTACCAGTGGGAGATGGACGAGGCTGAGAGCGAGGGGGTCCAGATCCTCCAGAACTGCATAGCAACCCGCATCCTGGGCCAGGAGGGGAAGGTCGTGGGATTGGAGTGCGTCCGTGTCCAGCGAGGGCAGGAGGGCTATCGTCCCCTGCCGGGCTCGGAGTTCACCCTGGACGTGGATACCGTGATCCGCGCCGTGGGCCAGTTCTCCGACCTCTCCTTCTTCCATCCCCGCTTCGAGGAGTTTCTCGGCCATCCGGAGACTCTGGCCACCAGCATCCCTGGAATCTTCGCCAGCAGCGGCGCCCAGCCCGGGGCGGGCTTCATCATCAACGCCGTGGCCCTGGGCCACCGGGCGGCGGCTTCCATTGATCGCTATCTGCGGGGCGAACCCCTGCAGGAGCCGCAGAAACCGGCCCTGCCAGTGGCCAAGTGGAACAAGCAGGAGACGCTGGAACGGATGGAGGCAGAAGGGATCGAGCGGCGGGCCCGCATCGAGCCGGCTCTGCTGCCGGTGGAGGAGCGGGTGGGCAGCTTCAAAGAGGTTGTTCTGGGCCTCACCGAGGAGCAGGCGCGGGCCGAGGCCGAACGCTGCCTACAATGTGGCCTCTGCTCCGAGTGCCTGGAGTGCGTCTATGCCTGCCAAGCCGGGGCCATTGTCCACGACATGGTGGAGCTGATCGAGGAGATCAACGTGGGGGCCGTCATTCTGGCCCCTGGCTACCAGGCCTACCGCGCCGAGCTGTCCCAGGAGTACGGCTTCGGCCGCTACCCTAACGTGGTTACCTCCCTGCAGTTCGAGCGGCTCCTTTCGGCCTCGGGCCCCACGGGTGGACATATACAACGGCCATCGGACGGCAAGCGGCCCCGGAAAATCGCTTTCCTGCAATGCATCGGCTCGCGGGATCAGAACCACGACTACTGCTCCGCCGTGTGTTGCATGTATGCCACTAAAGAGGCCATCATGGCCAAGGAGCACGAGCCCGACACCGATGTGCACGTCTTCATGATGGACATGCGTGCTTTCAGTAAAGGCTACGAAGAGTACTACCGCCGCGCCCGAGGGCAGTACGGCATCGAGTATGTTCGCTGTCGCGTTTCCGCCGTCAAGGAGAATCCGAAAAGCCATAACCTCATCGTGCGTTATGTCAGGGAACAGGGGGCACCGATCACTGAGGAAGAATTCGACCTGGTCGTGCTTTCGGTGGGCATGGAGATCTCGGATAGTGTTCGCAAATTGGCGCGGGATCTGGGCATCGAGCTGGACGACTACGGTTTCTGCCACACGGTGCGGTTCGACCCCGTGCAGACGAGCCGGCCGGGCATCTATGCCATCGGCCCCTTCACCGAGCCTAAGGACATCCCTGAGACGGTGGTGGACGCCAGCGGTGCGGCGGCCCAGGCGGGGGGGCTGCTGGCGGCCAGTCGCGGGACCCTGAGTCGCCGCGCCGAGTATCCACCGGAGCGGGACGTGGCCGGCGAAGCGCCGCGCATCGGGGTCTTCGTGTGCCACTGTGGCAACAACATCGGCGGATTTCTGGATGTGCCTGCCGTGGCTGAATACGCCCGAAGCCTGCCCGGTGTCGTGCACGCCGAGGACCTTCTGTACGCCTGCTCCCAGGACAGCATCGCCGCCATCATAGAGCGGGTGAGAGAGCTGGGCTTAAACCGGGTGGTGGTGGCATCGTGCTCACCACGCCTGCTGGGTCCCACCTTCCAGGAGGCCATCCGCCAGGCCGGCCTGAACCCGTATCTGTTCGAGATGGCCAACATCCGCAACCAGTGCTCCTGGGTCCACTCTCACGATTGGGAGGGGGCCACCCGCAAGGCCAAGGAGTTGGTGCGCATGTCCGTGGCCCGAGCTGTATGGTTGCAGCCCCTGTATCATGTGGAGCTGCCCCTGAAGCAGGCGGCTCTGGTCATCGGAGGGGGCGTGGCCGGCATGAGCGCTGCCCTTTCCCTGGCCCAGCAGGGCTTCCCCGTCCACCTGGTGGAGAAAGAGGCGGAACTGGGCGGCAACCTGCGCCACATCTACTACACCCTGGACGGTGCCGACCCCCAGGCCCTGCTGCGCTCCCTGGTGAGCCGGGTGGAGGAAAACGAGCTCATCCACGTCTACCGGGGCGCTGAGGTGAGGGAGGTCAGTGGCCACGTTGGAAATTTCACGGTTACGGTGGAAAGTATACCTGTTTCCTTGTCTACTGATTTCACCCTCGACGTCGGCGTCATCATCGTGGCCACGGGCGGACGGGAGTATCGGGGTCCAGAGTACGGCTACGGCAGCGATCCCCGCATCGTGACGCAGCAGGAGTTTGAGGCCCTGCTGGCGGAGAAGTCAACGGGGCGACGGGGCGATGGGTCAACAAGTGAAACAGTTGCCTCGGAACTCATTGACCCCTTACTCGTTGACTCATTACCCGTTAACTCGTTGCCTTCAGACGTAGTGATGATCCAGTGCGTGGGCCCGGCCGACAGGTACTGCGGTCGCATCTGCTGCACCACGGCCCTCAAGAATGCCCTCAAGATCAAGGAGCTCAGTCCCTCAACCCAGGTGACTATACTGTACAAGGATATCCGAGTCTACGGCTTCAAGGAGCGCTACTACACCCGGGCGCGGGAGAAGGGTGTCCTGTTCATCCGCTACGACGACGAGCATCTGCCCCGGGTGCAGGCCGACGAGCGTCTGGAGGTGCGGGTCTGGGAGCCCGTTCTCGGGGAGGAGATCACCCTGCAGCCGGACCTCCTGGTGCTGAGCATGCCCATCGTCCCGGCCGAGGGGGCCAGGGAGCTGGGCAGCCTCCTCAAGGTGCCGGTGGATCTGGACGGCTTCTTCATGGAGGCTCACATCAAGCTCCGCCCGGTGGACTTCGCCTCCGACGGCATCTTCATGGCCGGCCTGGCCCACTATCCCAAGCTCCTGGAGGAGACCATGGTCCAGGCCCAGGCGGCGGCTGCCCGGGCGGCGACGATCCTGTCGCGGCCCACTCTGCGGGCCGGGGGGGTGGTGGCTGTGGTGGATCCGGCCAAGTGCACGGCCTGCCTGACCTGCCTCCGCATCTGTCCTTACGAGGTGCCCAGGATCGCCACCGAGGTGAGGGGTGCCGGGGGCATCCTGGGGGCAGCCCACATCGAGGCCGCCACCTGCCAGGGCTGTGGCATCTGCGCCGCCGAGTGCCCGGCCAGGGCCATCCAGCTCATGCACTACACGGACGTGCAGGTGACGGCCCAGGTTGATGCCTTGCTGGGCGCAGCAATACCGGCACAGGCGATAAGCTGATGAGTCTCGGTACTCCGCAAGCACGCCCCGTTCGGGCGGGGACGCCGCCCAGTAGCTTAGCCAGGCGACAGGCTGATGAGTCTCGAAGGTCGTGGGTGGTTCGTTCTGAACAAACGTATGCGGTCGGATAGATTTGATGGGTGTTGCAGAGATCTCGACGATAACCAGATGCACGGACTGGCGAAGAGACTGGAGGACCTGGCCCTGGCGCACGATTCCTGGGAACGGCATGACTTCGTGAATCTGGTCCGCCAGTGTCTGCTTGAAAGGTGATACTTCAC
>JBHIEC010000013.1:0-23380 GCA_046760425.1 Anaerolineae bacterium
CTAGCTCGATCACTTGAGATTCGTGCACAGGAAGCATCACGTCAGCCACTTTTCCCCCTCCTCTTCACCTGCCCCTTCTTCGGCATCTCCAACAGCGCCACGGGCAGCACCTCGTCCATGCGATCTACGAAGGCAAAGTAAGCCCCTGCTCAAGTTCGTATCCGTAGCCGACCCCTCTGGTACACGCAGAAATGGCCAGCTAATTTATCCGCGTGCTGAGCCAGGATGCGCTCCATAATTCGCACCTTCTCGTCGCGTCGAGCCCCGGGCATCCGCAAGAGCAATACGCCCGCGTGAGGCTGCTCAGAGTGATAAACCAGCTCTCCGAAATCGGTATCCATGGTCACGATGATTCGCCGTTCTCGTACAGCTAGCGCCAGGATGTCCACGTCGTCCATACGCGGATCAAGGTCGCGCACGGCAACAGCATCGTATCCAGCGCGGTGTAGGCATTCCACAATGGCTTGCCCCACGTTCACATCCACCAGAAAACGCAAGGTGGTTTGGCTCATGCTGGCTGTGCCACCGGGTACACACGCTCCATGGAGATCAGCTCGGCTGCGTAGAGCAGAACCGCTCGGATGTCCTCGGGCTCAAGATCGGGGTACTCTTCCAGCAACTCCTGCTCGGACACGCCGGCAGCCAACGCGTCCAGAATCTGCTCCACACTGATGCGCAGACCTCGGATCGTAGGCTTTCCTACCAGCACTTTGGGGTTGACGGTGATACGTGCCAGCAGTGCTTGTCGGTTTTCCATGACTCTTTCCTCCTCCAGCGCCAGCCCCGCAGCCTCTTTCACGCACCTCTCATCTATTGGCCAGGAACCTCATGCCGGAACCTTCTCCTTCGTAACGGATTCGTCAGCGAGCCACGCGGCGTAACGCAGCGCCTGATAAACATCTTCTGGCTCCAGATATGGGTAAGCCTGGATGATCTCCTCGGTCGTCATCCCGTTGGCGACCAAGTTCAAGATCAATGGACTGGCATTCATTCCTCCCTGGCTAGCGTGGGTCGGCTGGCGATCCACTCGATGAACTCGGCAGCACTCAGGATCGGGATGTTCTGATAACGATCCATATCCAATAGATGCCGATCACCGGATACAATTGCATCCGCCCTGCCAACAACGGCACATTCGACGAATTTGTCATCATCAGGATCAGCTTCCACGACACTCAGTGTGCCGCTGATCTCCACTCGCTCGGCGAAGCGTCGCACGTCGTGGACAACGGCACGAATGCGGTTCTCGGAGAAACGGAATTTATCCCGTAGCTTTTCAGAGAGCTCGGCCATCATCTCCGAACAGTAAATGGCCTGGACAACGCCAGAGCGTGCTAGCAATAGGCACTGATAAGCTTTGCCACGCCACAACAGCCCTGAGATCAACACATTGGTGTCGAAGACGACCCGCTCAGGCATCGGCTATTCCTCGTGCAGCAGGTCGTCAATCAACTGTTCCCGTTTCTCTTCAGACAAACTATCCCAGTCAATACCCCGTTCGGCGCACAGGGCACGGATGCGTTCATCGCCATAATCTACCAGGGCCTCAAATTGGTCCAAATCGGGTATCAGGGCCCGCAACACAGCCCGTCTACCCTCTGGCGAGAGCTGCCGGGCTAGCTCGATCACTTGAGATTCGTGCACAGGAAGCATCACGTCAGCCACTTTTCCTACTCCTCTTCACCTGCCCCTTCTTCGGCATCTCCAACAGCGCCACGGGCAGCACTTCGTCCATGCGGTTGACGAAGACGAAGTTCAGATCACGGCGCACTTTCCTCGGGATCTCCACCATGTCCTTCTCGTTCTTCTTGGGCAACAGGATGGTCTTCAGCCCCGCCCGATGGGCGGCCAGCACCTTCTCCTTCAACCCCCCGATGGGCAGCACCCGCCCCCGCAGGGTGATCTCCCCCGTCATGGCCACATCGCGATGGACGGGGCGCTGCACCAGGGCCGAGATGAGGGCCGTGGCGATGGTGATCCCCGCCGAAGGCCCGTCCTTGGGGATGGCCCCCTCGGGCACGTGGATGTGGATGTCCGACTGCTCGAAAATCTTGGGCTTGATCCCCAGTTCCCTGGCATGGGCGCGAGCATAGGACAGGGCCGCCTGGGCCGACTCCTGCATCACCTCGCCCAACTGCCCTGTCAGGATCAACTGCCCCTTGCCCTCCATGAGGCTCACCTCGATGGACATGATGTCGCCGCCGGCCTCGGTAACGGCCACCCCCGTGGCCACGCCGATCTCGTCCTGCTCCTCGGCCATGCCATGGATAAACTTTGGCGGCCCCAGGTATTTGGTCAGCGATCCCACGGTGACGTGCCTTGGGGCGTGTTTGCCCTCTGCCGTGATCCGGGCCACCTTACGGCAGATGTTGGCGATCTGCCGCTCCAGGTTCCGCACCCCCGCCTCATAAGTGTATTCGCGGATGATATGACGTAGGGCCGCATCGGAGAAGCGAAGAGAACCTTTCTTGAGGCCGTGCTCCTCCATCTGGCGAGGGATGAGGAACCGCTTGGCGATCTCCAGCTTCTCCTCCTCGATGTAGCCGGGGAAGTAGATGACCTCCATGCGGTCCCGCAGGGCGGGCGGGACAGGGTCGAGGATGTTGGCCGTGGTGATGAACATAACCTTGGACAGGTCGTAGGGCACGTCCAGGTAGTGGTCGGAGAAAGCGTAGTTCTGCTCGGGGTCCAGCACCTCCAGCAGGGCGGCTGAGGGGTCGCCCCGGAAATCAATGCCCACCTTATCAATCTCGTCCAACATGAAGACGGGGTTAATGGTCTCCGCCCGCCGCATGGTCTGGATGATGCGCCCGGGCAAAGCCCCGATGTAGGTGCGGCGGTGGCCACGGATCTCGGCCTCGTCGCGGATGCCGCCCAGGCTCACCCGCACGAACTTGCGCCCCAGCGCCTGAGCGATGGACCGCCCCAGGGAGGTCTTGCCCGTGCCCGGCGGGCCCACGAAGCACAGGATGGGGCTGCGCATCTTGTCGGCGGCTAGCTTGCGCACGGCGATGTACTCCAGGATGCGCTCCTTGGCCTTGGGCAGGCCGTAGTGGTTCTGCTCCAGGATCTTCGCCGCGCGGGCGATGTCCATGTTGTCCTCGGTGGCCTGGGTCCAGGGCAGCTCGATGAGCCAATCCAGGTAGGTGCGGATAATGCCCACCTCGGGGGCAGCGGGGGGCATCTCCGCCAGCCGCTCCAGCTCCTTCTCCGCCTTCTTCTGCACCTCCTCGGGCATCTGAGCGGCAGCAATCTTCTCCCGCAGTTCGTTGATCTCACGGGTCAGAAGGTCTCCCTCACCCAGTTCGCTCTGGATGACCTTCATCTGCTCCCGCAGGTAGTACTCTCGCTGGCTCTTGTCCACCTCCTCCTGTACCTGGGAGTGGATCTTGCTCTGCAACTCCAAGACGTCCAGTTCCTGGGCCAGGAGGATGCTCAGCTTCTGCAGGCGGGCCGTGGGGTCAATGGTTTCCAGGATCTCCTGGCGCTGAGCCACGTCCAGGCTGAGGATGGAGGTTATCAGATCAGCCAGCCAGCCGGGCTCGTCAGTGTTCATGGCCGCCACGTAGGCGTCTTCGGGCAGGGAGGGGTTCAGCTCCACACACTTCTCGAAGAGGGCCAGCACGGCCCGCCGCAAGGCCTCGAGAGGCAGGGACTCCTCGGCTATCTCGAAGAGGGGCATCACCCGTGCTTTGAAATAAGGCTCCGTCTGCGTGTACTCAAGGATCCTGACCCGTCCTCTCCCCTGAGCCAGGATGCTGGTGGTGCCATCGGGCATGCGCAGCATCCGCCCCACGATCACCTCGGTGCCGATGGTGTAGAGATCGTCGGGGGTGGGCTCCTGGGTCTCGGCCTCCCGCTGGGCAACGACGACCAGGATGTTGTCGTCATTCATAGCCGCCTCCACGGCCCTCACCGAGCGGTCGCGTCCCACGAAGAGGGGGGTGACCATGTGAGGGAAGAGCACCGTGTCCCGCACGGGGAGGAGGGGGTACTCGGCTAGAACGGACATCCCTTTCTTGCTTTCGGTTCCCTTTCTCGCTACCTTCTCAACCATGAACGTTTGCCTCCGCACATTGGGATGGTTATTAGTACTATACCACAATTCCGGGGTTTTTTCAACATCAGGGAACTGCCTGCATGATGGGCGGCCAGCGACCAGCCGGCGGGTCTCGCTCCGGCAGCCCCTGTCCCGCCCTCTCGGCCCAGGCCTCCCTTGCCTCGGCCACGACGAACAGGGAGCCGGCGAAGCAGATGAGGTCCTCTTCCCCCGCTATGGCCAGGGCCCGTTCCAGGGCGGCAGCCACCGGGGCAGCGATAACGACCTCTGTGGAGGGGTTGGCTCCGCACGCTATCACCTGCTCCCGCAGCCACCGTGGGTCGGCGGCACGAGGGTGTCGGGCCTGGGTGAGGATCAGCGCCTGGGTGGGAGGCAGGAGCTCTCTGAGCATGCCGGCGATGTCCTTGTCGGCCGAGGCGCCAAAGACCAGGATCAGCCGTCGGTAGCCGAAGTACTCCCCCAGGGCTTCGGCCAGACGCCGCGCCGAGTCCCCGTTGTGAGCGCCATCCACCACCAGGAGCGGCCTCCTGTTCAGTATCTCCAGCCGCCCTGGCCAGCGCACCCGGCGCAGCCCCTGGGCCACTGCTCCCGCTGGGACGCCGACCCCTTGCTCCCGCAACAGGTGGATGGCAGCTACGGCCGTGGTGGCGTTGATCAACTCGTGTCGACCCAAAAGCGGAATCCACAAACTTTGGACTTTGAACTTTGAACTTTGAACTTTGAACTTCTGTCCTTCCAGACTCGCCTCCCCCGCCTGCCAGGTCCAATCCCGTCCCACGACGGTGAGTTGAGCTCCTCTCTCCCGACAGACCTCCTCGATGACGGCCAGGGCTTCCGGCGGCTGGGGGGCGCTGACCACCGGCACCCCCGGCTTGATGATGCCTGCCTTCTCCCGGGCGATCTGGGGCAGGGTCTCGCCGAGGAGGTAGGTGTGGTCGAAGCTGAGGGAGGTGATGACGGCCACCAGAGGCTTCACGACATTGGTGGCGTCCAATCGCCCCCCCAGGCCCACCTCTAGGACGGCGAAATCCACCCCTTGCTCCGCCAGGTAGAGGAAGGCCAGGGCCGTGGTGATCTCGAAGGTGGTGATGTCCTCGATGGTGTCCACCAGGGGTCTGAGGCGCTCTACCAGGGCCGTCACCTCCTCCTCGCTGATCAGGCGGTTGTTGACGCGGATCCGTTCGCGGTAGGTGTGCAGGTGGGGGGAGGTATAGAGCCCAGTGCGGTAGCCAGCGGCTCCCAGGATGTTGGCCATCATGGCTGCCGTGGAGCCCTTGCCCTTGGTGCCGGCGATGTGGACCGAGGGGTAGCGGCGATGGGGGTCGCCCAGGAGGCTCAGCAGATGTTCCATGCGGGCCAGGTTGAAGCGGGCCGGAGCGTAGCGGTCGGCGACCTTCTTCTCGTAATCCACGAAGCTGTAGATATAGTCGAGAGCCTGTTGGTAGGTGATCATTGTGAGGTAAACCTGCCGGTAACCGCCCAGCGCATACACCCGGGTAGGGGCAATCCCTTGCGGTTGCCCCCACTTCAATTGTATACCCAACCCAAAGAAAAGGCAAGCCCAATTTGCCCCTTGGGGGGCTTTTTGCTATAATGGGCGCAGGAAAACGAGACCACAAAGGTGGACGATGAGGTTGCCTTCTCCCCTCAAGCGACGAGCTTTTCTGCTGCTGGCGATCGTCCTCCTGGCATTCGCCCTGCGCAGCTTCCGCCTGGCCAACCAGAGCATCTGGTACGACGAGGGGTTAAGCGTCTACTACGCCCGCCAGAGCCTCCCAGCCCTGCTGGCTCAGGTCTCGGCCAGCGATCATCCGCCGCTCTACTTCCTCTTGCTCCATTGGTGGCTCCCCCTGGCCGGTCGAGGAGAGTTCGCCGTGCGCTTCCTCTCCCTGGGCTGGGGCGTGCTCCTGATCCCCCTGATCTACCGCCTGGGGCTTCGGCGTGAGCGCTCAGCCGAACGGCGATGGCTCCTGGGCCCCAGCGTCGCCCTGCTGGCCGCCCTCCTGATAGCCCTTTCCCCCTTCCACATCTGGTATGCCCAGGAAGCCAGAATGTACACCCTGGCAACCTTCCTCAGCGCTCTGTCCAGCTACCTGCTCCTGAGGGCCCTGACTGGGGGCCGCCGCACCCGCTGGCTTGCCTACGCCCTGGCGACCCTGGCTGCCGTCTATGCCCATTTCTATACCCTCTTTATCCTCGCCTTCCACGCAGCCTTCGTCCTGTGGTGGGCCTGGCGGGAGAGGCAGCCGCGCCCTCTGGCTGCCTGGGGTCTCTGCCAGGGGGTTGTCCTCCTGGCCTTCCTGCCCTGGGGTCGCTTCGCCGTCGAGCAACTGGCGACCAACGACACCTACTGGCGCGGCACTCTGGACTTAAAGGCTGTGCTGACCCGGACCCTCCTCAGCTTCAGCGTGGGCGAAACATTAGAGGGGCCGATAGCGAAAACTGTGGCCGTCGTTTACCTGCTCCTTGTCCCCGTCGGCGTATGGGCCCTGTTAAGGAGCAAGCGACGGGGGTTGAGGGCCTCATCCCTCATCCCTGATCCCTCATTCCCTAATCCCTATTCCCTCTCTTTCCTGCTCCTCTATCTGCTGATCCCCATCGTTGCCCTGTTGCTGCTCTCCTACAACCGCCCCAAGTTCGCCCCGCGTTATCTCCTGCTCGCGACCCCGGCTTTCTATCTGCTGGCCGCCCAGGGGTTAGGGGAGCTGGCACGGCCAACCCGATGGGCTTGGGTTTCCGCAGGCCGACGGGGGGCGGCGGCGCTCTCCCTGGCGCTGGTCCTGACGGGGGCGGGGCTCTCCCTGAGCCACCACTACTTCGACCCGACCTACGCCAAGCCCGACTTCCGCGCCGTGGCCCGATATATCCGGGACCACGCTGAGCCCCGAGACGCCGTGGTCATGGTGGGGGGGCACGCCTATCCCGCCTTCGCTTATTACCAAGAAGAGCTGGCCACCTACCTCCTCCCGCCTCAGCTCCTGCCCACGGTGACCCGACCCCTCGACGCGCCGAGCGTGGCGGCGGCCCTCAACGACATCGTGGCCCAGGGCCACGACCGGGTGTGGCTCATCCTGTGGCAGGAGGAGTTAGCCGATCCCCGGCGGCTGGTGCTCAATCAGCTCCTCAGCCACGGCCAGCGTCTGACGGTGGGGGAGGACTTCCACGGCCTGGCCCTGCTCCTCTTCGACCTGGAGCCGGGGGCGACCTTCGTCGCCCAACCCCAGATCCAGCACCTCCTGCTCCTTAACTTCGCGGATCAGTTGGAACTGGTGGGCTATGACCTGGATCGGAAGCGGGTGCAGGCCGGCGAGATGCTCAACCTCAAGCTCTACTGGCAGGCCCAGCGGGACCTGGATCGGGATTACACCGCCTTCACCCACCTCCTCAGCCAGGGGGAGCACATCTACGGTCAGCTCGACCGACGGCTGGGCGGCGACTTCTACCCCTCCTCTCGCTGGCCAGTGGGGGAGGTCGTCCAAGAGGAGTACCCCATCGTCGTCCTGCCGGGGACGCCGCCGGGGCGATACCCCCTGGAAGTGGGGCTCTACCTGCGGTCCACCATGGAGCGGCTGCCCATCCTGGGCCAGGACGGGGAGGCGCTGGGCGATCGGTATCTCCTGACCGAGGTGGAGGTGACCAAAGCTCTCCTGCCCCTAAGGGCCTTCGATATCCAGCACCCACTGGAGATAGCGGCTGGGGAGCTAACGCTCCTGGGCTTCGATCTGGAGAGGGAAGCCCTGCGCCCGGGCCAGGCCCTGCACCTCACCCTCTACTGGCAGGCCGTGAACCGCCCCCGGGCCGATCACGCCCTGGCCCTGCGCCTAGTGACCGCAAGCGCTCGCGAGGAGTGGAGGGAGATCGTCCTCCAACAGAGGGATCCGCTGGCCGATGGGATGTACCCCCCCATCCTCTGGGACCCAGGCGAGATCGTGCGGGACATCCACAGTCTGTTCATCCCCGCCCAGTTGCCGCCGGGGCGCTATGAGGTCGAGATGCGGCTCCTCCCGGATGCCTCCTGGGTTCGCCTCCCTCAGCCGCTAACGGTGCGATAGCCGCTTGACCTTGACTATCGGCCTTCAATCTGGTAAACTCAGTATATCACAATCTAGCTCGAAAGGGGCGTCCTCGCCCCGTTTCGGCGGCGGTGACAAGTGTGCACCTCCGGATGAGCAAAGGGGGCCCGGGGAAAAAGGCCGGTGCACGCTTGTCAGGGGACGCCGCCTCTGAGCGACAAATTGTGATCTACTGAAACTTGCCCTCGCAGGAGGTGCCATCCCTTTGCGACTCAAACTCTTGCTACTAGGATCCCTGCTCTTGGCACTGACGGGTTGCCTGGGACGGGGGCCTTTGCTCTCCGATGTGACCGTCGCTCCCACCACCATCTCCCCCAATGCCGACGGTGTGGAGGACGTGGCTGCCTTCCACTACAAAGTCTCGCGGCCCTGCCAGTTGTCCATTTACTTCGTGGGCCCCGACGGGGAGAAGCGCTATTTTCGTCGGGACAGGCGCCGCTCGCCGGGGGAGTACCAGGCGCTGTTCGGTGGGGCCGTCGAGGGGCGGGTCCTGCCCGATGGCCAGTACACCTACGTCATCGAGGCCACGGATGTCGAAAGAGACACCACGGAGAGGGTGGAGGGGCAGATCACCGTGGTCGGCGGGGACACAACCCTGCCCGAGCTGCGCGATTTCACTGTCTTCCCCCAGGTCTTCACCCCCAACCAGGATGGTATCAACGATCGGGTGCGGGTCAACTACGTCCTGACCAAGCCGGCCGAGGTGCGCGTCTGGATCGAGGACGCCCAGGGGCGATTCGTCACCTCCATCCTGGAGGAAGAGAAGAACCCCGTAGAGCCGGGGCTGCCGGGGCGGCACCAGTACGACTACGACGCCGGGGTGGACGCCGATGCCCCCCCGCCGCCCGACGGCACCTACACTGTCATCGCTGAGGCGCGGGACGAAGTGGGGAACGTGGTGCGGGAGAGGGCGCCCTTGACCATCGTCGAAGGTGGCGTCCCCCGGGCCACCATCCAGATGGCCGAGATCGGGCCCAGCGTCGTCCCCCTGGGCGAGACGGTGGTTATCACGGCTGTGGTCAAGAACATCGGCTCGGTGCCCATCCGCACCACCGGCCCGCCGCCGGGCACGGAGTACACCACCCGCGAGAACTTCAACACCAAGGGCTTTCCTCGGGAGTCGGGGGCCTTCCGCCTGGGGGCGGAGTTCGACGCCAACGTCACGGGCCTGGGCTATCCCTACCGCTGGCGGCTGGGCAACGAAGAGGACCTGGAGGTGCGGATCATCAACGGCCAGAAGCACTACTACCTGCCCGTGGGCAAGACGGTGACGGTGACGGGCTACATCCGGATCGTGGACAAACCGCTGCGTCGTAATCCCTACTTCTATGTGGGCCTCTTCCACGAGGACGTACGCAAGGTGGAGGGCGAGGTGGCCCCCACCCAGATCACCATCGAGTATTGAATGGTTATCAGCGCAAGTTATGGAAGGGGGAGCTAGTATTTTCCAAATCAGGCGAACTGCTCCTTCAAGAATCGTCTACCCCCAACAGGACATTGTTAGATTCCTGCCTAAGGCTACCTGGTTACGGACGTGGCTGCCAAAACACTACATCGAATTGAGAAAGGAACGAATTTTTGGCTCTCAATTCGCTTTTTTGCCAAATTCGTTGTAGTGTTTTGGTAAGTGTACAATATCAAACTAAGCAGCTCCTGGAAAAGATGGATGGTTGACCTCTCAATAGTCGTGGTCAGCTACAATACCCGAGAGCTTCTGGCCGCTTGCCTCGAATCCGTCTTTCGCTCCCTGGCAGGGTCCGATCTTCAGGCCCGTGTGTTCGTCGTGGACAACGCCTCCTCCGACGGCAGCGCGGCTATGGTGCGGGAGCGCTTCCCTCAGGTGCAGCTCATCGCCAACCGGGAGAACCTGGGCTTCGCCGCTGCCAACAATCAGGCCCTGTGCCGCAGCCAGGGCCGCTATGCCCTCCTCCTCAACCCCGACACCGAGGTGCAGGGCGATGCCCTGGGCGACCTCGTTCGCTTCATGGACGAGAACCCCCGCGTGGGCGTGGCGGGGGCCAAGCTCCTCTATCCCGATGGGCGGGTGCAGCACTCCGCCTTCGGTTTCCCCACCCTGGCCCAGGCCTTCCTCGATTTCTTCCCCCTGAACCATCGCCTGGTCAACTCCCGCCTCAACGGGCGCTATCCCCTTCGCTGGTACGACGGTGCCCCCTTCCCCGTGGATCACCCCCTGGGCGCCTGTCTCATGGCCCGACGGGAGGCCATTGCTCAGGTGGGGCTCCTGGACGAGCGGTTCTTCATCTATTGCGAGGAGATTGACTGGTGCATGCGGTTTAAGCGGGCGGGCTGGGGGGTCTACTGCGTCCCCCAGGCCGAGGTCGTCCATCACGTGGCGCAGAGCACAGGGCAATTCCGCGACCAGATGTTCGTCCAGTTGTGGCGCAGCCGCTTTCTCCTCTTCCAGAAGCACTACGGCCCCTTCTACCGCTGGGCGGTGCAGCAGATCGTGCGCCTGGGCCTGGCCCGGGAGATCCTGCGGGCCCGCTGGCGGGCCCGGCGAGGGGAAATAGGCCAGGATGAGCTGGAAAGGGGGTTGGCGGCGTACCGCGAGGTACTGCGGCTGACAGAGGAGACGGTTCAGATCCACGATGGCTAAGCTATCCATCATCGTGCTCACCAAAAACGAGGAGAGGAACATCGGGTCCTGCCTGGAGAGCGTGGCCTGGGCCGATGAGCTCATTGTCCTGGATGCCTTCAGCGAAGACAAGACCGTGGAGATCGCCCGGGCCCACGGTGCTTGGGTGCACCAGCGCCCCTTTCGCAATTTCGCTGACCAGCGGAACGCGGCTCTGGAGCTGGCGACGCACGAGTGGATCTTCTTCGTGGACGCCGACGAACGGGCCACACCGGAGCTAGCAGCCGAGGTGCGGCGCGTGATCGAGGACGAGGAACTTGTCGGCTGGTGGGTGCCCAGGCACAACTACATCTTCGGCCGATGGGTGCGCCACGCCGGCTGGTACCCTGACTACCAACTGCGCCTCCTGCGCCGGGATAAGGCCCGCTACGATGAGGCGCGGGAGGTCCACGAACTGGTCATCCTCGATGGCCCGGCTGGCTACCTGGAGAACACCCTGACCCACTACAACTACGACAACCTGGCCCAGTTCTTCGCCCGTCAGGATGTGTACACCAACTACGAGGCCCGGATCATGTACCGGCAGGGCCTGCGGGCCAGGCCCCACAACTTCGTCCTGCAACCCCTGCGGGAGTTCCGTCGCCGTTACATCGAGCTGGAGGGCTACAAGGATGGCTGGCTGGGCCTGCTGCTGAGCCTGTTGATGGCCTACTACGAGCTGGTGAAGTACGGGAAGCTGTGGCGGATAGGACTTGAAGAAAACGAAGGAACGTGGTAAAATAGGGGCTGGGATCCTGCTGGGAAGACCGATAGAGGCGGCAATGCCTGCGTTCATGGATTTGGCGTAGCGGATTCGCCTCTGCTATGCTTGCGACATGGAATTTGAAAGGAGAGTTTGACAAAGATGGAGGATGATCTGCGTCCAGAGTACGATTTGAAACAACTTTTGAAAGGTGGTGTGCGAGGCAAGTATGTCGAACCCTACCGGGCCGGTACGAACCTAGTACGCCTCGCGCCTGACGTAGCACGAGCCTTCCCTACAGAGGAAGCCGTCAATGAGGCTCTGCGACTCGTAATGAAAATGGCACAGATTCCGGTTGCTGTTTCTCTTGAAGGTGCCGAAGCACAAACAAATGCAAGTTGAGACCCAGTTTCAGCGGCTCGGATAGCATCCAGGGATCGTTAGGCCGTGCAATCATACCCAAGTTGAGTAGATCACGATTTTGAGGAGCAGGGCGTTCTCTAAGGCCCTTGTCTGACGAAGTCGCTCGCCTTAAAGGAACCTCACTAGAAGAGGGGCAAGAGAATTCGTCAGCGGCGCTAGAGAGCTTCGCCCCCCGACACATTGTGATGGACTGAGGTTGGCTGAAGGGGGTCATATGCCTGTACCAACAGAAGTTAAACCGCTCGATAACTACCGACTCTGGGTCAAGTTTTCCGATGGCGTTGAGGGCATCGTGGATTTGTCCGAATTTGCTGGTAAAGGTGTCTTCGCGCTCTGGAACGACTACCGAGAGTTTCAAAGAGTCCATATTGGGCCAAGTGGCGAAATCGCGTGGAGTGACCAGATTGATATGTGTCCAGACGCGATTTACCTGAAAATCACAGGCAAGAAGCCCGAAGACCTGTTCCCGAAGTTACGGGAATTGATCCAATATGCCTGAGATCAGTCGGTTCTTCGGCATCAGCATCAAGATGTTCTACGGTGATCATGCGCCACCTCACTTTCACGCGAGATACGCGGAATACAAAGGCGTGATTGATATTCAGGCCTTGATCGTCATAGGAGGTTATCTTCCGCCGCGTGTACTGGGGATGGTCATCGAGTGGGCATCACAACACCAGGAGGAATTGCTCGATCTGTGGGAACGGGCCGCCAACAACCAGCCTTTGTACAAAGTGTCTCCACTCGAGTAGGTTTGGCCTACTCCCGTAGAACAGCAATAACCCCATAGCACTACCAGGTTTACTCATGCATGCCGATTCCAAAGTTCTTTTGCTGAACCAAAACTATGAGCCTCTGAACGTCTGCACCATGAGGCGGGCCATCGTCCTGGTCATTGTGGGCAAGGCCGAGGTGCTGGAGAACGGCCTGGGGTACATTCACACTCCCACGAGGGCCTTCCCCCGCCCTTCGGTCATCCGGCTGGTCTACATGGTCCATCGGCCCCATCCCCGGGCCAGGCTCACCCGCAAGGAGGTCTTCCGCCGCGACAACTACACCTGCCAGTACTGCGGTAGGCAGACAAAGGATCTGACCCTGGATCACGTCGTCCCGCGCCGCCGTGGAGGGGCTCACACCTGGGAGAACCTGGTCAGCGCCTGCCGCATCTGCAACCGCCGCAAGGGGGGCAAGACCCTGGAGGAGGCTCATATGCGGCTGCTGCGCCGACCCTACGAGCCTCGGGCGACGTACGCCCACCTCTTTCGCCACCACCTCCAGGAGCACGCCCACTGGGCGAAGTTCATCCAGGGCTGGATGTGAAAGCAATCAGAACCCCGGTTTCTCAAAGAAACCGGGGTTCTTCTATGTCCCCGCTAATTCCACGATCTTCTCGTACCCGTCTTCGATGAGATCCTCTAACTCGTCAGCGCAGCGGCGGTACATAGCCAGGGAGGCGCCATACGGGTCGGGGATGTCGTAGCTCTGACCGACCATCTCGCTCAGCAGATAAGTTTTCCCCCGTGCCTGAGGGAATTCGGCCTCGATGGCCTCCTGGTGGCCCCGCGTCATGACCAGGATGAGGTCCGCCGCCTCCACATCCCCGCGGGTCAGGGCGTGAGAGCGGTGATCGCCGATATCCAGACCTCGCTCGGCCATGACCTGCAGGGCATAGGGCGCTGCCGGATGGCCCTCCAGAGTCCAGGTCCCCGCCGAGCGCACCCGATACTCGCCCTGCCGCCCGTGCCGCTTCAACTGTTCCTTCAGCAACCCCACGGCCATAGGCGAGCGGCAGAGGTTGCCCGTGCAGACGAAGAGGATGGTCTTGGCCTCGGCCATGCTAATAGAGGATCATCAGGTATTCCAGCTCCTGGAGCCTCTCCTCCTGCTCTGGCGATAACCTCCCCGTGTCCGCCTCCAGGGCCAGGAGTTCCAGGATCTCATCGTCCAGGCGGTCGAATTCCTCCGGGCTCAGCTTAGGTCTGCCCTCCCCGAAGATCTCGTAGCGCTCCAGGTATTCCTGATACTCATCAGTCATCCTTCTTCCAGCTCCACCAGCTTCTTCTTGATGGCTCCGATCTGTCTTTCTTGTAGTCTATTTGTATGGCTATCCCCCTTGCTGGGTGCAACTAACACAAAGGGGCTAGAGCTTTGCAGCCCTACCCCCTATGTCCTGCCGGGCTAAACCAGTTCGGGCTCAATGAGCCCGTAGTCTCCGTCTTTGCGGCGGTAGAGGACATTCACCTCCCCGCTGTTGGCGTTGTAGAAGACGAAGAAATCGTGGCCCAGGAGCTCCATCTGCTCGATGGCCTCCTCCTCGGTCATGGGGAACATGCGGAAACGCTTGCGCCGCACGATCTCACGCTCTGCCTCCTCCTCCAACTCCTCGGAGGGGATGGGGAGCCTCTCCCCCCGTCCGCGCCAGCGGTCCTGCCGCTTGCCCTTGTAGCGGGCGATCTGGCGGTACATCTTGTCCAGGACGGCATCAATGGAGGCGAACATGTCGGGGGAGCGCTCCTCGCCGCGCAGGATGGTGCCATTCACCCGCACCGTCACCTGGGCGACCTGCATCTCGCCAGCACTCCTGGTGTTCTCTGTGGCCAACTCTACCCGGGCCTCGGTGATGTCGGGTAGGTAGCGATCCAGCTTCCCAATTTTCTTATGCACGTACTGGCGCAGGTAATCCGAGATCTCGATGTTCCGACCTTTGATGATCAGCTCCATGGTGTGTCACCCCCTTGGCATTGTCCTACTGTCTGATTATAACCCGTTGAGGGCAAAATGTCAACCCTTCGCTTGAGCTCAGGCCGAAAGCCCGCAAAGTCCTTTTATCTTCCCCGGGCCAGGACCAGACCCCACACAGAGCTGGCCCCCCGTCGGCGCAGGGCGATGGTGCAGGCCTCCAGGGTGGCGCCGGTGGTACACACGTCGTCTATCAACAGCACCTGCTTGCCCCTCAGCCGCTCGTCCACGCACAGGAAGGCATGGCGCACGTTCTCCCGCCGCTCCTGCGCGTTCAGGTGGATCTGGGGCACGGTCTTCTTCACCCGTTGCAGGGAGTTCTCCAC
Source organism: Anaerolineae bacterium (assembly GCA_046760425.1). GTDB lineage: Bacteria > Chloroflexota > Anaerolineae > JBHIEC01 > JBHIEC01 > JBHIEC01. The sequence goes on from JBHIEC010000013.1 coordinate 14,960, forward strand.
CACGGGCAGGTCGCTCTTCTGCGCCAGGCGGCGGGCCAGAAGGGCCGATTGGTTGTAGCCCCGCTCCGCCAGGCGGCTGGAGTGCAGGGGTACGGGGACGATGACCTCCGCCGGGAGAGGATGACGGGCCAGGTATTGGGCCAGCATCTGACCCAGGGGGAGGGCCAACTCCTGGAGGTTCTCGTATTTGAAGCGGTGGATGGCCTCCCGCAGCACACCTTCCAGATAGGCCACGGCGCGGATGCCGTCTAGAGGGATAGGATTGCGACGGCAGAGAGCACAGAGGCGAGCTCTATGGGTGGGACGGCCGCAGCGGGAGCAGATAGGGGGTCGGATAAACTCGATCTGGGCACGGCAGCGGGGGCACAGCCACTCTCCCGCCGCCCGGCAGCCTACGCAACGCGGGGGGAACAGGAGGTCGAGGAGGCCCGTCTTGATTTGTTGAGCTAGATAGGGGAGGGAGCGCAAGGTGGTTACTTCTAGCCGAACAAGGCCTGAAAGGCGTTGTTGATCTCGTCGCCCAGCAGGGTTAGCACCGCGATGACGACGATAGCTACTAGGATGACAACCAGGGCGTACTCCAGCAGGCTCTGCCCCTCCTGTTGACGCAGGAGGGCTGCGCCCTGGCGCCGCCAATGAAACCAACGAGGTATCATCTTCTCCCCCTTTCATGGTCTGGATTCCTCGCCCACCTTGCGGGCGAAGGTGGTGAAGAGATCCCCCAGATTGATGGGTACGGGCATCCCCGACAGGCCCAGATCTTCCATCAGCTTACCTAGGACATGGGACAATCCCGCACTGTAGGCTTCCAGCCGCGAGACGAGGTAGCCCAAGCGTAGGAATCGTCCCTGGATGACGGTGCGGATCACCCCGAAGCCCGCCTTTTCCAGCATGCTGGTCAGAGTCCGTCGTGAGAAGTAATAGAGGTGCATCTCCATCAACCACGGCCAGCGCTCCCCCAGGACCCTGGCCAGGGGGCTCTCAATGTCCATGGTGTGAACGCAGAGCAGCCCCCCCTCTTTCAGCACGCGGTTGACCTCCCGCAGTTCGCCCAGGGGATCGGTGAGGTGCTCGATCACATCCCACATGGTCACCACGTCGAAGGATGCATCAGGAAAGGCGGCCTCCTCCAGGGTGCCGTTGATCACCTGCAAGCCCTTTGCCTGGGCCTGTTCCGCTGCCCAGTGGGAAGGTTCCACCCCCCACGCCTCCCAGCCTCGCTCCTGGGCGATCTCCAGGAATACCCCGATGTGGCATCCCACATCCAGCAGTCGCTGCCCCGTGATGGAGGGGACAATATTCTCCAGGGGCTGAAGGTTCCGTCTGAAGGTTAGCACCCTTCCTTCCCGCTCCTTTAGGTAGGTTTCATCCACGACCTCCTGGTAACCTTTCAGGATCGAGGCTGCCTTCCAGCGGGGGTTGGTGTATACCAGGCCGCACACCTGGCACTGGACGATGGGCGGATGGATGCCATAACGGGAGCTGGTACAGCGGAAACGCTGATTGTCCTCTTCAGTTGAATCTTCTGGGAGCGTGCTGGGGTACAGCAACCTGGTCTCATCGGAGCCACACAGGTTGCAGGTCACGTATTCCATGGGGATGATCCTTTGCTATCCTTGAGCTGGGGCAAGGGCGTGTTGAAGCTCTTTTCCCAACGCAGGCGGAAAACGGTGTACATGGCCTTGAAGATTTCCTGGCGGGAGATCTTGGATGCGCCGCGCCGCCGATCCTCGAAGATGATAGGCACCTCGGCGATGAGGTAGCCCCTCTGCTGGCATTTGTAGAGCATCTCCACCAGGAAGGAGTAGCCATCGGAGAAGATCTGGTCCAGATCAATGGACTCCAGAACCTGGCGGCGATAGCAGCGGAAGCCGGCCGTGCAGTCGTGGGCCTTCAGGCCCAGCACCATCCTGGCGAAGGCGTTAGCCGTACGGCTCAGAACCCGCCGCCACATATCCCAATAGCGGATCCCCCCTCCATCAACGTATCGGGAGCCAATGACCAGATCGTGGGTGTCACTCTTGGCCAGGAGTTGGGGGATGTAGCGGGGGTGGTGGGAGAAGTCGGCGTCCATGGTCATAATGCGTTCGGCGCCCAGGGCGAAGGCCTGTTTGAAGCCGGCGATGTAGGCCGTGCCCAGCCCCATCTTGGTGGGGCGGTGCAGGACGTGGACGGCGGCATGCTCCTTGGCCAGTGCTTCAGCCATCTGGCCTGTGCCATCGGGAGAGTTGTCATCCACAATGATGATCTGGAGCTCTGTCCCCAAAGCCATGATGGCCTCAACCAGGGTTTCGATGTTATCGCTCTCGTTGTAGGTGGGGACGACCACGGCTGTTCGCATCTGGGCTCCTTTTGATGGATGAGGGTAGAGGAGCACTGCGAGCTTTATTTTAATCCCATTTGGCCGAAAATGCAAGGCCGGACTTGTCTTTCGGGGCATGTTATAGTACAATACCTATATCGGATCGTTAACCCACACGTGAATAGCCAATTCACCCGGGTCTGGCTAAAATGGCCTGGCCAACCCTTGCGAAGGCTTCGCCGTGAGCCCTCAGCCGAACGGTTCCGAAGAGTGCTTGCCGACGGAGAGTGCCCTGCAAACCTTCGCAAGGGTGAAGGCCCCCAATTGGTAGCCACACCCAATTCAGAGGAGGCTTGATGATCCCTCTCCGTGACATCAATCCCACCCGCGCTTTTCCGCTGGTGACTGTCTTCCTTATTGTCGCCAACGCCCTTGTTTTCCTCTACGAGTTGGCCTTGCCCTCTCAGGAAGCGTTGAACCGCTTCGTTTCCGCCATGGGGGTCGTTCCCTATGAGATCATCCACAACGTTGATATCCCCCCGCCCAGCCTTCATCCCGTTTACCTAACCCTGTTAACGGCCATGTTCCTCCACGGCGGCTTCGTCCATATCATTGGCAACATGCTCTACCTGTGGATCTTCGGCAACAATGTAGAGGATACCATGGGCTCGCTGCGTTTCCTGTTTTTCTACCTTATCTGTGGATTGGGAGCCAGTGGGGCGCAGATCGGGGTGGTGGCCCTGCAGGCTAATCAGGCCAATTCTCTGGTCCCTAACATCGGGGCCAGTGGGGCTATCGCCGGCGTATTGGGGGCCTATCTCCTCCTCTTCCCCCGTGCCCAGGTGGACACGCTGTTGATCCTAGGCTATATGATTCGCGTCATTCGCTTGCCCGCTATCCTCGTCCTGAGCTTCTGGATCGTGATCCAGTTCTTCAGTGGTATCGCTTCCCTGGGTATGCCCCAGGCTGGCGGGGTGGCCTGGTTCGCCCATATCGGCGGCTTCGTAGCGGGGGTGCTGCTCATCAATGTCTTCCGCAAGAAGCGCTATTGGTAGAAAGGGGTAGGCCGGCCTGCCCCTTTTTGCTCTCTTGGCTGTTGTCTATTCGTCTATCGGCTGTGAGAATCCGCTGGCCGGGGGGTATCTGTTTACCGTCCCGTAACGCTCAAATTAACCACTAAGGCACGAAGACACAAAGGGGGAAGAAGAGAATGAACTATGCCCCCATTTCCGACAAAGCGGTGCTCTGAGCCTGACTTCGGCGAGCGGTTCGGCTGAGGACATTCGGCTGAACTCACGCCGAAGCCTGGAACGCCACAGCGTGGCCGAGATAGGCTCAAGCTACGCCGTTCAGGCCGTAGTGCTCCACCCAAAGCCGAGCCACTCTCTCGAATCGGGAAACTTTTGGTACCGTTGATCAAACATGGCATTAAGCGAATAGTTCTGTGACCTTCGTGTCTTTGTGTCTTCGTGGTAGATGGAGGACGCGGTAAACAAGTAGGCCGGGGAGGTGGCCTATGAGCAGAGCGCAGTCCCTCTATCGGTTACAAAGCCTCGACCTGGAGTTCGAGGAGAAGGTTGGTCGTCTCCGGGAGGTCGAGGCTGGCCTGGGGGAGAGTGAGGCCCTGCGGGAGGCAAGGCGTGCGCTGCTGGCGGAGGAGCAGCGTTTGGCTGAGTTGCAGAAGCGGCTGCGTCGCCAGGATCTGGACCTGAAAACGCTGAGCAGTAAGATCACGGCCGAGGAGGAGAAGCTCTACAGCGGCCGCATCAGGAACCCCAAGGAACTGGCTGGCATCGAGGAGGAGGTGCGGTATCTCAAGCGCTACCGGAGTGAGCTGGAAGAGGAGATGCTGGAGACGATGCTGGACATCGAGGACGTGGAGGCTAAGGTGGCCGCTAAAGGGGAGAAGCTGAGGGGGATCGAAGCCCAATGGGAGCAGGAGCAGGCCCACCTGCGGGAGGAACGGGCTGCTCTTCAGGCCCGCCTGGCTGAATTACGGGCGCAGAGGAGGGCTTTGCGGGCCTCTATAGCCAGCCCAGACCTGCTCATCTACGAGGAATTGCGGCGCAAGAAGGGGGGACGGGGGGTAGCGCTCTTGGTAGGGGAGCTGTGCCAGGGTTGTGGTGTTACCTTGCCCACCAGCCAGATCCAGCAGGCGCGCCAGAGCCAGGATCTGGCCTTCTGTAGTAATTGCGGGCGAATCCTGTACGTTGAGTAACAGGGAAGTCAAATTTTTCGTTAAATATTTGTTAGATATACCGGCATTCCACAGATTGAATTTTCTGGATCTCCAAATCCATTCTTGCCCCCACATGTAGGGGGTAATAGCGTCTATGGCCCACAACATCTTGTGCTTGTGGAGATACAACGTCCACGAGCGTAAGTAGCATTTTGCACTCTAGCGCGTTTGGTGCTATAATAAAATTACCTGCTCCTCTCGAGTCCTTCTTAGAATTAAGGTGGCAACGATTTCCCCTAAAACCCTACCTTACTTTCCCTATACATCAAGTTCTCTGCTAAGAGGGGCAGGTTTCGTTTCTGCCTCCCTAGTTTCAAAACTGTGATGGTGGTGACAAGCGGTCACGCTCGCTTGTCTTATTGCCAGCTTCTTATCCAGAGCCTGACAAGCGGTCACCTACGTTTTTCTCAGAGGCCGCTCTTGAGACGGGCCCGGTGACCGCTTGTCACCGTTTGGCAGGTGAGGAAGTCCATTTGCTCACCACGGGTTCCAGCAATTGAGCTCTCAGGTCTTGTTCAGGCCTGGGATGCTCTGCGCTTGCCGGGGGATAAAACGATGGCTGACAAGAAGGGTGCTGCCAAGGGCAGAAAATCGCGATCACCGACCATTCTTCGCGCTGGAGATCTGCGCCTGAATGTGAAGACTCATCAGGTCACCACAGGTGACAACACGCAGAGATTGACCCCTCTGGAATGCAAGCTGCTGGAAACCTTCATGCGCAACCGGGGCCGGACCTTGACCCACCGGTTCCTGATAAAGGAGGTGTGGGATACCGAGTTCCACGGACTCAAGAACAGCCTGCAGGTCCATGTCTGCTGGCTACGCAGGAAAATAGGAGACAACGTCCGCAGCCCGAAGCATATCCACACCGTGCACGGCATCGGCTATCGCTTCGACTGACCATGAATCATGGATCGTGGCTGGATATCCAGCATTCTAGAAGCTGCCCATCAGGAGGGTGATCAGCAAGCGCCGGATGAGCTGCAGCAGGATGAGGGCCACAATGGGGGTGATGTCAATCATGCCGATGGGCGGGATGTAGCGGCGCAGGGGGGCCAGGATGGGCTCGGTGATCTGGTTCAGGAGGGTGACGGCCGGGTGATAGGGGTTGATGCGGAACCAGGACAGGAGTGCCCGGGCGATGATGGCCAGGCTGAGGATATCGAACAGCAGATTTATGAAGTAGATGAGTAAAGTCATGTGGCTAGTCCTCCTGGGATTCGCTCAGATCGCCCAGGTATTTGGATTTCTGGTAGGCGGCCCAGATGGCCCGCGAGAGCACGGTGCGCAGCCCCCCCTTCTCCAACTGGTAGAGGGCCTCGGCTGAGGTGCCGCCGGGGGAGGTGACCATGTTGCGCAGCTCGGCAGGGTGGAGGGTTGATTGACGGGCGAAGTCCACAGAGCCCCGCATGGTCTGGAGCACCAACTGCTGGGCCACCCGCCGCGAGAAGCCCAGGTGCACCCCCGCGTCAATGAGGGCCTCCATGAAGAGGAAGACGTAGGCCGGCCCCGTGCCGCTCAGGGCCGTGGCCATGTCCAGGTAGCCCTCATCCTCGACGTAAATCTCTTCGCCCAGGGCCTGCAGGATGGCCCGAGCCTGAGCCCTCTGGATCTCCGTCACCTGGGGGGTGGCCGTCCAGACGGTCATCCCCTCGCCCACCTGGGCCGGCGTGTTGGGCATGGAGCGCACGATGGCCGAATGGCCCAGCCCCCTGGCGATGCTGCGGATCCTGGCCCCGGCCACGATGGACAGCACCAGGGCCTGGGGCTGGATCTGCCCCTGTAGCTCGGGCAGGACGGCAGGTAGCACCTGGGGCTTGACTGACAGGACGACGATCTTACCCTCCCGCGCCGCCTGACGGTTGTCGGTGGTGCCCCGCACGCCGTAGCGCGCCTCCAGTTCCTGCCCCCGCTCCGGCCGGGGACCGCTGGCAATGATGCGAGCCGGATCCACCAACTCTTTGCCCAGCAGCCCCTTGATCATGGCCTCGGCCATCACCCCGCTGCCGATGAAGGCCAGGTTGGTCTCTTTCAACATCTCATCCTCTCCTTTGCCTGAAAATGTACGGCGCGGGCTTCTGGGAAGTACTCTCTTGACCAAAAATCGCTCGACCAATGCGTACCATGGTAGCCCCCTCCTCCACGGCCACCTCGAAGTCGTCGGTCATACCCATGGACAGGTGGCGCCATTCGACCTGGGGGAACCCCCCGCGCAGCTCATCCCGCAGTTGGCGCAGCCGCCGAAAGTAGGGACGGGCCTCCTCGGGGTCCTCAACGATGGGGGCCATGGTCATTAGGCCCTGGATGGTAAGGCCGGGCAGGGTCACCATGTCCTCCACGGCGGCCTTTATCTCACCGGGGGCGAAGCCGTACTTGGTACCTTCCCCGGAGACGTTCACCTCCAGCAGGATGGGCATGGTTCGCTCGGCCCGCTGGCAACGGCGGCTGATCTCCCGGGCCAGCCGCACGCTGTCCACCGAGTGGATGATGTCAAAGAGTTCGAGGGCGCGCTTGACCTTATTGCGCTGCAGGTGCCCCACCATGTGCCAAGTCAAGTCCGAAGTCTCAGCCGAACCGCTCAGTCGAGCCGTCCGGAGTCCAAAGTCCGAGGTCGGGCCGGGGGGCGGAGTTGCCTCCAGCCAGCGGTTCACGGTTGGGATCTTGGCCTGGGCTTCCTGGACGCGGTTCTCGCCGAAGTGCCGGATCCCCAGTTGATAGGCGGCGACGATCCGCTCAGCGGACACCCTCTTGGTCACCGCCACCAGGGTGATCCCGTTGGGATCCCGCCCTACTCTGGCTGCGGCCTGGGCGATCCGTCGTCGCACCTCCTGTAAACTGGCCTCGATGTCTATGACATCCGTTTCCCTCAGTTCCTTCATTTCTCCCTGAGCCCCATCACCACCCCAAACCGTCCCGTTCTCCCCTTCTCCGCCCGGTGGGAGAAGAACTCGTCCACCCGGCAGGCGGTGCAGAGTTCAGCCACTTCGATCCGCTCCACCCCTATGGCAGCCAGTTGTCGCTGGTTGGCCCGCCAGAGGCCGAAATGAAGGGAGCCGTCGCTCTGCTCCTGAAGCAGGCCAGCCCCACCCCCCAGGGCCTCCCGCACTGCTCGGGCCACCTCCTCCCCCACCTGGTAGCAGCAGGGGCCGATGGCCGGCCCGAGCGCGGCGATCAGGTCCCGGGGGCGGCTGCCGAAGGCCTTGACCATGGCCAGGACCGTCTTCTGGGCCAACTTCTCCACTGTGCCTCGCCAGCCGGCGTGGGCCAGGCCGATGGCCCGCCGCAGGGGGTCGTACAGGAGAAGGGGCACGCAGTCGGCGAAGCGTAGCATCAGCGCTACGCCGGGCACGTTGGTGACCAGGGCGTCAGTGGCGGGTAGGACCCGCCCGCAGTCCTCCCCTCCCACCACGGCCACGCGGCTTCCATGTACCTGGCGGGCAGTGGCGATGGCCTCCCGGGCGATGCCCAGGGCCTGGCAGATGCAAGCGTGGTTGGCCTCCACCGCCTCCAGGTTGTCGCCGACGGTGTGACCTACGTTGAGGGACGCGTAAGGCGGCTGGCTCATCCCCCCCAATCGCGTGAAGACCCCGTGGATGAGCTCCGGGTGCCGGGCCAGGCTGGCGAAGCGATAGTAGACCAACGCGCCGTTCTGGTGCCTCTCCACGGCTTTAAGTCTACCACAAACGGGGGCTTCGTGCAAGGGTCGATTGACATGGGGACTGTTCACCTGGGAAGAGGGAAGTCTAGGTGAACAGTTACAATGGGCAGGATATCTCGGTGAGAGTCCAAAACCGCCCTGAGATCATAAGGGGAGTGCAGGCGCAAGCCTGAGGGGGCGGACTAGCGTCCTCGCAAGCGCTCACCTGACAAGCGGTCACGC
>JBHIEC010000014.1:0-23267 GCA_046760425.1 Anaerolineae bacterium
ACAGCTCCACCTGCTACGATCTGGGCCAGGAGCAGCAGGCTTACCGTGGCCAGTACGAGAATCAGACGGACTTGAGGCTGGGGTTGCTGAGGCGAGTGGTGGCCCACATGGTTGAGGAAGTAACATGACCATACAACGCTACGACGTGGTCATTGTCGGAGCCGGGCCGGCCGGCAGCTCAGCGGCCCTGGCTGCGGCCCAGGCCGGGGCACAGGTGCTCGTCGTGGAGAGGCGGCGGGAGATCGGCCTGCCGGTGCAGTGCGCCGAGTACGTGCCCCGTCAACTTCAGTCGCACGTGCCCTGGTCGTCAGACTGGGTAGCCCAGGAGATCAGCGTCATGCGCACCCATCTGCCCGACGGAGAGGTGGTGGAGAGGCCGGCCGCCGGCTACGTCATCCACCGCGCCCTGTTCGACCAGGGCCTGGCCGCTGCCGCCCGCCGGGCCGGGGCCGAGGTCATGCTGGCGACCCAGGCTCTGGAGCCCACAGCCGACGGCATGGTCGTCAGGCAGGGGCGGAAAACTTTCCAAGTCGGGGCTAAGGTCATCGTCGGAGCCGACGGGCCCAGGTCAACCGTAGCAGGCTGGATGGGGCAGGCCAACCGCAAGATGTTGGTTGCTGCCCAGTGCCAGGTGCACCTGGAGAGGCCGGTGGAGGCCACCCAGGTTTATTTCGACCCCCTCTACGTCGGCGGTTACGGCTGGCTCTTCCCCAAAGGCCGGGCGGCCAACGTGGGCGTGGGGGTGAGGGGCAACAGCGGGCCGAGCCCCAAAGAGGCCCTGGCGCACCTCCTGGACAGTCTGGAGATCCGGCCTTCGGCTGTCATGGGCTATAGCGGAGGGTTGATCCCCTGCGCCGGTCCCCCGGCGCACACCTGGCAGGGAAAGGTCATCCTGGTGGGCGACGCGGCCGGACAGACCCATCCCATCACCGGGGCGGGGGTGGCCCATGCCTGCCTGTGTGGGCAGATGGCCGGTCGGGCTGCGGCCCACGCTGCTCTGCTGAACGACCCCAGCCTGCTGAGCGAGTACGAACAGGAGTGGCGAGACTATCTGGGCGGCGTCCTGGCCCATGCGCTGGCCAAGCGGCGCTTTCTCGAAGAGGGTTGGAGCCGGGATCCTGTCATCCTGAGCGCGCTTCTGCACCCGACTTGGGTGGCCTTCCCCGCCTACGGAGCGAGGACATCCGCTGACGCATCACGTTTCACGTTTCACGCATCACGCAAGGGAGGTAAACCGTGGAAAGCCCTGAATACGTCCAGACCAGCCTGGCGGCAGCTATCACGCTCGGCTTCATGCAGGGGCGCTTCCGCCGCGACGCCCGGCTGACCGGGCTCAACCTGCTGCTCACCTATCGGGACGGCTGCATCGGCCGGTGCAGCTACTGCGGCCTATCCCGGGGACGGGAGTTAACCCCGGAGGACAAACGCACCTTCATCCGCGTCCAGTGGCCGACCTACCCGCTGGACGAGATCATCGCCCACACCCGGGCCGTGGACGGCCAGCTCAAGCGGGTCTGCGTGTCCATGATCACCCACCGGCGGGCCTTCGCCGACCTGAACGCCGTCGTCGCCCGCCTGCACCGAGAGACCGACCTGCCCATCAGCGCCCTCATCGCCCCCACCTTGCTCACCGACCCCCGGGCCATGTTGGCCGAGACTCGGGCCGCTGGAGCCGACATGGCCGGCATCGCCATTGACGCCGCCACCCCGACCCTCTTCGATCACCACCGGCGGACGGGCGTGGGCGGTCCCCATCGCTGGGAGCATTACTGGCGGACGGTGGAGGCGGCGGTGGAGGTCTTCGGGCCGTACAGAGTAGGCGTGCACCTCATCGTCGGGCTGGGGGAGACGGAGCAGGAGATGATCGAGACCATCCAGCGGGCCCATGACCTGGGAGCCCACACCCACCTCTTCAGTTTCTTCCCTGAAGGAGGCACCCCCCTGGCGGACTGGCCCCAACCCGGCTACGGCCAGTATCGCCGGGTGCAACTGGCTCGCTACATCATCAACCAGAAGTACGGTCGGGCGGAGGCTATGACCTTCAACGCGGCGGGCCAGGTGGTAGACTTCGGGCTGGACACCGAGGACATGGTGGCCGAGGGGTCGGCCTTCATGACCTCCGGTTGCCCGGGTCGGGATGGCCAGGTGGCCTGCAACCGTCCCTTCGGCAACGAGCGACCCTCGCAACCCATCCGCAACTACCCCTTCCCGCCAGAGGTGGAGGACATCGCCCTCATCCGGCTGCAACTGCGAGAGGGACTGAGGGAGGGGTGATGGACATCGAAGCTCTGTACCGCCGTCCCCTGCATGAGCTGCTGGTCGAAGCCTGGACCCTTCGGCAGATGCACTTCCCGCCCCTCCTGAAGCTGGCTGCTCCCGGGGCCAAGCGCTATGAGATCGAGGGCTTCCGCAACAACCCGGACCGCTTCGCCGCCATCAGCATCACCGGCCGGGCCTGCGCGCTGCGGTGCGAGCACTGCCAGGGGCAACTGCTGGAGAGCATGTATCCAGCCCCCTCGCCCCAAGCCCTGCGAGACCTGACCGATGAACTGGTGGCCAGAGGATGCCAGGGGGTGCTCCTCAGCGGCGGCGCTGACCGCGAGGGCCGGGTGCCCCTGGACGGTCACCTGAAGGCCATAGCCTATCTCAAAGCCCGGGGCCTCAAAGTCATCGTCCACACCGGCCTGGTGGACAAAGCCACGGCCCAGGGTCTGAAAACGGCCGGCGTGGACCAGGTCCTGGTGGATGTCATCGGTGACGAGGAGACCATCCACCAGGTGTATCATCTGGACAAGAGACCTCAGGACTATGCGGCCACCCTGGCCGTGCTGAAGGAGGCCGGCCTGGCCATCGCTCCGCACATCGTGGTCGGCCTGCATTTCGGCCAGATTCGGGGGGAGCTGGCGGCGCTGGAGATGATCACCGCCGCTGAGCCCGAGGTGATCATCCTGGTGGTGCTGAACCCCCTGCCGAACACGCCCATGGCCCGTTTCCCAGCCCCCTCGGTTGAGGTCGTGAGTCGGCTGGCGGCTGTGGCCCGCATCCTGAATCCTGAGCGGCCGATCAGCCTGGGCTGCGCCCGTCCTCCCGGTCCGACCAAAGCCAGGATGGAGCGCCTGGCCATCACTGCCGGCATCAACACCCTGGCCTATCCCAGCGAGGCATCCATTGACTATGCCCGCTCCCTCTCGCTGAGGGTGGAGTGGGCGGAGGTGTGTTGCAGCTTATTATGAGAAGAAGAGGTGTGGTGGTGAAGGTACGGCACGATGTGTACCCTTTACCCACCGATGGCAGGTCTGATGGCCGCCATCAGTCGGCGGATCACTCGCTGCATGGTTCAACGCCTGGGGCTGGGGAAAGGGGAACTCGAGCCCCCTTTCCCCGCCAGATGCCCTATCCTTGACCCCGCCATTTGGCCCACTGCTGGCCTGTTTAACGATAGGCCATTTTGCTGGGTCTATAACGGGCCGGACGGCCGTTGTGGGCCGCCCCACAAAGTGATATACTGGTGGCGAGCTACGGGGGCCTGAAGAGGGGGTGTTGCCCTTCAACAACAAAGGAGGGGAACATGGACAGAACGAGAGAAACGGACAGCGGGGCGGTGATCATCAAGGTGGATCAGCGCGCCTTCTACGGTCTGGTAGCCATCCTGGGCGTTTTGGCCGTCTTCCTTGTGGGGCTGTGGGTGGGGAAGGGCGGCCTGAGCCCAGCTGGCCGAGGCCAGGCCGCCCTGGCGCAGCCAGCGGTCGGGCAACAGGCCATCCCTATGCAGCCCGGCGCGCAGCAGGTGCCGCCCTGGCAGCAGCAACAAGGGCAGCCGCCGGTCACACAGGCCTCCTGGCCCGTCGAGGCCCACGAGCCCGATGGGGATCACCCCCACGTGGCCCTGCCGGAGCTGGAGGCCATCAACTACACCTACGATTTCGGGGACATCGCGCCGGACCAGATCGTGGAGAAGACCTTCAAGATCACCAACCCGGGGACCACGGAGTTGGTGATCGAGGATGTGAGCTCCTCCTGCGGCTGCACGGCGGCCCTGGTCAGCGCCAACAGGATCCCGCCGGGCGGGGAGGGGGAACTACGGGTGACCTACGATCCCCGGGTGAACAAGGATGTGGGCTTCATCACCCGCAAGGTGCGGATCAAGTCCAACGACCCTGACGCCCCCCTGGTGGAGTTCACCGTCGCCGCCAACGTGGTGGCCAAATGAGCAGAAAGCCAGGAGTCGCGATGGGCAAGTGGTGAGATCCGCTTCAAGATCAAGGCTGATGTGCGATGGCCCCAGGAGGGGGAATAGCTTCCCGAAGAAAGCGAAGGGGCGATGGGGGAGGAAAGGATAGGGGGCTCGGGGAAAAGGACAGTAGCCCAGATCATGGCCCTGGCCACGGTGGTGGGCCTGCTGTCCCTCTTCAGCTACGGTCTGCGGGTACGGGGGGCCGGGCCGGTGAAAGAGGGGCAGGCGCCCTCCTTCACCCTGCCTCTCTTCGAGGGAGGAGAGCTGTCTCTGGCTGACCTGCGGGGGCAGGTGGTGGTGATCAACTTCTGGGCCTCTTGGTGCCCGACCTGCCGGGTCGAGGCACCCCTCCTGGAACGGACGTGGCGGGCCTACAGGGACCGGGGCGTGGTCTTCGTGGGCGTGGACTACATGGATACCGAGCGCGAGGCCCGGGCCTATATCGAGGAGTTCGGCATCACCTACCCCAACGGGCCCGACAAGGGGGGCAAGATCTCCCAGGCCTATCGCATCCGCGGGGTGCCGGAGACCTTCTTCGTTGATAAGGATGGCCAGATGGCCGGGGTGCACATCGGCCCCATTGACGAGACCAAACTGGTAACCATCATCGAGGCGCTTCTGGGGCAATAGGAGGATTCTGACCTGGCTGCCCGGGGCTGATCCTTCGACCCTTCGACTTCGCTCAGGGCAAGCTTTGCTCAGGACAGGCGCCGCCGGGCTCAGCGTACAAAGGCCTGCCAGCCTGCCCCGTGAAATATCTATTTCACAGGGCGGGGTGTGGGCCTGCCAGGCTGGTATGGCCGGGCCAGTCCAGAGAGGTAGAAGGGAGCTGCGTTTGCCCATAAAGATTAAAGTGCTCATCGCCGCTCTGATCCTGGCGCCGGTGTTCGCTCATCTCTTTTATGCCTTCACCCATTCTACCCTGGCTAACTATTATCTCACCGTCGAGGAGTTGATGGCCCAAGAAGAGATGCTGCAGGGGCGGACGGTGAGGGTTGGCGGCCCGGTGGTAGCCGGCTCCATCCAATGGGACAATGCTGATCATACCCTGCGGTTCACGGTCGCTGGCGATGGTCAGGTGTTGCCCATCGTTTATCGTGACTTGGTGCCCAATGCCTTTCGGGAAGGGGCCACTGTCATCTTAGAGGGAGAACTCACTGCGGCGGGGGCCTTCGCCGCCTACAGCTTGATGGTCAAATGTCCTCACGAGTACGTGCCAGCTCTGTGACCAGAAGCAGATGGAACCCCAGAAAATCTCGATCTTCCTGGCCCTGGCGGCCGGCTTGCTGTCCTTCATCTCGCCCTGCGTCTTGCCCATGGTGCCGGCCTACATGGGGTACCTGTCCGGCACTGCCGTGGAGACCGCTGAGGGCGTCGTCATCAGCGACCGCCGGGCTACCTTCCTGCATGCCCTGAGCTTCGTCCTGGGCTTCGGCAGCGTCTTCACCCTGCTGGGCGCGTCCGTGGGGCTCATCGGCTACGTGCTCTACGACGTGGTGCCCCTGGCTCAGAAGGTGGGGGGAGTCCTGGTGATCATCCTGGGGCTGCACACCATGGGGGTGCTCAAGATCCCCTTCCTCTATCAGAGCCGGCAACTATCCTTCCTTGGCAACCCGAAGCTGGGGTACCTGTCATCGTACCTGATCGGGGCGGTCTTCGCGACGGGGTGGACGCCATGTATCGGTGTCGTGTTGTCCGGGATTCTGCTCCTGGCCAGCACTAGCCAGACGGTGGCCCGGGGGGCGTTGTTGCTGGCAGTGTACTCGGCCGGGCTGGGGGTGCCGTTCCTGATAGTGGGACTGGGGCTGGACCGGATGGGGGGAGCGCTGCGGCGGCTGAACCGCCACGCCCGGGTGGTGGAGGTTGTCAGCGGGCTGTTCCTAGTAGCCATCGGCATCATGATCTACACCAACTTCCTGGGGTACCTGAGCATCTACTTTTTCCGGCTTCTGGGTCCGGTGCCGTTTCTGTGACCCACCGGTGGTGGTCGAGGGGCCGTTCAGGCGACGTTGACGGCACTGGCGCCGGGGAGACGGCCACGCAGCCGTCCCCCAAAAGAACAGGAAGTACCGAGTCATGAAACAATCCCGGAGTGAAACTGCCAGACAAGTGGTGGTCACCGTTAACCGGCGAGCGGGGCGCTGGCTGGGTGCCCTGGTCGTTATGGTGGCCATGTTGGGCCTGGGGATCTGGATCAGGCGGAGCGTTAGCCAGGTCGATCCGGGCACTTTTAACCCCTATGCGACGTCAGTGCCGCCGGCCAGCCGGCTATCCCCGGCACCTGGTGTGGCAACCCCGGCTGCACAGGCAGCCACCAGGGCCCCAGCCCTGCTGCCCCCACCGCGCAGGGACTTTAAGCCTGAACCCGAGGACTTCGCCGTCAAAGGTGACCCTGACGCGCCCATCACCATCGTCGAGTACTCCGACTATCAGTGCCCGTGGTGTGGGCGCCACGCACGCGAGGTGCTCCCGCTACTGGATGTAGCGTACGTTCGGACCGGCAAGGTCCGCTACATCTACAAAGACTTCGTCATCTTCGGCCCGCTGTCGGAGAGGGTATCGCAGTTGGCCGAGTGCGCCGGTGAGCAGGGCCTGTACTGGCCCATGCACGACTGGCTGTTCCGCGCCCAGCGCGCGTGGGTCAGGCGGCCCAACCCCGAGCAGATCATCCTGGACGGGGCGGCAGAGCTGGGGCTGGACGCGGAAGCCTTGAAGGGCTGCACTGACTCAGGAAAGTACCTGGCCGAGGTGCGGGCCGACACGGACGAAGCCGGTCGGGCCGGTGGCCGGGGGACCCCCGCCTTCATGGTCAACGGCCGGCTGCTCACAGGTTTTCAGCCGTGGGAGCGCTTCCAGGCGGTGATTGAGCAACTGCTCGCGGAGAAGGGCGCAGGAAAATAGAGGTGAGGAGGTTATCATGAGTTCCCATCCATCCAACGCTAATCAGCCCTCTACAGTGGTCATTCAGATAGACAGCCGGGCTGTGTGGGGTCTCTTGATCGTCATCGGCCTGGCCGCGGTGCTGGTGGCTGGCTTCTGGATTGGGCGCAGCTTGGCTGGGCCCAATCCCCAGGCCGGTGCCCGGGTGGCGTCCCAGTTCGGGGCCCAACCACCGGGGGGTCAGGTTGTGCCGCAACAGGAGACTGCCCCTCAATCTCAGGTCCCTGCCTGGCAGCGACCGGGACCGGGCGAGAACCCCAACATCCTGAAGGCCGCACCGCCCAGTGTACCCATCGGCGATAACCCCCGCCTGGCCCTGCCTGACCTGGAGGGCACAAACTACGTTTATGACTTCGGCACCATCTATGCCGAAGCCCCACCGGTAGAGGAAACCCTGGTGGTGAAAAACATCGGCACTAAGCCACTGGTCATTGACAAAGTAGTGGCTTCGTGCGGCTGCACAGCCGCTTTGTTGAGCGACAGCACCATCCCGCCAGGCGGTGAGGGCACCATCAAGCTCACCCACGATGGAGCCCAGATGAAGGCCCATGGGCAGCTCGGGCCGGTGACCCACTACGTGGACATCCTGTCCAACGATCCCGCAGCTCCACAGGTGCGGTTTGTGATCCAGGGAACGGTGGTAGAGGGGCAGGGCTAAAGAGGAGCGGCTCGAGCCAACTGAGGCGGCTCAGGACAACTCCCGTCCGTGGGATAGGGGGATGCCTTTTGCGACTTGACAAATATATATTTTTGGGTTGTAATCTTCGTAGTTTCGCATCTTACAAGCTATGAAATTATGATTGGAGTAATGGTATGGCTCGAGAGATTTACAAGCTTCACGCCGAGGTCTGTCAAACCCTCTCCAGCCCTAAACGGCTGGAGATTTTGGACCTCTTGAGCGGAGGGGAGAAGTCTGTCAGCGAATTGGCCGAGTTGACGGGGATGATCCCCTCCAACGTGTCCCAGCACCTGGCCATCCTGCGGGGCAGGGGGCTCGTCACCACCCGGCGGGAGGGGACGAACATCTATTATCGCATCGCCAACCCCAAGATCATCCAGGCCTGCAACCTTATCCGCGAGGTGCTCCTGGAGCGCCTGGAGGAAGCCGCCGAACTGGTCAGGAGCATGGAGTGATGAGGATTTGACCCTCAGAGGCTTCCAAGAGAAGGAGCTTATCCCCCAGATCAGGGTTTGCGACTACTCTGAGCTAGTTGACCTTATGATGGAAGGGTGCGATTCAGTCATGGGGGCTTTGTGATGTGAGGACAGCAGCTGTCATCCCCTTCGAGACCAAGCTGGACTATGCTGGAGGCAAGTAGGCTATGTACAGGCAGGATCTGGATAACATCGCCGAGCAGCTGGCCTCGGGATACCTCACTGAAGAGCCCGAAACGGTGCAAAGGGAGTTCCTGGAGATTCTGGAGACGGTGCTACCCACCCTGGCTGAGAGAGCTCTGGCCACCCAGCGAGGAGGGAAGGGCTCAGTGGAAGAGGTCTGGAAGGAAATCAGGCGCGGGGCCGAGGAGGATTTCCAGGCAGCCCTTGAACGCGTCGAGCGCCTGAAGGTGGTCTACGTGGCCAGCAAGTTCATGAACAACAAAGCTATAGGCACGCGGATCACCGAGGTGGCCCTGGCGTTAGCCAAACAGAAGGAGGGAATTCCCCATGGATGAGGCGTTCTTTGAGCAAGCCGAAAGGGAGGGGAAGCTGGTTCTCTTGGACTTCGCCGCCCGGTGGTGCGGTACCTGCCCGGCCGTGGACAGAGTCCTGGAGCAGGAGATCCTGTCCCACCACGGCGACCGGCTCCTGCTGGTGAGGGTGGACGTAGAGGAGCATCCTAAAGAAACCAGGTTTTTCTCTGAATAGGATTCTGGCCAGCGAATGTGACTGGAAAAACTACCTCTCTTTACTTCTGGGCGCAAAAAACCTGGTTTCTGGCGGAATTTAACATTGTCGAGTTACGAACCAAATCCCAATGAACACATCCCCCGGGCTCATCCCAGCTATGGCAATCCCCGGGGGAGCATAGACCAAGGAGAAACGATGAACGGCAAAACGATACTGATACTCGGTGGCGGCATCGGCGGGCTGGTGGCCGCCACCGAACTGAGCAAACGGCTGGGACAGCAACATCGGCTGGTCGTCGTTGACAGAAACAGGGAGCACTACTTCCCGCCCGCCTTCCTGGGGGTGATGCTGGGGGAACGTGAACCGGCTGCGACGACGTTAGATCTGGGGCGGCGGCTGGGCCGGCTGGGTGTAACCTTCGTGCAGGCTCAGGTAACAGGCATCAACACCGCTGCGAAGACGGTCCAGACCACGGCCGGTGAGCAGTCGTACGATTACCTGATCATCGCCCTGGGCGCTGAGCTGGCGCCGGAGGCGATGCCGGGCTTCAGTGAGGCGGCCCATACCCCGTACGATCTGGCCGGCGCCACCCGCCTGCGCGACGCCCTGCGCGATTTCAATGGCGGCCGCGTCGCCGTCGTCATCAGCTCCATGCCCTTCAAGTGCCCGGCCGCTCCGTTCGAGACGGCCCTGCTGCTGGACGACCATTTCCGGCGCCACGGCCTGCGAGAGCGGATCGAGATGCAGGTGTACAACCCCGGCCCGCTGCCCATGGGCGTGGCCGGTCCTGAGGTGGGCCACGCAGTGGTGAGTATGTTGGAGGCCAAGGGCATTGGCTTCGTCCCCGGGGCGAAGCTGGCTGAGATCGATCCCGCCGGCCAGCAACTGCTTTTCTCCAATCGCGAACCGGCCGGCTTTGACTTCCTGGTCGGCGTTCCGCCGCACCAGGCGCCGGCCGTGGTCCGCCAGGCCGGTCTGGCCAATGAGGCCGGCTGGGTGCCGGTGGACATTCACACGTTAGCGACGAAGGCCCCGGGGGTCTACGCCATCGGCGATATTGCTTTCATCAAACTGCCTAACGGCAAGCGGCTGCCGCTGGCGGGCGTCTTCGCCCACGGCCAGGCCCAGGCCGTGGGCCGCCGCATCGCGGCCGAGATCGAGAGGCGCGCTGCCACCCACGAGTTCGACGGGTTGGGCTACTGCTGGATCGAGATGGGCGGCGGCGTGGCCGGCTTCGCTTGGGGCGACTTCTACGCTACACCCGACCCGGTGGTAGACCTGAAGCAACCCGGCCAGATGTGGCGCTGGGGCAAGGTGCTCTTTGAGAAGTGGTGGCTGGGCGAGGGGTTGACGCGCTCCGTGGCCGGGCTAGGGCTGCGGTTGGGCAGCAAAGCCCTGGGCATTCCGGCGTCCCTTTAGACCCACAGCGGAGGTTAAGACATGATCACAGAACCCACGCAACAACAGATTGAGCTGGAAGTGCTGGGGATGACCTGCGATTCCTGTGCCCTGCACGTGATGAAGGCGCTCAGAGGGATTGATGGAGTGATCGAAGCCCACGTGCCGGGTTGGGCCTCTGGCCAGGCAACGTTGACGGCAGAGCCGGGGGTCAGCGACGAGGCTGTGACGGAGGCCGTCAAAGACGCCGGCTATCGAGCCAGGGTGCTGACCCGGCGCGAAATTACGGCGTCAGCACAGCCGGCGGGCTGGGGCCGGAAGCCCGACTACGATCCTTCGACAGGCTCAGGATACCACCTGGTGGTCATCGGCACCGGTGGCGCTGGGATGGCGGCTGCGATCCGCGCCGCCGAACTGGGGCGCCGGGTCTGCATCGTCGAAGCGGGCACCATCGGCGGCACCTGCGTCAACATCGGCTGCGTGCCCTCGAAGACCCTCTTCCGGGCAGCGGAGGCCTACCATACCGCCGGCCATCACCCCTTCGCCGGAGTGCATACCCGGGCCGAGGGGCTGGATTGGCCGGCCGTCATCGGCCAGAAGGACAGGCTGGTGGGCGAACTGCGAGAAAGCAAGTATGTGGATGTCCTGGCCTCGTACGGCGATCGCGTCACCCTGGCCCAGGGCTGGGCGCGCCTGCAGGCCGACGGGGGCGTGGCTCTGGATGATGGCCAGGTTTGCTGGCCCGGCAAGGTCGTCATCGCCACGGGTGCCAGGCCGCGCATTTTGCCGCTGGAGGGCATCGAGGACGTGGAAGTGCTGGACAGCACCTCGGCCATGGCCCTGGAGAAGCAACCCCGCTCGCTGATCATCATCGGCGGGCGGTGGCGTTGGAACTGGGGCAGACCTTCGCCCGCTTCGGAACCCGGGTGACGATTCTCCAGCGCAGCCCGCGGATCATCCCCGAGCACGAGCCGGAGATCAGCGAGGCCCTGACCGATTACCTGCGAGAGGAGGGGTTGGGCATCGCCGAGGCCTACCTGGTGGTCCTCTTCACCTCCCCCATCCTGGTAGTGACCTACATCCGTCTGACCCGGCGGGAGGAGGTGGAACTGGAGGCGAAGTTTGGGGAGAGGTACGCCACCTATCGCGGTAAAGGCCCCATGTTTTTCCCGCGACCCTTGAGAGGAGAGCGCTGAAGAGATGCCGCACAAGTTTGACCCCCGTCACAAGGATCGTCTGCCGAGCGGCGAAAAGCGCATAATAATCTCCACAACTTCCCCATAGGGTCTTCACAACTTCTTCACACTCTTTTGCTACAATATGGCCGAGAGTTGGCGAAGGCCAACGAAAATCACAACAAAAGGGGAGGTTTGAAATGAGCAGACGAATCAAGATCGTGGCAGGCACAAGTATCGTTGTGGTGCTCCTGGCGGCCCTACTGGCCGGCACCGCCCTGGCCCAGGGGCCGACCCCCTGGAGACGGCAGAGCGGCTTCGGCTGGAGTGGCATGATGGGCGGCTGGGGACCCGGCGGTATGATGGGCTCCGGCATGATAGGTGGTTGGGGCTCCGGCGGCTGCCCCGGCATGAGCGGCTGGGGCTATCCCGGCACCGGGACGCCTATCACCCTCGACCAGGCCGTAGAGGCAGCACAGCAGTACGTAGCCGCCTACGGCAACCCAGATCTGCGACTCACTGAGGTCATGGAGTTCACCAACAACTTCTACGCCGAGGTGGAAGAGGAGAGCACGGGGATTCACGCCTTCGAGCTCCTCATCAACCGCTACACCGGTGCCGTCTATCCCGAGCCCGGCCCTAACATGATGTGGAACACCAAGTACGGGCACATGGGCGGCATGATGGGCGGCTGGTGGTGGGGGACGCCTGGCGGCCAGATGACGGTGACATCGGAGCAGGCTCGCACCTATGCCCAGCAGTTCCTGGACGCTTACTTGCCCGGAACGACCGTCGCCGAGGAGGCCGACGCCTTCTACGGCTACTACACCATCCACGTCCTGCGGGACAGCCAGATCAGCGGCATGCTCAGCGTCAACGGCTACAGCGGGCGGGTCTGGTACCACACCTGGCACGGCGATTTCGTCCAGATGAGAGAGCTGGGTGAGTAACGGGCAAAGCCAAGAGGGGAAGGACCTGACCGTTCGGCTGAGGCTTCGGCGAGGGCTCGGCTGAGCTCTGCCGAAGCCTCACCCCTCCCCCAGGACTTAACCCTGCCAAATGGCCTACTCCCGTCGGGGTCATTTGGCTCATGAGAAGCAGAAGTGAGCGCCCGCTGTTTTGCCTGGTCTGAAAGGGGCCAAACAGCGCTGGCGAAACAACCTTAGACGGGATATACTGTTCCCGGCGAACGAACCGCGCTTATGACTGCACAATTAAGAGAGGAGGTGAAAGACAAGATGATGTTCTTTGGGGGAGGGATGTTCTTAATGCTGCTTCTGTTTCTGGTGGTGCCTATCGTCCTCATCGGGCTGCTGGCGGGAGGAGGCTACGCCCTGTGGCGAGGGGTCGGTTCTCGGGAGAGCATTGTCCCTGAGCCACAAAGGTATACTGTTTCCCCGAAGCGTTGCTCCACGTGTGGACAATCGCTGCAGGACGATTGGGTCCTCTGTCCTTACTGTGGGACGGAGATTGTCTGATGGAAGGCAATGGCCAAGAAAATCCTGGTCGTAGACGACGAACCCAAGATCGTGAAGGTGGTCAAAGCTTATCTGGAGCAAGCCGGCTTCCGGGTGCTCACCGCCGGCGACGGACAGATGGCGCTGACCGTCTTCCGCCACGAGAAGCCTGACCTGGTGGTCCTGGACTTGATGCTGCCGGGCATGGATGGGCTGGATGTCTGCCGTATCCTGCGCAAGGAGTCGGACGTGCCTGTCATCATGCTCACCGCCCGGGCTGAAGAGGCCGATAAGCTCATCGGCCTGGAGTTGGGCGCCGACGATTACGTGGTCAAGCCCTTCAGCCCGCGTGAGGTGGTGGCCCGGGTGCGGGCCGTGTTGCGCCGTGCCCAGGGCGAGGTCTCGCCCCCCGAAGTGATCCGCGTCGGCGACCTGGCCATTGATCTGGACCGTCACGTCGCCGAAATACAGGGTCGGGCCGTTGATCTCACCCCAACTGAGTTCGACCTGTTGGCCGTCCTGGCCCGGTACCCCGGTCGGACCTTCACCCGGCTCCAGCTCCTGGATCAGGTGCAGGGCGATGCCTACGAGGGCTACGAGCGCACCATTGATGCCCACGTCAAGAACCTGCGGGCCAAGATTGAGCCCGATCCGAAGAATCCCCGCTACATCCTCACTGTCTACGGGGTGGGCTACAAGTTAAGCGAGGAGCACGGCCATGCGTAGCCTCTTCTTCAAGTTGATGGGGGCCTTCATTCTGGTCGTCCTGGTCGCCGTGACCGTTGTCTCTGTGCTGGCCAACCGGGCGGCAGCCGGCGGATTCCGTCTGTACACCACCCGAAGCGGCCTGGTCTGGGCCGAGCAGCTGACACCGCTCCTGTCTGAGCACTTCGCCCGCACCGGAAGCTGGCAAGGCGTGGAAGCCCTATTGCAAACCCCGGGGCCAGCCATGATGGGGCCCGGGATGATGGGTGAGATGGGGCCGGATATGATGGGACCAATGACCGGGATGATGGGGGGCATGATGGGCCGGGGTCAGGGCACGGGGCCGACCATGATGGGCTGGACCATGTGGACCATGATGGGCCAGCGCCTCATTCTGGCCGATGCCCAGGGAACGGTGGTGATCGACTCTGCCGGGGAGCTACGGGGGCAACAACTCACCCCACGAGACCTGGCCAACGGGCTCCCGATCCGCGTGGAGGACCAACGGGTGGGTACCCTGCTGGTCACCGGTGTGGATGCCCCGGCCGCGGGTACGCCGGCCGGGGAGTTCCTCGGCTCCGTCAATCGTTCTATTCTGCTGGCCGGCCTGGTCGCCGGCACCATCGCCGTCGTCCTGGGATGGATCCTCTTCCGCCAGATCACTTCACCGTTGGGCGCCGTTACGGTCGCCGCCCGGCGGATCGCGGCCGGCGACCTGGCCCAGCAGGTGGAAGTCGAATCCGAAGACGAGATTGGTGAGCTGGCCCGGACCTTTAATACCATGGCCGAGAGCCTGGCCCGGGCCGAGGACCTGCGGCGCCAGATGGTGGCCGACATCGCCCACGAGCTGCGCACCCCCCTCAGCGTCATCCAGGGTAACCTGGAGGCCATGCTCGACGGCGTCCTGCCCCTGGACGTCGAACAGGTGGCTTCGGTACACGAAGAGACCCTGCTTCTTTCTCGCCTGGTGGCCGACCTGCGACTGCTCTCCCTGGCCGAAGCCGGCCAGCTCAAGCTGGAGCGGGCGCCGACCGACCTGGGAGAGTTGATCCACCAAGTGGTCGAGAGGATGCGCCCTCAGGCCCGGGAGAAAGGCATCACCCTGGCGGCGGACTTACCACCCTCATTGCCCATCCTATCCTTCGACGCCGACCGCATTAGACAGGTCATCGGCAACCTGGTCAGCAACGCCCTGCGCTATACGCCGGCAGGTGGCACGGTGACGGTGCGAGGGTCCGTCGTCCGCAGTCGGCCGTCGCCTGCGGGAGACCTGACGGCGGTCCTCATCGAAGTGACCGACACCGGCAGAGGCATCGCCCCCAAAGAGCTGCCCCACGTCTTCGACCGCTTCTACCGCGCTGACCGGTCGCGTAGCCGGGCCACCGGCGGCTCGGGCATCGGCCTGGCCATCGTTAAGCAGTTGGTCGAGGCTCACGGCGGTCGGGTCTGGGCCGAGAGCGAGGTGGGCAAAGGGTCGCGCTTCAGCTTCACCCTACCCCTCAACTGATCAATTCAAGGCCGGCCTACATTGAACCCTCGTGGCGTCCGTTACGAGGGGAAGGAGGGAGCAGCGCAGGATGACCATTGATGTTCGGGAGACGGCCGCCACCCGGGCCCGCTATGACCGCATCGCGCCCCTCTACGATCTGATGGAGCTGCTCATCGAGCGCTTCGCCTTCCGCCAGTGGCGGCGGCGCCTGTGGGCCCGGGTTCAGGGCGGGAAGGTGCTGGAGGTGGGCGTGGGTACGGGCAAGAACATGCCCTACTATCCTCCAGGGGTCCAGGTGACGGCCCTTGACTTGAGCCCCAGGATGCTGGAGCGTGCCCAACAGCGGGCCCAGCGAGAAGGGGTGACCGTGGATCTACGCCTCATGGATGCCCAGGCCCTGGAGTTCCCTGACGACACCTTTGACGCCGCCGTGGCCACCTTCGTCTTCTGCTCTGTGCCCGACCCCGTGTTGAGCCTGCGGGAGCTGAGGAGGGTGGTCAAGCCCGGCGGGCAGACCGTCCTGCTGGAGCACGTCCGTCTGGAGCAGCCCATTCTGGGTGCGCTGATGGACCTCCTTAACCCCCTGGTCCTGCGCCTCATGGGGCCCAACATCAATCGCCGTACCGTGGAGAACGTGGAGAAAGCGGGGCTGAGGATCGAACACGTAGAGGATCTGGCCGTCGGGGGGCTGGTCAAGCTCATTGTGGCGCGGGTGGAGAAATAGCCATGACCGCCCGGCTTGACTTTCCAGTCGCTGGAAGGTGTATAATAGTGCCAAATGTGAGCGCCGTTCTGGGAAGGCAAATGTTCTGTGTCGGAGGACACCTTTGAGCGAGCAACTTCTCATCGGCCAGTTGGCCAGAGCTGTGGGTGTGAATCCCAAGACGATCCGCTACTACGAGGAGATCGGTGTGCTGCCGCAGCCGGCACGGACCGAATCCGGCTACCGGCTCTATGGGCCCGAAGACGTGGAACGCCTGGAATTCGTCCTGCGGGCCCGGAGCCTGGGATTCAGCCTGGACGAAGTCCGGGAGATCCTGGCCTTTCGGGAGCGGGGCGAGGCACCGTGTCTTTATGTCCTCGACCGCATAGACCGGCGTATCGCCGAGGTGGAGGCGCGTATTTCCGCCTTGATGCAGTTGCGGGAGGAGCTGACGACCATCCGGCGGGACGCAGAGGGGCTGCCGGTGGATGACGTGGAGGGGAAGGAGTGCGTCTGCCACCTGATCCAGAACCGGGCGCTGCTGACACAGCAACGCCGAAGGAAACGAGGTGAGAGAAGATGAGCCATTGCTGTCCAACGACGGACGACACCGAGAGTTGTGCCATTCCTGCAGAGGATCAGCAGATCGCTGCCGTCGCCGTGGATTCTTGCCCCGTCTGTGGGCAGAAGGGCAAGCCGGTCAAGCGGATCACCATGCAGAGCCTACTGGCTATCAGCCTTCTGGCGCTGCGCCACGTGCCCTATCGCTTTTGCCTCACGCCCCATTGTCCCGTGGTCTACTTCGCCACCGACGGCGGGCAGACGTTCACCACCGATCAGGTACGGGAGCGCGTCCACCAGAAGAACACAAGCGATGATGTCCCCGTCTGCTACTGCTTCCGCTTCACGCCGGCTGACATCCGGGGTGAGCTGGCCGAAACGGGCACAAGCACCGTGGCGGCTCGGATCAGCCAGGGTGTACGGGAGGGCAGGTGTGCCTGCGAGATCCGCAACCCGCAGGGTTCCTGCTGCCTGGGCAACGTGCAGGCCGTCGTCAAGCGGGTCGAAGCCGCTCTTGCCTGGGCGTCATCCTGACTTCTTCTGCCGTTCTGAGCACCGAGCGAGGTGAAAGGTATGGCAAACCTGGTCCTGTTGCCCGTCGTACTTGGCATCGTCGGCTCCTTCACCCCCTGCGCCCTGGGCATCAATGCCGTCTTTCTGGGTTATGTGATGGGAAAGCCCCGTCCCACACGGCTGTGGGAGTGGCTGCTCTTCGCCCTGGCTCGGGCGGCCTTCCTAATGCTCCTGGGGCTGCTCTTCGGCCTGTTGGGGCAGTACGTGGGCGCTTTCGTGCGCGGCTACCAGAAGCTCATCGCCGTCGGGCTCATCGTCCTGGGCGCTCTGTTCATCGTCAGCCGCTACCGGCCCCTTCCCCTGCCCCACTTCAGTCTGATGGGAGACCGAAACCCGGGGACCGGCAGCACCCTGGCGCTGGGGGCCGTTTTGGGGCTGGACATCCCGGCCTGCACCAGCCCCCTGGTGCTGGCCCTGCTGGCTCAGACGGTGCTGGTGGGGAACTTCCTTTTCGGTGCGATCTCCCTGTTCCTCTTCGGCATTGGCATGTCTCTGCCGCTGCTGGCCATCTTGTATGAGGGAGCCAACCGCTGGCTGATCGATTTGAGTCGGCGGTACAAGACGGCCTTTTACCTGGCCGCTGGCGGCTTGTTGATGGTGGTGGGGGTAGCGGAGCTCTCCCCCCGGGTAATGGCGGTGGTGGGAGGCTGGCTGAATTTCGTGCTGAGACCCTTCCTTGGAATATGAGAGGAGGTAACTGCTCAGCCTCCGGGCCTGGGTAGGGGCAACCCTTGCGGTTGCCCTCTCTGGACGCCGATCTTGGGGCCCAATTTGCTGGTGTCACACGGGGGTAAGGGCAAGCCTTACCCCTACATGACAGCGCAGCCTGAGCAGTTACGAGAGGAGTTGGATCGATGTATAGCAAATCTATGAGGCTCTTTCTGCTGACCCTGGCGCTGCTGCTGGTTATCGCCAGCCCGGCCTGGGCCCAGGGACCCACCCAGAAGGTAACCCTCAATGTTGATGGCATGGTCTGACCCATCTGCGAGAGGACCGTGGAGTCGGTCCTGGGACGCCTGGATGGCGTCGTATCAGCAGATGCCAACTTCGTGACCGGCAAGGCGGTGGTCGAATACGATCCGGCCAGGGTCACGCCGACCCAGATGGTGGAAGCGGTCAACAGCGGGAGCTTCTTCCGCGCCAGCCTGTCGGAGGGGTCTTCATCACGGGACGAAAGTGTGGCGAGCGCTGCTCGGAAGTCCCTGACCCCACCTCTGTTAGCGGTGGCAGCATTGCTGATCCTCGCCGTCGGCTGGCGCGCGATGGCGAGGCGTCACGTCAGGGCCGAGGAAGAGACGACAGGTTGAGAGATGGGCTATGAGAGCGAGGAGCTATGAGCATACAGGGCAGGACAACTAAGCTACAGGTCAAGATCGGGGGCATGTCCTGCTCCTTCTGCACTGAGACCATCCGCAAGGCGTACAGCCGCATGGCCGGCGTCAGGGACGTGCACGTCAGCCTCTCTCACGAGGAGGCCCTCATCGAGTATGAGCCGCAGTGGGTGACCCCCGCCGACTTGAAGGAGACCCTGCGGCAACTGGGCTACACGGTGCGCGACCCGGACAAGGTGCGCGCCTACGAGGAGCAGCAGGCGGAGATGCGGGAGGCCCGGAACCGGCTGCTGGTCGGCGCGGGCTTCACCGCGCTGTCCCTGGCGCTGATGGTCGCCCTGTGGCTGGGTTACCCCCAGCCGTGGTTCCGCCTGGTCATGCCCGCCCTGGCCCTGGCCACCGTGTTTGGTCCCGGCTGGCACATCCTGGTCATGGCCATCCAGTCCCTGCGCCGGGGCATCCTCAACCAGCACGTGCTGCTGGAGTTCGGCGCCTTCGGGGGGCTGGTTGGCGGTGCCATGGGCCTGTTCCGGCCGGGCTTCCCCGCCCCGGACTTCTTCGCCGTGGCGGTGTTCATCACCACCTACCACCTGCTCTCGGGCTACGCCTCGCTCCTGGTGCGGGCCCGCGCCTCTGAGGCGGTGCGCAAGCTGCTGGACCTGCAGCCGGCCACGGCCCGGGTGATCCGCGACGGGCAAGAGAAAGAGGTGCCCATCGAGGAGGTGAGGCCCGGTGATCGGGTGCGGGTCCGTCCTGGGGAGTCCATCCCCGTGGACGGGATCGTCGTCGAGGGTCATTCAGGCGTGGACCAGGGCCTGGTCACCGGTGAATCCATCCCCGAGGAGAAGACGGTGGGCGACGAGGTCATCGGCGGCTCGGTGAACCAGACGGGGACCCTCATCGTCCAGGTGACCCGGGTGGGCGAGGAGTCGTTCCTGGCCCAGGTGGCGCACCACATCGAGGAGGCCCGGGCCATGAAGCCGGGGGTGCTGCAGTTGGTGGACCGGGTGCTGAAGGTCTACGTTCCGGGTGTGCTGGCCTTTGGCGGTGCCGCCCTGTTGATCTGGACGGTGGGGGCGTGGATCGTCACCGGGCGGCCGAATGTGCCCCGAGCCATCTTCAGCGCCCTGGCGGTGCTGGTGATGGGGTACCCATGCGCCCTGGGGATGGCCACGCCCCTGGCTATGATCCGTGGCGGGGGTGAGGCAGCCCAGAAGGGCATCCTGATGCGCTCCGGTGAGGCCTTCCAGGTCTTCAAGGACGTGAAGAAGGTGGTGCTGGACAAGACGGGAACCATCACCAAAGGCAGGCCGGAAGTGACCGGTGTGGTAGCCCTCACCCTATCCCCCCGGCCTGATGGCCACCCCCCTTCCCCTCTCCCGATATCGGGAGAGGGGAAGGGGGGATGGGGGGGTAGGGGTGAGGGCGATCACGTCGGTGACCGCCGGCTCACCCCGGGTCAGGGTTCCCGTCTTGTCGAAGGCTATCACCTTGAGGCGGGCAGCCTCTTCCAGATAGGCTCCGCCCTTGATGAGCACGCCCTTTTGAGCCGCGTTACTGATGGCGCTGACGATGCTGACCGGGGTGGAGATGACCAGGGCACAGGGGCAGGCGATGACCAGGAGCACCAGAGCCCGGTAGAGCCAGCCGGTGCCGTTGGGTGGACTGAGGAAGGGCTGACCGAAGAAGAGGGGCGGCACGGCAGCGATCAGCACGGCACCCATCACCACGGCTGGGGTGTAGTACCTGGCGAAGGCGTCCACGAAGCGCTGCGAAGGCGCTTTCTGGGCCTGGGCCTCTTCCACCATGTGGATGATGCGGGAGAGAGTGTTGTCTTTGGCTAACTTGGTGACCTGGATCTCCAGGGCTCCCTGACCGTTGATGCTGCCGGCAAAGACCTCATGGCCAGGGCCCTTTTCTACGGGCACCGACTCGCCGGTGATGGGCGCCTGATTCACGGCCGACGCGCCTTTGATGATTTTGCCATCCATGGGGACGCGCTCCCCCGGCCTGACGATGATGATGTCCCCCACTTTGAGCTGCTCAACCGGCACCCGCTTCTCGCGGCCTTCCTGCTTCATCGTGGCCTCGGGCGGGGCCAGGTCCATCAGGCTGCGAATGGCATTGCGGGCCCGGTCCAGGGTGTAGCTCTCCAGGGTCTCGCCCAGGGAGAAGAGGAAGACGACCAGTGCTCCCTCTTCCCACTCCCCTATGACCATAGCCCCGAGGATGGCGACGGTCATCAGGAAGTTCATGTCCAGGCTTTTGGTCGTGCGCAGGGCAGCAATGCCGCTCCTGGCCACGTAGTATCCACCGGCGAGGATGGCCAGGCCGTAGATGGCATGGGTGATGTCCGTCGTTACACCTGCCATCCCCAGGGAGAAGGCCAGCAAAATGAACAAGCCGGAGATGGCGGTCAGCGTGTCACGGCGCCTTCGCCTCAAGAAAGCCAGAAAGCCTCGCAGGCCGCTGGGTGTTTCGACGGGGATTGGGCGGCCAGGGACGGCCACCCCTACGTCGTAGCCCAACTCTCGGATGCGCTCCACGATGGCCGAGCGGTCTATCCGGTCGGTGTGGTATTCCAGGCGCATCTTGGCCGTCGCGAAGTTGACCGCCACCCACAAGACGCCGTCCAGCCGGCCCACGCCCTTCTCCAGGGTCTGGGCACAGTCGGCACAGTCCATATCTTCGATGTCCAGCAGTTCATGGTGGAACCGCCGCTCGATGGAGATGCCCTCCTGCCGTGCCGCTTCCTCCACCTGAGCCAGAGAGATTAGATTGGGATCGTAGTGCAGGCAAAGGCGAGGGGGCTCCTGGTCACGGTCAACGTGGACCTTGGCGACCCCTTTGTGGGTCAAAAGCGCCTCTTGCAAACGAGTAATACAACGCTCACATTCACCGTTCTCCGGCAGCATGATCGGGATTTCCAGTTTCACTTTTTCGATCATCGGTTGGGTATCTCCTTGTCGTTCAGTTCAGAACACGAAGGGCACCAGCCGCCAGGCTTCGTCGCGAGCCCTCGGCCTGAGCTACATGGTGAGCCCTTCGACTGGCTCAGGACAACGCCTGTCGAACCCATCGGTCGAAGGCTAAGCCGAGCGGTGCGGGCCATGTACTCCCGGTATTCGTCGCCAAACTCGGCCAGCAGCATCACCTCTTCCTCCCGGATTCGCAGCCACAGCCCCGGCCCGATGAGCCACTTGCTCAGGTTGCTCATGCCATCTCCCCCTTGCGCGCCGTCACTAGCCGGAAGACGTCGTAGCGGTCCTCGATCTGCACGTCAGTGAAGCCCGCCCCCGCTAGCAGTGTTTGCCACCCCTCGCGGGTCAGGAAGACGTCGGTGATTTTGCCTAGGCTGCTGAGGCAGCCCAGCCGCCCGCTGGGCACGAGGACGCGGTGGATCTCGGCCATGGCGCGCTGTTTCTCCTCCGGCGTCAGATAGAGGAGCATGAAGGCCGTGGTGATGACGGTGAACTCTCCGTCGGCAAAGGGCAACTCCAGGACGCTCCCTTCGCGCAACTCGACAGTTAAACCACGCCGGGCCGCCTTGGCGGCCAGTTTCCCCAGCATGGCCGGGCTCAAATCCAGGCCGATGGTCCGCCGTGCCCGTTCGGCCAGGGGCAGCGTCAGCAGCCCCGTGCCGCAACCCAGATCAAGCACTGCATCCTCGGCGCCGAGGTCCAACTGCTCGATGAGGTCCATCGCCGCTTGCCGGTAGCCGGGCAGGTTGAGCAGCGTCAGGTCGTACACAGGCGCCAGCAAGGTGTAGAAACGGCGCACCCAGGGGGCGTGCTCCCGGCCCCGCACCAGGCGGGCGGATTGGGTGCCCCGGATGACGGTGTATTTCAGCCAGCGGCTCACGTCGCCGGTGGCCCGCTCCCGCTGCCAGAGCCAGAGGGCCAGGCCGAGCCCCACCAGGAAGCCCAGTCGCTTTGACATCTTTGCCTTCATCGCTTCCCGTCCTCGTGGCGCCTACTCCTGTGGCCACTCCGTATCCGTCGGCGGCCCGAAGCGGCTGTAGGTCGCGTCTATCCTCTTCCTGATCTCGACCAGCGACTTCCCCTCTTGCCAGTAGCGCATCACGTCACGCGTGATGTCTACGCAGATGCCTCAGTTCAAGCCCATCTCATCGAATACAGCCGTACCGTCAGGGCGCACCTCGCGCACGAAGCAGTCCTTGACGCTGCCGTGGTCGGCGCCGCAGCCGCAGTAGCAGGGGATGACCTCCAGCACCTCGGGGTTGGCCAGAGCGAACTGGTACGCCTCGCGGACCATGACCGACCCCACAGCGATTTCCTTCGGCAGCCGGGAAGATGGCGCCAGTTTCAGTTGCCGCTGACCAGCCTCTTGCCGACCGCCACACCCTGCCAGGGCCAGGAACAGCAGCGCCAGCAGTGCCGATAGGAGCCAGAGCGGCCGGCGGCTGCGCTGCATCCGCTCAGACAACGATGGATTTCTCATGGGTCTCATCCCTCCATTTCGTACGCAGCCAGCCGGGGCACGTACCTCGGTACGGCCGCGATGTAGCGTCGCGCCTCGTCGCCGAAGAGGACGATCAACCGCTGGTCCTCCAAGCGGGTCTGGACCAGCGACCAGAACAGGAGCACGGCTGCCACCAGCAGGCCAACCACCGTCTGGAAGGCGACGGCCAGGCCGAAGGCGCTCGCGAGCAGCCCAGCGTGCTGAGGGTGCCGCACGTGGCCGTAGATGCCTGTCGTGACCAGCCGGATCTCATCCAAAGCCGAGACCCGGGCCAGAGAGCGGAACTCGAACATGCCCCACAGGCCCAACTCCCGCCCCGGCCGCGTCCGCTCACGATAAAGCAATACGTTGGTCACAGCCCAGAAGCTGGC
>JBHIEC010000015.1:0-23119 GCA_046760425.1 Anaerolineae bacterium
TGGTGTAGGTGATGGGGTACAGGCGCGTCCCCTTGCCACCGCTGAGGATCAGGCCCTTCATGGCTCGGTCTCCCCCTTTGTGAATGCTTCTGTGAATTCCAGCTTCTGATCTTCCATCAGACCTCTTCCCCTCCAGAGTAGTACCGATACAAGGCCATGTCCAGCTTGACGTTGTTGAGCACGGTCCCCACCAGCCGGGCGTTCACCTTCTCCAGCAGGGCCTTGGCTCGCTGGGCGTGCTCCCGCTTCGTCCTGCCGGCGCTGAGCACCAGGAGCACGCCGTCAACCCTGGAGGCCAGCACCTGGGCATCGGTCACGGCGATGACCGGCGGGGCGTCGAAGAGGATGAAGTCAGCTCTCTCCAGAAGGACTTCGATGATCTCGCCCATGCGCCGCGACCCCAGCAGCTCCGAGGGGTTAGGGGGCAAAGGGCCGCTGGGGAGGAGCCGCAGGTCGGGGACGCCCGTCGCCAGCAGGGGCGGATTCGCCATGGCCCGGTCGTCGCGGATCATAGTCGTCAGGCCGGTCTCGTTGGGCACGCCGAAGAGCTGATGCTGGGCCGGGCGACGCAGGTCGCAGTCCACCAGGATCACCCGCCTGTCCGCCTGGGCCATGGTGATGGCCAGGTTGGCCAGCACCGTTGATTTGCCCTCGCCGGGGGCAGCCGAGGTGACGATGAGGGTCTTCAAGGGATGATCGAGGCTGGAGAACTCCAGGTTGGTCCGCAGGCTGCGATAAGCCTCGGCGATGGGGGAACGAGGGTTGGTGAGGACGATCAAAGCTTCCCGTCGGTCATCGGCCATAAGTCACCCCCCCTGCTCGAACTCTGTGCCAGACCTGCCACCAAGGCCGCCTTTCCTCCACAGCCAGAGCCTCGCCGGAGCCGGTGGCGGGAATGGCGCCCAGGACCGGCACCCCCACGTAGCGCTCCACATCCTCGGCGGAGTGGACGGTACCCGCCTCCACGTACTCCAGGCCGAAGGCGATGAGCCCCCCTAGAAGGATGCCCAGGATGCCCCCCGCCAGGGTGTTGACCTTGTTCTTGGGTTTGATCCGCTCCCCGTACTTGGCGTTGTTCAGGATGTCCACCAGGATGCGGTCGCGCTGATCCACCTCCAGGTTATCCCGGGTGTGCTTCTCCACGAAGACCTGGGCGAAGGTCTGGGCGATGTCCTTGGCGATGAGAGGGTCGTAGTCCCAGGCATCAATGCGGATGATGAAGCGAGCTTCGTCGGGGTCGGTGGTGATGCGGCCCCGCAGCGTCTCCAGGGGCAGGTCGAGCTGCAGCCGGTTGGCCGCCTCTTGGACGACCTCGTCGGAGCGGAGCTGCTCGCTGAGGTTCCACAGGACGTTCTTGATGGCCAGCCCCGAGCCGTAGTCGCCGGGACGCGCGGGCTTGGCCGTGAGCCGAACGCTGGAGCGGTACTCGGGCGTGACGAAGAACTTGCTGAAGATCAGGGCGCTGGTCGCGGCCACAAAAGCCACCAGGACGATGATCCAGCCCCGCTTCAGCAGGATACGAGCGTAGTCGCGCAGTTCCATACGCACCTCCTTGGTCAGCCGATCGAGAGGACGGACCCATCGGCTGACCGAAACCGCCGTTTATTGTACCACATTTGCCGTCCCCAGGCAAAGCCTCATGCCTGGAGTTTACCCCCAAGTCCCCAGAAATCCCTGGTGTGAGCCAGGGGAGTCTCACAGCTAGCCCAGGAGGGGGAAAGTTGCCCATTTTCCTGGCCATGCTGTGACCCTCCCACGCCTTGCAGCGTGGGTTTCAAGATGTGGGTAAAGTCCAGTCACAGCCATCGCCACCGGGGGTTAGCCGGGATCTCCCCCAGCACCACAAGACCCAGGGCCTCGACATCCTCGGCATCGCGGAGGGTGTCGTCCAGGTAGTCCAGGAGGAAGGCCAGGCCCAGCCCGGCCAGCAGGGCCAGGAGCAGCCGCAGGGGGAGGTCCAGCCGCTCCCGCAGGCTTGGCCCCACGGGTGTCACCGAGGGCCGGTCAATGACGGAGATCTGGGGTGCGCCAGCCTGCAGGCGGGCGAAGTATTTGGGGCTCTCCTCCCGCAATGCCTCCACGGCCGCCCGGGCGATGGCCAGGGCCTGGTCGGGGTCGCTCCAGGTGACCCGCAGCGTCACCAAGCGGTGGATCTTCTCCGAAGAGGTGGAGCCCTGTATAACCCCCGGCGGCACGGTGATGCCCTGGGCCGCCAGCCGCGCGCTGACGCTCTCGGCCACCACCTGGCTGGTCACGAAGCCGCTGAAGTCATCCACCAGGTACTCGGTGGCCAGGGCGGCGTAGTAGCGGGGATCGAAGTCCATCCCCTCCTCCATGGGCAGCGGGGGCACGTCCACCACCAGGCGCACCGTGGCCTGGTAGAGAGGCGGCGCAGGGCGGCGCAGGGCCAGGCTGACCCCCAGGACGATGAGGGGCAGGAGGATCACGATCCACAGCCGGCGGCGGATGATTTTCCAGTACAAGCGTAGTTCCATTCGGCTTCCTCAGACGTTAGTCCCCTTAACGTTGCCCCACCTTCTCGGCGATGAATTTCCCCAACCGTTCCTTGAAGACAGCCACGTCGAATTGGGCCGCGTGTTGGCGGATGGCCTGGGGATCGTAGCGGCAGTCGTCGAAGCGGGCCACGGCCTTGGCCAGGGCCTCTGGGCTCTGCTCGTGGAAGAAGGTCCCCGTCACCCCCTCCACCACCGTCTCCAAGGCCCCTCCGCCGGCGTAGGCGATGACCGGGCGTCCGGCCGCCTGAGCCTCGATAGGGGTGAGGCCGAAATCCTCCAGGCCGGGGAAGATGAGGGCTCGGCAACGGGCCAGGCGCTCCCGCACCTCTCCGTCCGGCAGGCGGCCCAGGAAGCGGACGTTAGGCCCGGCCATCGCCTCCAGCCGGGCCCGGTCCCGCCCATCGCCTACGACCACCAGGGGCAGGCCCAGTTGGTTGAAGGCGCGCACGGCGATATCCAGTCGTTTGTAGGGGATGAGGCGGGAGACGATGAGGAAGTAGTCGTCGTGGGTGTCGCTGGGCGCGAACTGGCGAACGTCCACAGGCGGGTGGATAATCGTGGACTCGCGGCGGTAGATCTTCCGGATCCTGGCCTGCACCGTGCGGGAGATGGCGACGAAGTGGTCCACCCGGTCGGCGGCCAGGCGGTCCCAGAGGCGCAGGTAGTTGAGGAAGAGGGGCAACACGGCTCGCGCCAACCTTCCCACCCGTTCCTGTTCCACGTACTCGAGGGTGTTCCACAGGAAGCGGGTGGGGGTCAGGCAGTAGCAGATGTGGGTGGTCTCCGGCGGAGTGATCACGCCGTGGCAGAAACCGCTCTTGTTGCTGATAACTAGGTCGTACTCGGAGAGGTCAAACTGCTCAAAGGCCAGGGGGTAGAGGGGGAGGAAAGCCTGATGGTGGCGTTTAACGAAGGGCAACTTATCCATGAAGGAGGTGCGGATGTCCCAGGCGCGGTACTCCAGGGGCATGGCCGCTGGCCAGTAGATGGAGGTGTAGATTGGCGCCTGGGGGTACATCTCCTTGAGGACGCTCAGCACCGCCTCCGCCCCGCCGGCCTGGTTCAGCCAGTCGTGAACGATCGCAACCTTCAAGCCAGCCTGCCCCTTCCTTTCTTCAGTTATGCGAAGCTGACAACCTCCACAGGGCGTTCAACGGCAAGGCTCTTTCGATGGAGTTTGAGGCGCTCAACTTCATGCAGGTTTCTGCTGCCAGGTAGCTCTCCCCACCATGGAGGCAGCTCACCACTGGGATGTTCTCTATCACCAGCAGATCTTTGCCCTTGCCATAGGTTCTGGCAACCTTATGGATGCGCGCACCCTCTCATCCACAAATGTCACGAACCATCTGGTAGTCTCCCTGTATCGTGTTGATGTTCTACTGGCCGCTGTCCGCGCTGTCGCTCCCGTCGGATCGCCAGATCCGACGGCTTGGCGGCAGGATCTGGCGATCCTGCCGGAGCACAAGAAGACATCAACACAAAGGGGGGAGACTACCAACCATCTGACACTCCCTGTTTTTACGGGAGGGACGATTATCCAGCCAAATATCTCCTACCTATCTGGCGGTTCCTTCTACAGTTTCGTTAATGAAAGGCTGCCAATGGGCAGCGCTTCAGCTTCCAGGCGTGATAGGCTAACGATTTGGCTGGCATGGTCAATGTCAATACCGACCAACTGCCCCTCGGCATCAAAATCCAGCACCACCCCAGGGGCGACCTCCCGTGAGTCCACGCTAGCTTTTTCCGACAGGTCAATGTATAACGAATCGGTCTCGGGGTAGTAGTGAAACTTCATGGCTCCACCTCTGACGAATGCGGCCATCAGGCTGTACTTCGCAGCGGACAGGTTGGCGCAGGGCTCGTTCGCTGGCGCTTGAATTATACCATGTCGGGCTTGGAGGGTCAAAGAGGACCTTGCTCTTCCACTCTCACCCCCTCCACCCTCCAACTCCCCCTCCCGCCCTGCGTAGCGGAAAATCGGGCATCTATTAGCCATAATCGCCAGGATGTGCTATAATCAAATCCGACTGATCAGGAGGCGAAATCCCATGGTGATGGAGATTCGGTTAGGCGACGTGGTGCGCCTGCGCAAGAAGCACCCTTGCGGGGGCTACGAGTGGCAGGTGGTCCGCCTGGGCGCTGACATCGGCATCCGTTGCCAGACCTGCGGCCGCCGCGTCCTCCTGCCCCGCCCCACCTTCGAAAAACGGGTGAAAACCTTCATCAGTCGGGGTCCGGAAGGCGGCTTGCCCTCTGATAGGGGTTCTCTTGATCAAGGGAGGGGAGGGAAATAGGGGAAAGAAGGGAATCCTCTCCTTCCCCTTGTTTCCTTCCTTTTCCTGGCAGCGGCTTATGTCTCAACACGAACGTGGTTTCTCTCCCATTCTCAGAAACCGCTATTTCCTCTTCCTCTGGATCGCCCAGGCGCTGTCCCAGACGGCCTACAACGGCATCCACTTCGTCCAGATGATCATGATCGAGCGGCTCACCCGCTCCAGCGGCCACATGGGGCTCATGATCCTGGCTTTCAGCCTGCCGGGGGTGCTGTTCAGCACTGTGGCCGGCGTGGTCGTGGATCGCCTGCCTAACAAGCTGGTCATGGTCACCTCCAACGGCCTGCGAGTTTTGACGGCCGTCAGCTACATCGTCTTCCTCCACACCCTGGGGGGACTCCATCTGCTGGCCGTCATCTACGCCATCACCTTCATTGCCTCGACCATCGGCCAGTTCTTCGCCCCTGCCGAGCTGGCCACCATCCCCCTCCTGGTGGGCGGGGAAGGGCTCCTGGCGGCCAACTCCCTCTTCAACCTGACCCTCACCGCCTCCCAGGTCGTGGGCTTCATCCTCCTCTTCCCCTCGCTGGTGAAGCTAGGGGGCCAGCGGGGGCTGGATCTCTCCTTCGCCGTCATCGCCTTGATGTACGCTGCCGCCATGGCCCTGGTAGCCCTCCTGCCCCGGGACGTGCCCGGCCTCCAGGACAACCCCCAGGCCTCGCCCCTCAAGAGGGCCTGGGCCGAGGTGCGGGAGGGGTGGGCTTTCGTCTCCTCCCACTCCTCCATCTACCTGGCCGTGCTCCAGTTGACCCTGGTGGCTGCTCTGGTAATGGTTATGGCCATGCTGGCCCCTGGCTTTGCCACCCGCGTCCTGGGCATGCAGCCTGAGGATGCTGTCTACATCTTCGCTCCGGCTGGGGTGGGGATCTTCCTGGCCACCTTCTTGGTGGGACGCTTCGGCCATCACTTCTCCCGGGAGAGCCTGATCAACGCAGGATTGATGACCATGGGGCTCACTCTGGGTGCTCTGGCCTTCGTGGGCCGAGTGGGCGGGCCCGTGAGCATGCCTCTCTTAGAAGCCTACCCAGAAGCGACGGTCAGTCTCACCTCAGCGATGATGGGGTTGGCCTTCTTCCTGGGTCTGGAGCTGGGCCTGATCAGCATCCCCGCCCAGACCATCCTCCAGGAGCGCTCCCCCCTGGAGATCCGGGGGCGGGTGCTGGCCGTCCAGTTCATGCTGGCCAACCTGGTGGGCATCCCGCCGCTCCTCTTCATTGGCGCCCTGGCCGACCGCATTGGCATCCCCAGGGTGACCCTGTTGATCTCCGTGGGGGTACTGCTCGCAGGGGGGATCAGCATCTATTATGCCCAAAAGGAGAGGAACTGAGGGAGACCCTCTGATTTCCTCTCTGAGGTTATGCACGTGCTTACGAGGATCCTGATCTTGATGTCCGAGACGGGCGGCGGCCACCGCAGCGCGGCAGAGGCCATCGCCGAGGCTGTGGAGCACCTGCAGCCCGGCCAGGCCCAGGTCGAGCTGCTGGATTTCATCGCCGCCTGTGCCCCCTTCCCCCTGAACCGCGTGGCACGACTGTATCGCCCGGCCGTCAACTACGCCGCCCCCCTGTGGGGCTGGCTGTGGTACGCCAGCGACGACCCGCGACGGATGGCCCTGTCTCTCAAGGCCCTCGTCCCCCTGGCCAAAGGGAAGTTGATGGCCTTCCTGCACCAGAGAAAGCCCAAGGTGATCGTCTCCGTCCACCCCCTGGCCAACCACCTGGCGGTGCGGGCCGTACGGGAGCTGGGCCAGCCCATACCCGTGATCACCGTCGTCACCGATCTGGTGAGCGCCCACTCCTCCTGGTTCTGCCCGGATGTGGACCTCTGCATCGTGCCCTCCCAGGAAGCACGGGAACGGGCCTTGCGGGCCGGGCTGCCCTCCGAGAAGATCGAGGTGGTGGGGCTGCCGGTGGGCCGGAGGTTTCGGGAGATGCGGGGGGAGAAAGGGGATCTGCGGGAGGCCCTGGGGCTGCGGCGGGACCTCTCCACCGTCCTGCTGGTGGGAGGTGGGGAGGGGATGGGGCGGGTCTACGACATGGCCCGGGCCGTGGCGGGGGCCGGGCTCCCCTTGCAACTGGTGGTCGTGGCGGGCCGCAACGAGGGGCTGCGCCATCGGCTGGAGGCCACGAGATGGGAGGTCCCCACGCGGGTCTACGGCTTCGTGACCCACATGCCCGAGTTGATGGCCGCCGCCGACCTCATCGTCACCAAGGCCGGGCCGGGGACCATCAGCGAGGCCCTGGTGATGGGCCTGCCCATCCTCATCAGCGACTTCGTCCCGGGACAGGAGGAGGGCAACGTCCGTTACGTAGTAGAGGGCGGAGCGGGGCTGCTGGCCGACACGCCCCAGAAGCTGGCCGCTGCCCTAGGGGAGCTTCTCGCGGCGGGCAGTGAGGCGTTGGCCCGCATGGCCGCCAACGCCCGTCGCCTGGCCAGGCCCGAGGCGGCTTTGGAAATCGCCCGTTTGATCCTGGCTGACAGAGATCTAGTTCAAGCGATTAAGGAAGAGAGGAGTGCCTCTGAGGAAGAGAGGGGCGGTCATGGGAGGAGATACGCCAAGAACTCCATATCGCACAGAAAAGGACCTCGACCCCGTCAGGGAAGATCCACGGTTTCAAGAACTGGTGGAGAGCGGGTGACATGAAGCTGCCCGTTGTGGGAAGAGGAAAGTTACCGAATTGGACTCTGGCGAATTTCAAATAAGTGGTAGATCGCGACCAAGAAACCAGGTTTTTGTCTGTAAAGTGGGAGGCAATCCCAAGAACCGCCTTGTTTTGCAAATCACTTCTTCTCAGCGTACAAAAAACCTGGTTTCTATGAGAATCGCCAGACTCCAGTTACCGAATCCTCACCAAGGCCAGCCATCAAGACTGGAAGCCGTCGGGCTTAAAGGACAAAGCCCTGCGGGCTAATCCAGCCCCGAAGGGGCTTTGTTCTCTCAGCACGGTGGCTTTGAGCCCCGTGCTTCGGCTCGTCCCGCTCCCAGCCTCCTAGATCTCGCTGAAGGGCTCCGAAGGGGATAGATCCTCGGCCCTCTCCTCCGGCCCCTGGAAGAGACGCAGGAACGGTTCGCGGCAATCCTCATCAATCAGGGCCGTGGCCCGGTCGCCAGGCTCCAGGACGGTGTCGCCATGGGGGATGAGGATCTGCCGCCCCCGCCGCACGGAGACGATGATGCAATCCCGGGGCAAGGGGAGCTCCTTGATGGCCTTCCCTGCTGCTGGCGACCCTTCCTCGATATCCACCTCCACGAACTCGGTCCCCGTCAGCTTCCCCAACCGCAGCCGCTCGGTGCGGTGCTGTAGCTCCATGCGGCGCATGATGCCCACGTTGTAGGCCCGCACGATGTCGTAACGCCGCAGCAGCCCTACCAGCTTCCTGGGATTTCGCCTATCAACCACGGGCAGACGCCCCACATCGCGGGTTCCCAGCTTCTTGAGAGCTACCCACAGGGGCTCATCGGGATAAACAGTCAGCACAGCAGTGGTGGCGATATCCCTGACGGTGAGCGAATCAGTGGGCCCCTGGGCGATAGCCCGCTCCAGATCTCGCAGGGTCACGATCCCATAGAGCTCGCCCCTCTCATCCAGGACCGGGAAGCCGTGGTGATGAGTGCGGTTAAACTCGGCGGCCAGCTCCCCCAGGCTCATGGCCGTGGGCACAGTGTCCACGTCCATCGTCATGGCCTCGCCCACCAGGACACCCTGCATCACGTCAATGTCCCGCCCCCGCTCCAGGCGGATGCCCCGTTTCACCAGCTTCAAGGTGTAGATGGACTCCCGGCTCAACCGCTCGGCCAGGAAGGTGCTGATGACCGTGGCCAGCATCAGGGGCAGAATGATGCGGTAATCCCCCGTCATCTCGAAGAGGATGATGATGGCGGTGATGGGGGCGTGGGCCGCACCGGCAAAGACGGCGGCCATGCCCACCAGGGCATAGGCGCCCGGAGCAGCGGTGATGGCGGGCAGCCACCCATGCACCACGTTCCCGAAGGCCCCACCCAGCATGGAGCCAACGAAGAGGGAAGGGGCGAAGACCCCTCCCGATCCACCGGAGCCGATGGTGAGGGAGGTGGCCAGGATCTTCAGCAGGGCCAGGAGGATCAACGTCGTCAGCAGCATCTCATTGCGCAGAGCCGCCTCGATGGCCTCGTAGCCCACGCCGAAGAG
The DNA here is from genome assembly GCA_046760425.1 of Anaerolineae bacterium. Taxonomy (GTDB): domain Bacteria; phylum Chloroflexota; class Anaerolineae; order JBHIEC01; family JBHIEC01; genus JBHIEC01. The sequence continues at coordinate 9,019 of JBHIEC010000015.1, forward strand.
GTGGGGGGAGTAGAGGCCCAGGGCGCCCATGAGCAGGCCGCCGGCCACGGGCTTAAAGTACTCGGGGAAGCGCCAGGCATCGAACAGATCCTCAAAGCCGTAGAGGACGCGGACGAAGGCGACGGCGGCCAGGGCAGCCAGGATGCCCAGGGCGGCGTAGAGGAAGAGCTCCCAGGGGCTGATCAGGGAGTAGGGCGGCACCGGAAAGGCGGGGTAATCGCCCAGGAAGATTCGGCCGATGACGCTGGCCGTGACGGAGGAGATCACCACCGTGGAGAAATAGCCCACGCTGAACTCGCCCAGGATGATCTCCAGGGCGAAGAGGACCCCGGCGATAGGGGCGTTGAAGGTGGCGGCGATGCCTCCCGCTGCGCCGCAGGCTACCAGGTTGCGGATGCGCTCATCGGAGAGCCGAAGGGTCTGCCCTACGGTGGAACCCAGGGCCGAGCCGATCTGAACGATGGGCCCCTCCCGACCCACGGAGCCACCGCTGCCGATGCAGATGGAGGAGGCCAGGGCCTTGATCACCACCACGATAGGGCGGATGCGGCCACCTCGCAGGGCCACGGCCTCCATCACCTCCGGCACCCCGTGCCCCTTGGCCTCCCGGGCGAAGAAATAGATCATGGGGCCTACGAAGAGCCCACCGATGGCCGGGATGAGGATGACGTAGTACCGTCCCAGGAAATCGAGGATGACCCTGCCGCCGTCGAAGGCCAGGTTGGTGAAGGAGCCGATGAGCCAGCGGAAGACGATGGCCCCGAAGCCGGCCCCCACACCCACCAGGAGGGCCGTGCCGATCAGGATCGTCGTCTCCGTGGGCTGAAGGCGATCCAGCAGGTGCACCAGCCGCATGACCGGCTGCTGCACGCCGCTGATCAGATGAGCCCTCAAACTCGTTCTGGATTCCCGTCCCATTCAGCACACACCTCCTAAACTTCCACCATTTTCAGAGCCCCATCTCGCTCTATCTCCGCAGCAGCCAGAAGATCAGGTTCAGCAGGATGGTCAGCAGGAGGCTGCCCAGAAGGCAGCTAACCAGAGGGAAGTAGAAAGTGAAATTCTTGCGCTGGATGAGGATATCGCCTGGCAGCCGCCCGATGAAGGGCAGCCGTGGGGCAAGGATCAAGATCAAGCCCAGCAACAGGAAGAGGCCACCGATCACGAGGAACATACGGCCCATAGCAGACAGGTCTGGCATCCTATCTTCCCTCCCATTGGACTCGCAGAATCCTCTCCTTTTTCTGCAGGATCTCGTTCCGCTCCTCCAGGATCACCTCGGTGGGTGTCCTCCACCCCAGCTTCTGCTGAGGGGTAATCTGCCATGTCCGCAGGAACATGAGGCAGGCTCGGATCATCTCCCCCTGGGAGGAGTAACCCCGATCCCCACACTGCTCCTTGAGGTCTTCCATGAACTCCCACGTCAGATCGGCCTCCCCTTTACCCCCGCCAGCCCATACCTGGGCAGGGGTGAGGTTGCTGAAGAGCTCGCTGGGCGTCTCGTTCCAGATGCCTTCGATCTCCCGCCAGGCGTGGGCCCGCGCCTCCTCGTCGGGGAACTCCACCCCCTCGATCCGCTCTCTGACCAACTGGTGCCAGAAGTCGTCATCGGCCTCGGTGACCCTTTCGGCGAAGATGTTCAGGAGCCCGCCGGACTTCTGGTACGCCTCGACGTAGCGGCGGCCCGGCTCCCGAAGCGGCTCCAACTGGGCCAGGTAGTTCTTGAACAGCGGGCTGCGGCCGATTCCCTGCTCCCGCAGCATCGCCTCGACCTCCCGGCGTCCCTCCTCCGTCAAACCCACCTCCCAGGGAGTACACCCTCCCAGCTCATCCATCGGTATATTGGCCCAGTACTCTACCATGATCTGGATATAGCGGTCCGCCGCCTCCCTGGTTGGCACCCAGGAGGTGCGCAGATCAAGGATGATGGGTTCCTCCCTCTTGGCTGATCGGAATCCCCTTCTTTTCATGGCCACAGAAGCCTCCTTAACCCGCGCTGCGTCAGTTGTCGCAGCGCCTCCTGCGCCTGGGGATAGTCGGGCAGGAGAGCCAGCGCCCGACGGATGTAGCGCTCGCCTTCCTCGTATGCCCCACGGTTGATGTGAAAAGCCCCCACGTTGTACAGGGAACGGGCAGCCACCTCGTTTTCGTCCTCGCCGGCGCACTGGGCGGCCAGCTCGAACTCGGCCTCGGCGCGGTCGAAGATGCCCAGCAGGTGATAGACCTGCCCCAGGCTGTAATGAGCCAGGGCTAGGTCCGGCCCCAAGGCAGCGGCTGCTTTGTAGTGGCGCTTGGCCCTGTTGATCTGCCCAAAATACTGGAAGTAGACATCGCCCATGTTGGCTTCGACGAAATGGCAGGGGGGATAGGCGGCCAGCCCCTGCTCATAGAGGGCCACAACCCGTTCGGCATCCTCCCACAGATAATCCTGGAAGGTCATCAGCAGCGCCGCCCATTTTGGCCCCAGCTTATCGGCGTTGGCGTCCACGTAGGCGGCGAAGTTCTCCGCCAAGGCCCGGGGCTCGACGATGGTCTCCTTGGCCTTCTCCTGCCAGTTCTCAGCGGTGATCCCCTCCCGCTCCAGGGTGCGGGCGATTTCCCGCTGGATGTCCCACCTTGCGGACCGCCTGGATCGCCGCTTCCGTCGTTTCCTGCCCTTCTTTCGACGCGCCATTTCTTCTCCTCCACACTAAAGACCAGCGGGGCGCTCATCCATCTTTCTGCATCAGGACTCGTGCGAATTGGAGGAACTGCCGCAGCGCTTCTGCTGGCTCCGTGGGAAGATCGCTCTCCCTGACCTTGCCTGGGTTCCCATCGTGAAAGTGCTGAGGGAAGGTCGTCACACTCTGCCACCGCCGGTGTGGCATGTTATCGTGACGATAGATCGTTCCGTCAACGTGGGTGCGCTCCCAATGATGGGCGAAGCGTCCCGCAATCTGACTTGACCACCAAAAGTCAATGTACGAACCATCGCTTAGAAGCACTCGTAGTTTGCCACGCATGACCTCGGTCGCCCCGACGATGTCCGCGAATTCGGTCTCAGCAATCCTACGCAGGCGATCCAGGTCGACCATCAAGCTTCTCCAATAGACGCTGGATATGCTCGATCTGGGTGGTTAGATAATCAACGTTTTGAAAATCCTCAAGGATCTCTTCCTCTTCCACCTGACCCTTTCTGATCAATTCATCCATCTCCTCAAGAGAGGTAACGCCAAACTTGGCGCATCTGGCTTGCCGTTCGGCATCCAGCAGACGCAGCTTATCAAGGAGAAAAGCCCGCAAGCTCTGGCGAATGAGCTCTTGCTCGCTTAAAGCGAACTCCTGAGCAACCTCTTTTACGTCAATCATGCCCCACCTCCCCCCTGACTGCCTGAACGCCCTCTTTCACCAACTCTATCCACTCCTCATCAGTCAGGGCATCGTAGTCAATCCCACGTTTGGCTGCCTAATCCCGTAGAAGGAGATCGGTCCGCCGCTCCAGGTCGGCTATGGCCTGGTGCTGGTCTCTTGCTTCCGCCAGACGTTTGTCCACCCCAGTAATGGCCTCCAACGCCTGCTGCAATTCCTCGCCGGCTACCCCCGTCGTTCCCTCACCCAGTTAGAACAACGTCCGCTGCTGTGGCTTCTCTTCGTAGGGCAGGCCCAGATGCTCATAGGCCAGCCTGGTGGCCACCCGGCCACGGGGGGTGCGATCCAGGAAGCCCAACTGCAAAAGATAGGGCTCGTAGACGTCCATGATGGTGTCCGCCTCCTCGGAGATGGCTGCGGCGATGGTTTCCAGGCCCACGGGTCCACCATCAAACTTCTCGATGATGGTCAGCAGCACGCGGCGGTCAATTTCGTCCAGGCCCAGTTCGTCCACCTCCAGCATGGCCAGGGCCTCCTTTGCCACCGCCTCGGTGATGACCCCCTCCGCCCGCACCTGGGCATAGTCCCGTACCCTTTTCAAGAGGCGGTTGGCCACGCGGGGCGTCCCCCGCGCTCGCTGAGCGATCTCCCGCACCCCGCCTTCGTCAACGCCCACCTGCAGAATGCGGGCCGAACGCCTGACGATGGCCTCCATGGCCTGCTGATCATAGAAGTCCAGGCGGTAAACCACGCCGAAGCGGTCCCGCAGGGGCGAGGTCATGAGGGCGATGCGGGTGGTGGCCCCGATGATGGTGAAGCGGGGCAGCTTCAGGCGGATGCTGCGGGCGCTGGGCCCCTTGCCGATGATGATGTCCAGGGCGAAGTCCTCCATGGCCGGGTAGAGCACCTCCTCCACCACCCGGCTGAGGCGGTGCACCTCATCAATGAACAGGATGTCCCCCTTGCGCAGGTTGGTCAGGATAGCCGCCAGGTCCCCCGCCCGCTCGATGGCCGGGCCTGAGGTGATCTTGATGTTGACCCCCATCTCGTTGGCAATACAATGAGCCAGGGTAGTTTTCCCCAACCCCGGCGGACCATAAAGCAGGACGTGGTCCAGAGCCTCACCCCGCCCCTTGGCCGCAGCGATGAAGATCCTGAGGTTCTCCTTGATCTTGTCCTGCCCCAGGTACTCGGAGAGGCGTTGAGGCCGCAGGCTGGCATCCAGGGCCACCTCTTCCTCTTTCAGCTTGGGGGAGATCATGCGGTCCGTCATGGCTTTTCCTCGCTCGGGTCTAATTATAGCAAAAACGGCCAAAATAGGGAAGGCGCTTGACACCCTGTTGAAATCGTGGTATATAGAGGCGCAAAACTTCTACCATGTCGCAGAGGAGAGGTCGCCATGGGGACAGAGAGGCAAAAACTGGAGAAGGAGCGCGACAGGGTCGTAGCGGAAATCGAACATCTGCGCAGCTATCTCGAACACGAGGCCGAGATTGAGGTGGACGAGGAGGAGGGCGACCCTAACATCTTCGAACGGGAGAAGAATCTGGCCCTTCTGCAAGCCCTGGAACGGAAGCTCGAATCCATCAACTACGCCCTGCGGACGCTGGAGAAGGGCACCTACGGCATCTGCGAGCGGTGTGGCCAGAAGATCGACCCGGCGCGTTTAAAGGCCCTGCCCGATACTACCCTATGCGTCAAGTGCAAGATGCAGCTCGAGCGGATGAGCAAGTGGAGAATCCGACCCTCGTACTAGTCCCTTTGACAAGACAGCCGGTTTCTGGTAGAATGACCCTAGAACCTGGTGACAGGGAGCGGCAGCGATGGCGGGAAATCCCAGACACTCGAGATCGTCCACCCGGCATGGGTTAGATGTCCTGATGAGAGGGCACTCTGGCCCATTTTTTATGCATCAAGAGGAGAGGAGGTTGAGCGATCATGCCCAGGGTCTTTGAGTCCACCCACCCCTTAATCCGACATAAGCTGACCCTGATGCGGGATGTGGGGACGGAGCCGAAAAAATTCCGCGAGTTGGTCCGGGAGGTGGCCATCCTGCTGGCCTACGAGGCCACCCAGGACCTGGCCCTGGAAGAGACGACGGTCACCACCCCCCTGGCTCAGGCCACGGGGTATACGCTGAAGGAGAAGATCGGGCTGGTGCCTATCCTGCGGGCGGGCCTGGGCATGGTAGAGGGCATCTGGGAGATGATGCCCACGGCCGAGGTGTGGCATATCGGCCTCTACCGTGACGAGCGGACGCTGAAGCCGGTGGCCTACTACAACAAGCTGCCGGTAAGTCCCACCGTCCAGGTGTGTCTGATCCTGGACCCCATGCTGGCCACCGGCGGTTCGGCGGTGGAGACGGTGAACATCCTCAAGCGCTGGGGCGCTGAGCGCATCAAGTTCGTAGGCATCATCGCCGCGCCGGAAGGGATCGAGCGCCTCACGACGGCCCACCCCGACGTGGACATCCACATCGCCGTCATAGACGAGCGGCTGACCGGGGAGGGAGAGCGGTGGCCGCCGGGCTACATCGTGCCGGGATTGGGCGACGCAGGCGACCGGCAGTTCGGCACCGGATGAAGGACAGGGTCGTTCAGAGGGAGTATGTCCTTTTTCTTAGTGTTCGCGGTTGCGTTTGTGTTTACTCTGGTCCTCACCCCTCTGGTGGGGCGCTTTGCCCGGCGCTACGGCTTTATAGACCTGCCCCGCCCTCCCCTGCACCTCCACCCCCAACCCACTCCCCGCCTGGGCGGAGCAGCGCTCTTCCTGGCCTTCGTCGCTGCCCTGGCCCTGACCCTGCCCTTCCCCCGCACGGATCCCCAGGAGTGGACGAGGCTGGCCGGGGTCCTGCTGGGGGCCACCCTCGTCTTCCTCATGGGCGTCTACGACGACCGGCGGGAGTTATCCGCTGCCCCCCAGGTGCTGACCATGTTCCTCGCAGCGGCCATCGCCGTGGTTTTCGACATGGTCATAGACATCGTCAACAACCCTTTCGGGGGGGCGCTATCCCTTGGGGCCTTTGCCGTGCCCTTCACCCTCTTCTGGCTGGTGGGCATGATGACCACCGTGAATTGGCTGGACGGCCTGGATGGCCTGGCGGCGGGGATCACCGTCATCGCCTCAGGCATCCTCTTCATCCACACCGCCTTCCGTCAGGTGCCTCCCCAGCCCAGCATCGCCCTTCTGCCCGCGGCCCTGGCTGGCTGTGCTCTGGGCTTCCTGCCCTACAATTTCCACCCCGCCCGCGTCTTCCTGGGCAGCTCCGGGGCCTACTTCCTGGGCTTCGCCCTGGGGACCCTGGCCATCATCGGCGGGGCCAAGCTGGCCACCACTCTGCTGGTGCTGGGCATCCCCATCCTGGACGTGGCCTGGCAGATCCTCACCCGCCTGCGCCTCGGCCGTTCCCCTTGGCTGGCCGATCGCGGCCACCTGCACCACCGCCTGTATGACCTGGGCCTCTCCCAGCGCCGCGTCGTCCTGCTCTACTACGGCCTGTGCGCCGCCTTCGGCCTCTTGGCCCTGATCCTCCCCACCCGCCTCTACAAACTCTACGCCCTCCTGGGCATGGGCCTGATCGCACTGGCAGTCCTGGTATTAGTGGCCCGCCGGGCATGAACCAGGATGCAGGATGCATCCTTCAGTATTCCACCCTCCGTCCCTGTAGACCCCCCACCACCGTCTCCAGCAGATAGATGACCGTGATACAGAGGGCATCCACGATGACCGTCAGTCCGAAGGCGAGGCTCAGGTGGTCGAGGCCCCGCAGGACGGCGCTCACCAGGTCCTCGGGCACCTGAGGCACGCCGGCCACCAAGTAGTAGAGGATGGCCAGCAGCCCCAGATAGACCATGAGGGGCAACCAGGGCCGGCGATCTGACTCGCTGGGCAGCATGGCGTTGCTGATGGCGAAGATCAGGTACAGCCACAGCCAGGCATCAGGCACCGTGGCGTAATCCGCCACATTGGTCAACACCTGACGCAATTGCTGAGGGGGCGAGAGGTGGGCAGGGAACTGGAGGCCGAAGCCCCGGCCAGCGATGAGGAGGATGGCCAGACTACCGGCGATAAGAGGAGCCAGCCCGATGAGGCTGTCCCGCAGGGGGTCGGTCCTGGCCACCTTGACCGAGCCCAGGCTCACCTGCCCCCGCCCCTTCCTGGTGGGACCGAAGGAGATTCGGCCCGTCTTCACCCCCAGGAGGTTGGCGACCAGCCAGTGGCTCCCCTCATGGAGGAGGATGCCGGGCAGGAGGAGCAGGTAGTACAGGATCAGATGCCGGTCTCCCTCCCCGAAGAGGAGCAGCCCCAGCCCCTGCAGGTGTCGGTTGATCCAGCGTTGCATGAGGAGCAGGGGGATGAAGAGGAGGACAAGCCAGACAAGGGACGTCCACGAGCCGAGCACCAGCCTTTACCCCTTTCCCCTAATCCCTAACCTGGACAAGCCGGAACCAAACAGGATTTAGAACCACCAAGTCACCAAGTTCTTTGATTTTCTCTTCGTGTCTTTGTGTCTTTGTGGTTAATTTTCTTGCCCAGAAAGCAAGAACTTACTCGATAAGGTACTAACCTCTAACCTCTTTCGCCCGCGCCGCCTGGCGGACGATGGCCACGAAATCGGCGGCCTTGAGGGAGGCCCCACCCACCAGGGCGCCGTCTATGTCCGGCTGGGTCATGAACTCGGCGATGTTTTGAGGATTGACGCTGCCGCCATACTGGACGCGCACCGCCTGGGCCGTGTCTTCGCCGTATAGCTCGGCCAGGGCGCCCCGGATCGTCAGGCCGATGACGGCGTTGGCTCCCGCACCCGTGGCCGCCTTGCCCGTGCCGATGGCCCAGATGGGCTCGTAGGCGATGATGAGGCCCTGGGCTTCCCCGGCCGTCAGGCCCTCCAGCGCGGCCATGACCTGGCCAGACACAACCTGGCTGGTCAGCCCCGCCTCGTTCTGTTCCAGATTCTCGCCCACACAAACGATAGGTATCAGCCCGTGAGCCAGGGCCGCTTTGATCTTGCGGTTGACCCCCTCGTCGGTCTCGCCGAAGTATTGTCGCCGCTCTGAGTGGCCCAGGATGACGTACTGGCACAGGCCCTGGAGCATGTGGGGCGAGATTTCCCCCGTGTAGGCCCCCTTCTCCTCCCAGTGCATGTTCTGGGCCCCCAGGCCGATGGAGGTGCCCTTAAGCCGCTCGGCGAGGAGGGGGAGGAGGATGAAGGGTGGGCAGAGCACTTTCTCCACCCCCTGGATGGCCTCCAGGGGGCCCGTCATCTCCTCCACCAGGGCCATCCCCTCCTGGAGGTTCTTGTTCATCTTCCAGTTGCCGGCGATGATAGGTGTGCGCACATGGTCCTCCTTCTTGACATTGATGCATTTTCGCCTATTATATTATTACTCGAACAACTTCGCGATCTCGTCCCGCTCGAACCAGGGTAGATCCACCAGCTCTCCATCCACTTCCAGCTTCACCCCCCGCCCCACCTCCCACACCCTCCCAATGACGGCGGCGGCGATGCCCGCCCGCTCCAGGGCGGCCACCACCCGGGCCGAGTCCGCCGACGGCACGGTGATGAGGAGCGAGCCGGAGGCGATGACCCCCAGGGGATCAAGGCCGAACTCCCTGCAAAGCATGGCCGTCTCGGGCAGGATGGGGATGGCCTCCTTGCGGACCATCAGCCCCACCCCGGCAGCGCGAGCCAGCTCGTAGAGGCCCGTGGCCAGGCCCCCCTCCGTGGGATCGTGCATGGCGTGCACCCGACCCGTCGCCACAGCGATCTCAGCCTCCCGCACCACACTCAGGCCCGGATCGTGCAGGAAGCCCTTGCAGCGGTCAATCAGGGCCTGAGGGTATTTGCTCCGCAGGTCCCCCTCCCGCTCGCGGGCCATGATGGACGTGGCCTCGATGGCGATGCCCTTGGTGAGGATCACCTTGTCGCCAGCTTGCGCCCCGGCCGTGGTCACCAGCCTCTCCTTCGCCACCTCGCCTAGCATCTGCCCCACCACGATGGGCCGATCCAGGCCGTAGGTGATCTCGGTGTGGCCGCCGCACAGGGAGATGTCCAGCTCGTGGCAGGCGGCGGACAGTTGGGCAAAGATCCCCTCCACCAGTTGCTGGTCCGTTTCCCCCTCCGGGAGCAGGATGGTGGCCAGGAACCAGCGGGGCACGGCACCCATGGCGGCGATGTCGTTGGCGTTGACATGGATGGCGTACCAGCCGATCTCGTCGGTGGCGAAGGTGATGGGGTCCGTCTTGGCCACCAGGTAGCGGTCGCCGAAATCAATGACAGCCGCGTCCTCGCCGATGCCGGGGCCCACCACCACCCGCTCGTTCACCGAGCCGTATCGCGCCAGCAGAGCCATCAAGAGATCCATATCCAGCTTACCGATGGGGAAGACCTTGGCCATCTCTCGCTCCTCGCCTCTTTGGCGGCTTCATCTTACCATCATTCGGCGAATAAGGCAAGTGAGCGTAACACGTTGGGGATATGGAGTGCAGGCGCAAGCCTGCAGGACTTCGCTGGAGCGGACTTGCGTCCGCACTCCGCATAACATGCGGGTGGCTTTCTGGGCTTAGTTGTGCTATAATAGGCCGCGATGAAGATCGCTCAATGAGGAGGATAGCGAGATGATGGAGGCCCAAAAAGCCCTTGGTAAGCACCCCCTCTTTCTCCTCTCCGTGGGGCTGATCTTGCTACTGGTGGGCTGCAGTCCCGGGAACGGCCCCCCGCCCAGCATCCCCACGCCCTCCAAGACGCCCAAGCCCACCTTCACCCCCCTGCCGGCACCCACGGACACCCCCATACCCGCGCCGCTGCCTACCGTGGCGGCCACGGCGACGCCCAAACCCACTTCCGACCGTTGCCCCTTGACCGGCCAGAAACTGACCGACCTGAGCATAGCGCGCCAGAGACCCTTCGCCATCAAGATCGGCAACTCGTCGGCGGAGCGGCCCCAGTCAGGCCTGAGCAAGGCCGACATGGTCTTCGAGCACCTGACCGAGGGGGGTATCACCCGCTTCACGGCCCTCTATCTCTGCCAGGAGAGCCAGGCCATCGGGCCCGTGCGCAGCGCCCGCCTCATTGACCTGGAGCTGGCGCCCATGTTCGACGCCATCTTCGTCCACGTGGGGGCCAGCGCGCCCATCATGGACATGATCGCCCAGTCGGACATCGCCAGGGCCAACCTGGACGAGTACCTCGGTTCGCCAGGCTTCCACCTCATCCCCACCCGCAAGCGCCCCTTCAGCACCTACACCAGCACCTCGGAATTGAAGGCGGCCGCCCGGGAGGAAGGCATCCGGCAGGAGGTGACCCTGGAGCCCCTGGCCTTCGCCGACGAACCCCCTGCCGGGGGGACCCGCGCCACCTCCATCGCCATCCCCTACCATCGCGGGCTGTCCAACGTGGCCTACCAGTATGACCCTGACCGGGGGGCCTACCTGCGTTTCACAGCCGGCGAGCCCCATCTGGAGGCCGTGACGGCCGAGCCCCTGGTCATGGCCAACGTGATCGTCGTCCACGCCCCCCACACCGAGACGGACATCATCGAGGATACCCGAGGCGCCCGCTCAGTGAAAATTGACCTGCTGGGCAAGGGGCAGGCCACCATCTTCCGCGACGGGTGGGCCTACCAGGCCACCTGGGTGCGGGAGGCGCCGGATCAGATGCTGCGCTACGTAGATAAGGAGGGGAAGCCCATCCCCCTTAAGCCGGGGAATGTGTGGGTGGAAGTAGTGCCCACCGACTTCGAGATCCAGGTCAGGTAGCGGACAAAGCATCAGGGATCACAGCGCGGGGTTTTCTGCCACCACCAGGGGAGCGGGAGACCCCGCTGTTTTTAGTGAAACCCCCAACATGGGCTGGTCGCAAGATGGCCCGAGGCTAAAGCCGTCGGGCTGAAAGAACAAAGCCCTCCGGGCTGGCGGTTTTCAGGTAGAGCTTGGCTCTTTTAGCGCGGTGGCTTTAGCCCCGCACTCCCGCGCCCACCACAGTCATATGCAACTTTTTGGTCCCTACGGCGGTATGAGTTAAGTAGAGAGGATACCCCATGGCTCAAGGCGAGCTCACGGAGGGGGAGTTGATCGCCCGTACTCTGGAGGGAGACAAGGGGGCCTTCGGCGCCTTGGTGCAGCGCTATGAAGGGGCCATCTTCAACATGGCCTACCGCATGACGGGCCAGCGAGAGGCGGCCAGGGATCTGGCTCAGGAGACCTTCCTGCGGGCCTATCGGGCGCTGGGAAGCTTCCAGCAGGATAAACCCTTCGCTCCCTGGCTATATCGCATCGCCATCAACCTGTGCCTCAACTGGCAGAAGAAGCGCCGCCTGCCCCAGGTCTCCCTGGACCTCCCCCTGGCCACGGCTGAGGGGGAGGTGGCCCTGGAGCTCCCTGATGAGACCGCTGCTCCGGAGGTCGTCTTCGCCCGGCGGGAGTTCCAGGCGCGGCTGCGACAGGAGATCGCTGCCCTGCCCCCCGATTTCCGGGCCGTCATCGAGTTGCGCCACTTCGAGGAGCTGTCCTACCAGGAGATGGCCCAGGTGCTGGACGTGCCGCTGAGCACGGTCAAGACGCGGCTGTTTCGAGCGCGAAGGATGTTGCGGGATAGAGTGGAGGATATGCTGGGATGAGAGGAACCCGGGAGGAGGCCATGACGTGCCGTGGGAATGAGGAAGTTAACCTGTATCTGGATAATGCCCTCGGCGAAGAGGAGCGGGCCCGCTTCGAGGCTCACCTGGCCCGGTGCCCGGCCTGCCAGGAGGAGCTGGCCAGCCTGTCCCGCCTCTTCGCAGCTCTGGGGAGTCTGGAAACAGCACCTGTTCCGGCCGGGTTCGCCCAGGAAGTGGTAAAGCAATTGCCGATGGTGGAGGCGCAGGCCAGGTGGGGGTTCCCTCTCCGAGCCATCCTGGTTGGCCAAGCAGCTCTGACCCTGCTGCTCCTGATTCTGAGCCGCCAGGCCCTGCTTGCCCTCTACCACCGGCTGGGGGCGTCTCTGCCCCAGGGCTGGTTGTTCTCCCTCTTCGCGGCGGCCGCAGCCAGAGCTCAGGTCAGCACCTCGATGGCCCGGCAAGCTATAGGAGAGCTGGCCCGCATAGGGGGCGAGTACGCGGCCCGATGGCCAACTCTGGAGCTGCCCGCCCTGATCGCCAGCAACGCCCTGAGCATCATGGCCGCTCTCCTGGCCCTGTGGTTTATCGTCAACGCCACCCTGCTGCGGGCGCCTGTCAGGCAAAGGAACGGACTCAACGGGAGTTGAGGTGGATCCGAACAAGGAGGTCACGATGAAAAGATTGGCATGGGCTTTGCCATTGGTTGCCTTGCCCCTGGTCGTTCTGGGGGCCGCTCCGGCCCAACAGGCGGCCCCGGGCGAGTTGGCAGCAGGCTTGATCCTGGCCGTCATCCTGGAGCTCTCCCTGCTGGCCTTCTTCGTGGTGCTGGCCGCTTTCCTGCCGCACTTCACCCGCAGGGTGCAGGACAGCCTGGTGCAGGCGCCCAGGAAGGCCTTCCTCATCGGCCTGGTCAACTACATCTTCCTAGGGGCCATGGGGCTGGTGCTGGCCAACCTGGGCTTCCCGCCCCTGGCCCTCATCGGCCTGGGGCTGCTGATGGTCCTCTTAGCCGGGACGGCCCTGGGGCTGACGGCTTTGGCGAGCCTGACCGGGGAGCGGATCTATGACCTGCGGGGGACGCCGGCCTCCCCCTTCGCCAGGATCGTGGTGGGTGCCATCGCTCTGGAGCTGGCCGCCGCCGTGCCGGTCGTCGGCTGGTGGCTACTGCTGCCCATCTTCTGCCTGACCAGTTTCGGGGCCGTGGTCCTGGCTCGCTTCGCCCCCGCGCGCGCTGAGGTCCCGGAGCCGGAGGCGCCGTAGGAGAGAGGACGATGAGTCGAAAAGGGTTGCTCTGGCTCCTGGTGGGCCTCGCGGCCCTGGGTCTCCTGGCCTGCCGCGCCACGCCCCAAGCCCCCGTGGCCGCCACACCGCCGCTGGCGACGCCCACGCCCTGGGTCATCGTCGTCACGCCTACCTCCGTCGCCACCCCGACGCCCCACATCGTCGTCGCCACGCTGACGCCCCCAGCGGGCTCATCGGACCTGCAGGCCCTGATCGCCTACGCCAACCAGATGAAGCCTATCCTCAACGAGGCCAAGGTGATCGTGGAGCGGGACGGGGAGATTGTGAAGGCTTCGGAGGGAGGGAACGAGGCTGTGTTGTGCGACGGCCGTCTGGCCGAGGATGCGGTGCGCATGGGGGCCCTGGTGGGTCGCATGGAGGGCATCCGTCCGCCGTACGACGCAGTGAGCATCCACCGGCTAATCCGGGAGAGCGGCACGGCCTGGGTCGAGGCCCTGGATAACATCGGCCGCTTCTGCCGCACGGGCAACAAGCTCTACGGCGTGCCAGCCGTGCTCAAGTTCTGGGAGGCGGGGGCCAAGTTCCAGGACGCCGCCCAGCGGTTCCAGTGGCTCCTGGTGGCCAAGGGGATCGAGGAGCTGGTGGGGCCATGAAGGAGGAACGATAGCGTAACATTTCAATCCTGTAGACGTTATGAAGAAAGAGCGAAGGGCTTCACTTCCCCTTCACTAGGGCTGGCCGTACAGATTTCTCGATCCCCCTGAAGATCCCCGGCGGAGGAGGACGCAGTCTTTCCTCTCGATGATAAAGGAGGAGAAAAATGTGGAACTCAACCTTGACGCGAAAAGCCCTTCTTGCGTTGCTGGTCGCTTTGACCCTCCTGATCTCCTTCTCCCTGGCCCTGGCGCAAGGCC
>JBHIEC010000016.1:0-22027 GCA_046760425.1 Anaerolineae bacterium
ATGACATAGTTGTTGGAGCCTCGGCTTGTCGGTTTGAGGCGAAGCTTCGCTAGACGGTTACGATGTCGCAAAAAGGGCTGAGCTTTCTGTTGCTGACTTTGCTGCTTCTGTCCCCGGCTCTGGTCAATAACGCGGGGCCATCTCGGCCGGCCCCCCAGGTCTGGGCCGGCGAAGGGGGGTTCATGCCCGGGCGGGTGCTGGTCAAATTTAAGGGAGGGGTTCCCCAGGATCGCGCCGTCGCCAGCCTGGCCAGGCGTGGCCTGAGGGTCGTCGGCGAGATCCCCCAACTGGGGGTCATGGCCCTGGCCGTGCCCCAGGGTCAGGAGCTGGCCATCCTCGAGGATCTGGGACGCGACCCTCTGGTGGCCTACGCCGAGCTGGACCACATGGCCCGCGCGCTGGGGACCCCCAACGATCCCCGCTGGCCGGAGCAGTGGAACATGGCCCTCATCCGCGCCGACCTGGCCTGGGAGGTCGTCACCGATACCAGAAGCATCGTCATCGCCCTCCTGGACACGGGCCTGGACCTGGACCACCCCGACCTGAGGGCCAGGGTGTGGACCAACCCCGGAGAGGTCCCTGGCAACGGGCTGGACGACGATGGCAACGGCAAGGTGGACGACGTGCACGGCTGGCACTTCTACCAGGTCTGCTCATATTCTGGCTGCTGGCCGGGGGAGAACAACAATGTCCAGGACGAGGATGGCCACGGCACCCACGTGGCGGGCATCGCCGCCGCCGAGGCCAACAACGGCATCGGTGTGGCGGGCCTGGCCTGGGGCGCGGCCCTCATGCCGGTGAAGGTGATGGAGGATACCTATATCGGGGCCTGGTACTTCGACATCGCGGCCGGCATGGTCTACGCTGCCGACAATGGGGCGGCCATCATCAACCTGAGCCTGGGGGGTGAGGAGCCCGGCCAGACCCTGGAGGAGGCGGTGGCCTATGCCCATCAGAGGGGGGTGCTCGTAGTCGCGGCCGCTGGCAACGACGATGGGCCGATCCTCTACCCCGCCGCCTACGCCCCGGTGCTGGCCGTGGGGGCCACTGACCCCTCAGACCAGCGGGCCGGCTTCTCCAACTACGGGCCACAGTTAGACGTGATGGCGCCGGGGGTGGACATCCTCAGCACCTGGCCCCGAGTGGGGGGCTATTTTCGCAGGACTGGCACCTCCATGGCCGCGCCCCACGTGGCGGGTCTGGCGGCCCTGGTCTGGGCGGCCGATCCGCATCTGACCCCTGACCAGGTGGCAACGGTCATCCAATTCACAGCCATAGATCTGGGGGACCCGGGCCCGGACGAGTACCATGGCTATGGCCGCATTGATGCCTATGCCGCTGTGGTCAGCGCGAGTTCGCCGACGCCGACGGCCACCCCCACCGCCACACCTACAGTCGCGCCCACGCCCGAGGTGACCCCCGCTCCCGGAGGCCTGAAGCGCTACCTACCCCTGGTAGTCAGCGGGAGCGCGGGGTTAAAGCCACCGCGCTGAAAGAACAGAGCTCTACGAGCTGAAAACTATCAATTTGTAAGCTAACTCCGTTGACAACTTCTCCGTTTTCTAGTATAATTGATCTGCTTTCAATAGCTCGAGGAGGTCTCAGCTCTGACCATGGAGACCGCTGGCCGCCGTTGTCCATCACCCGTTGGCCCTCAAGTCCAGGACGAAGGGCCGTGGTATTCCCTTTTCTCGCCCAATAGCCCACGCCAATGAGGGGCATTCCTTTGCCCTTCCTTGGCGTTTTTTGTTCCACCCATCGCTTTTAAGGTGCTATGGCAAAAGTGATACGACTTTTGCCCCGATGCGTTTTAAGGAGGTGATGCCTAGGGAGACAGATTAGGCGACCGTTTGGCGAGGATACGTGCTTCGCCCCTTGAATTTCACTAGAAAGGCCAAAAGATGAGGAGAAAAAGCTTGTTAAAGATCCTGGCCATGGGTACCGTCCTGGCCCTGCTTCTCTCGGCCCTGGGGCCCCTGGCCACCTTGGGGTATGCGCCAGAGGGTGACGATGAGGTGCAACCCCGTCCGGCACCAGCGGTCAAGCGCTTCCCTCCCAAGGACCAGCCCAATCCCGAGATGTACCGCCGCATGCGGCAGCGGGAGAAGGCCGTGCTGGCCGGTGACCAGGCCAAGGCCCAGTCCCTGGCCCTGACCGGTGAGGGCAAGCTGCTGGTGCTCCTGGTGGAGTTCGCCGGCACCGACGTGGCGACCTGGAACCCGGGTGACATCTGGGACCCCTACGGCATCGTCGAGATCGTGGACGCCGAGGAGCTGGGTGACTGCACTAACGTCATCACCGAGACTATGGAGTTCACCTACACCGGGCCGCTCCACAACGAGATCCCGCGCCCCGCGACGGCGGAGGACGCCGACTACGACTTCTGGACCGAGGACTTCGGCCACGATCACTACTACGATATGATCTTCGGCGAGGGGGAGCTCATCCAGTACACGGCCGAGAACGGCGACCCGGTCACCGTTGACCTGACGGGCGTGTCCATGCGCCTCTTCTACGAGGAGCAGTCCAAAGGCCAGTACACCATCGGCGGCGACATCGTGGGCTGGATCCCCGTGCCCCACTCCGAGGCCTTCTACGGCGCTGACCTGTGCCCCGGGAACCTGTCCTTCGTGCCCATCTCCGGAGCGGGCTCCGACGGCTGGTTCAACAACGGTTCAGCAGATCCGGCCAATGTGCTGGGCGTGGACTATGGCACGCCGGCTTCCTTAGTGTGGGATGCCGTGGACTGGATCAACGCCAACATGCCCGGCTTCGACTGGGCCGAGTACGACGAGGATGGCGACGGCGTCGTGGACCACCTGCTGGTCGTGCATGCCGGCTTGGGTGAGGAGGCCGGTGGCGGGGCCCAGGGAGAGCACGCTATCTGGTCCCACAGCGCCGGCACCGACTACTGCGCGGACCCCGGGCCGGACGGCGTGTGTGACACGGACGACGACATCCGCATCGGCCCCTACATCATGATGCCCGAGGACGGCGGGGTCAACGTCTTCGCCCACGAGTATGGCCACCAGATCGGCGCTGATGACCTGTACGCCTACGGCTTCGGCAACACCTCCGTTGGCCCCTGGAGCCTGATGTCCGATAGCTGGGGCGGCGGCTGGCCGCAGGGGACGATGCCTATGGGCTTCGATCCCTGGCACAAGCTGGGCTGGGGCTGGATTGATCCGGTGATGCTGGACACCACCAGCCCGGAGAGCGAGATCACCCTTGGCCAGGCTTCGATCCCACCAGAGGGCACCGAAGACTCGATTATGATCCGCCTGCCCGACCAGGTGGAGGCCCTGGCCTCGGCCCACAGCGGCGACTACATGTGGTACGGCGGCCGCCAGAACCTGAGCGACAATAAGGTCTATCGCACCGTAGACCTGACGGGCTACTCCACGGCCGAACTGAGCTTCTGGACCCAGTGGGACATCGAGACGGCCTGGGACTTCGGCTTCGTCCAGGTGTCCACCGATGGCGGGGCCACCTGGACCAGCCTGGAGAACCCGGACACCACCTACGAGCACGATCCCAACGCCATCTGGTACGTGGTGGAGAACCTGCCCGGCTTCACCGGCTCCAGCCACGGCTGGGTGGAGGAGACCTTCGATCTGACGCCCTACGCTGGCCAGGAGATCATGCTCCAGTTCCGCTACGCCACCGACTGGGGGGTCCTGTGGCTCGGCTGGTGGGTGGACGACATCACCATCACCGCCGACGGGGAGGTGATCTTCTTCGACGACGTGGAGGCCGGCCCCGGCGACTGGGTGACCGACCCTGTGGGTGGCTGGATCATCAGCAACGGCGTCTTCACCTTCCCCCACTACTACCTTACCGAGTGGCGCAACGATGCTGGCTTCGACCATGCTCTGGCCATCGGCCGCTACCGGTACCAGGACTGGGGCATGCTGGTCTGGTACGTCAATGACAAGTACACCAACAACGAGATCTTCGACTACCTGGAAGACCCGCCCAGCTTCGGCCCCAAGGGCCACGTGCTGGTGGTGGATGCCCACCCCATGCCACCCCGCGATCCCACCTCGCGCTATGCCCACAACGCCCGGGCCAACGTTAGCTCCCGTGGCACCGGCATGCGAGATGCCGCCTTTGGCCTGCGAGACCTCCCGCCGTTCCAGGTGCTGCCCTATCCAGGTCGGCCGACCCGATGGGGCAACCCTGACATCACCTATCCCGGACAGCCGGCCGTGAGCGCCTTCCACGACGTTTTCGGCTACTACCCAGGTCTGGAGTGGACCAGCATCCGCGCCGTGGACGACCCGCGCGGGCCGCGCTACTTCTGGGCGGCCAGGGAGCGGGACGCCAGCGTGGTGGTGCCGGCCACGGACACCTACGGCGTCGCACCGCCGTGGTATGACCGCTCCGGCATCGTAATTTGGTTTACTGAACTGGGCGGCTGGTATGGCTTCTGGGACTTCGAAGCCGGCACGGGCAACCCCGGCCTGAACGCCTACGGCGTGCACCTGGAGATCCAGGAAGAGGCTGCCGACCTGTCCTGGGCTCAGGTGCGCTTCTACAACGCCGTGCCCGAGTCGGTCACCATCCAGGCCGCCCGCAGCGACATGGGCTACGTGGGTAGCTGGAACATGCTGGGCAACTACTTCGGCTCTGCTGTCATGTGGACGGGCCTCAACCCCGCTGGCGCCGGTCGCGGCAAGTACGTCGGCGCCTTCCAGTTCGACCTGTCGGACCTGCCAGCAGGGGCCAAGATCGTGGAGGCCACGGTGGACCTGCCAACCTGGAGCACCCGCTACGTGACCCCGGAGGCCGGCGGCAGTTGGACGCTGCAGTTGCTGGACAGCGAGGTGGACCTGGGCTGGAAGGGCCTGGGCTACTGGGACATCGCCGTCATAGCCGACGTGGACGAGACCATCGCACCCTCCATGAGCTCTGAGGACCTGGGAGGGGTGAACACTCTGTACATCTTCACACCCTCCCAGAGGGAGGCGCTGCAGGAGCGGCTGGGGACCACGGGCAAGGCCTCCTTCCGCATTGACTACACCTCGACGCTGCCCATCTTCAAGGACATCATGGGCTGGGGAGACCCGGTGTTGCGGGTCACCTACTGGGTGGAGCCTTAAGCAGGGAAAGGTCCCAAACAGCCAAAAGGGGCAGATCGCTTAAAGGCGATCTGCCCCTTTTTGTCTGCGGAAGAGGTTCGACTTACACTGGGGGTTTCTTGAGGCTATCTGAGAGGGTGGGAGGGCGTGGGCCACAGATGGGGGTGTGTGGTCCATGGCCCCCCTGGGCAATACACCACCCGGCCCTCCAGATCGGTATGGTATTCGTACTCCCTGCCCTGAGCGAACAGGACAATGACGTAGCCGGGGGTGGCGACGGAAGTGTAGCTGGCGTCAGGGGATGGACAGCCCAGGTTGGTATCCCCCCACTCCCAGCCCCTGACGACGATCACACGGATCTCATGAGAGGGGATCCCCAGTCGCTTGGCCAAGTCCGCTGTGGCCATGCCGATGGTCTCCTGGGCCTGGTCCAGTGCGACGGGCGTCCCTGGGAAGAAGGGCTTCTCCACCGTGGGGCTGGGACGTGGGAGAATCCCCCCCTCAACGGTGGCGGTGGGCTCGGGACCCCTGCCCTTGGTGCACAGGATGACCCGTCGGCCCCGGTCGGTGTGGTACTCGTACTCCTGATCCCTTGCCCTCAGGATGACGCGATAGCCGGGGGTGATGACCTGCAGATACATCTGGCCCGGCTGGGGGCAGCCCAGGCTTGAGTTGCGCCACATCACCTCTTTCACACTGACCACCGCGATCTCCGCAGGGGAGATCCCTACCCGCCTGGCCAGATCCTCCCTCGCCAGGCGCACCACGGATTCCACCTCCGAGGGGATTTCTGGTGGGATGGCGGGCGTCATCTTGATGCCAGGGGTGGGAGTGGCAGGAGGCATGACCCTGCCCTCTGGTTCCAAAGGGGTGCAACTGGCTAACATGATAAGCGCCACGATCACCAGGAGAATCAGCGGTACAGCCGCTTTTCTGCCCATCGTCTCTTTGCCTCTCTTGTTCATTTAGTGCACGGTGGAGTGCAGGCGCGAGCCTGCGGACTGGCGTCCTCGCAAGCGCTCACGCGGGGTTTGGGTAGAAGCTGGCAGTAAAACGTGTCATTGTTTAGACGCAGGGCGAGGGCCAAAGGTTCCCTTTGCCGTAATTGTTCAGATGGTGGCAAAGAAACCCGGTTTTTTTCCTTGAAACTGAGGGGTTCTGGCAACGAAAGCCTCTGGAAATGGTACGCCCCGCTGTCTAGAGGTCAAAAACCGGGTTTCTGGGGAAGACCTGAATAGCTACTCCTTGCCAAAGTGAAGCCTCCGTGGTAGAATGTCAGGCAGGAGGGACGACGATGGGAAAAGCGAAAAGGGTATGGACAGCCGTGCTCCTCGCTCTCCTGGCGCTCACCGTCCTGGCCACGGGGCTGAGTTCCCCCGCACCGCCAGGATTTGCCGCCCGGCTTCAGAACGACAGGTGGCTCTACCTGCCCCTGGTGACCAGGAGCTATCACTCACCTCTCCCCGAAACCCGCCTGGGCTACGGTATTGCCCTGGCTGACCTGGGGAACATGGAGTTGGTGTGGGAACTGGGCTTCAACTGGGTGCAAGGCTTCGTGGCCTGGGCTGACGTGGAGCCTCAGGAGGGGGCAGGGTATAACTGGGCTGATGTGGACAACATCATCGCCACCGCCCGGTCCTACGGGATCAAGGTGCTCCTGCGCGTGGACCGACCACCAGCCTGGGCGCGGCGGCAGGGCACCACGGAGACGGGCCCCGTGCGGGCCGACAAACTGGATCGCTTCGCCGCCTTCCTGACCGCCCTGGCCCGGCGGGGTCGGGGGACCATCGCCGCCTACGAGATCTGGAACGAGCCCAACCTGGCCAGCGAGTGGGGCGGCCGCCGTCCCGACCCGGCCTACTACGTCACCATGCTGCGCTACGCCTACCCGGCCATCAAGGCTGGCGATCCCGAGGCAGTGGTGGTCTCAGCCGGCATGGCCTCCACGGGCCAGCGAGACGACAGCGTGGCCATGGGCGACCTCCTCTACATCCAGCGCATGTACGAGGCGGGGGCCAGGGACTTCTTCGACGTTTTGGGCTCCCAACCCCACGGCTTCGGCCGTCCCCCGGAGATTGATCCCACCACGGTGGAGAACGGCTTCTGCTTCCGCCGCGCTGAGCAGCAGCGGGCGATCATGGAGCGCTATGGCGACGGCGACAAGCAGATGTGGGTCACCGAGTTTGGCTGGTTGTTGGACCCTGGGCCTCTGTGCTACCACTGGGGCGATTGGCCCACCCGTACCTGGCAGATGGTCTCCGAGGAGACTCAGGCCGACTACCTGGTGCGAGCCTTCCAGTACGCCTACGACCACTGGCCCTGGATGGGGGTCATGATCCTCTTCAACCTGGACTTTGGGGCCGATTACTGGCAGGCGGGCTGCCCCGGCGCCAGGACCGTCTGCAACCCCATGCGCTTCTACTCCCTGGTGGACCGGGTCAACCCCTGCGACCCCGACCACAACCCCATCCACCGCCGCCGCGCCTTCTTCGCCCTCCAAGAGATGCCGAAGAGGTAGGGGAGAGGGGAGGGGGCTCAGGAAACCAGAAGCCACCGCCAGAGAAGCAGCGGTGGCTTTTATTGATTTCCCCCATCCGATTATCCGTTTTCCTATCCGTTGTTCCGTTGTGCCCCTACTCTCGAATCACCACGGGGGTGCCAATCTCAGCCCAGTTATAAAGCGCCTCGGCCGCCTCGGTGCTGAGGACGATACAGCCGTAGGAGATAGGGCGGCCCAGATACCCCTCCCACAGCTTCTGCCCCTTGATGATGGGCAGAGCGTGGATGCCGTTCTCGCTGCCTCCCGCCCAGTAAATGCCCAGCCAGTAGGGCATCCACAGGTTCCAGGGGCGGGAGTAAGCCATGGGGATCTTGTCCAGCACCTGGAATCGCCCCCGCCGGGTAGGGTAGCCCGGCAGCCCTGTGGAGGCCACGAAATCGTAGACCAGGGTCTCCCCCTCCCAGGCGGTCAGCCGCTGCTCGGAGATGTCAATCTCAATGCGCTTGTCGCTCCAGGGTGACATCTCAGCCCCGGGGATGACCAGCCCCTGCCCGGCGTAGAGCAGGGAAGGGTGATGCAGGTTGTTGGCCTGGGCGATGGCAGTCGGGCTCGTGCCCAGGTGCAGGGCGATGGCGATGAGGGTGTCGCCGGGGCGGACGATGTAATAGAGCGGCGCCGCCTCGGTCGTCGGGGCTGCTTGGGATACGGGGATCACCAGGTGCTGGCCAGCGTAGATGGTGGAGGCGTCGGGCAGTCCGTTGGCCTGGGCGATGGCCTCCACCGTCGTGCCGTAACGGCGGGCGAG
The DNA here is from genome assembly GCA_046760425.1 of Anaerolineae bacterium. GTDB lineage: Bacteria > Chloroflexota > Anaerolineae > JBHIEC01 > JBHIEC01 > JBHIEC01. The sequence continues at coordinate 8,387 of JBHIEC010000016.1, forward strand.
GGAGAAGAGGGTCTCGCCCCGCTGCACGACGTGGATCGTCGGCCCTTCAGCGGGCGGCGCGCCCTCGACCAGCCCAGCCCCCAGCGCCAACTGCCCCGCCAACAAGAGCAGAAGGAGGGCTGTCTTCCTCATCAGCATGGTTCCTTCCGTGTTCCGACAGATGCTGGTTACTATTGGGGAGTACGAACGCGAGTCCGCTCACAGGCAGCCTTGCGGCTGCACTCCGTACAACTTAACCCAGCGGTTATGCGCGCTAACAATTCCTGCCGGAACACGAGCGTTTAGTGCTCGATGATCACCCGCACGTCGCAAGGCTGAGGGAAGTTGCCGGTGATGTCCACGGCGGTGAGACGCAGGATGTAGACCCCCTCAGGCAACGCCCCGGTATTCCAGGTCCCAAGGATGCCACTGACCACCGGCTCGTAATGAAGTTCCCCGATGACGGAGAACATGGAGGGCTTCTCGCCGGCCCCGAACTCCAGTTTGTAGAACCAGAGGTCGGGGATGTTCGCCGTCCCCAGGATGTTGAAGGTGCCCGGACTATCCAGAACCTGGTCTACGTGAGGGGAGGTGATCATCACCTCGCTAAGGCAGAGGGGCAGGGGTGGCGTGGGCGTGGGGGTAGGCGTTGGTGTCGGTGCCGGTGGGATGGGTGGGATAGGCGGTCCAGGGCAGGGGATCCACAGCCGCTGGCCGGCGAAGATCAGGTTAGGGTTAGGGATATTATTGGCGAAAACGATGGCCCAATAACTGATCCCATAACGCAGGCCGATGGACCACAGGGTATCACCCCTCTGGACGGTGTACCAGGTCCCGCAGGGCGGCGGTGGGGGTGGGGAGGGGGGCTGGGGCACCGGGATGATCAGCCGCTGGCCGACAAAGATAAGGTCGGGGTTGGGCAGGTTGTTGACGCGGGCGATGGCCCAGGGGCTCACACCATACAGTCGCCCGATGGAGAACAGCGTCTCGCCTGCCTTGACGATGTGGATGATGTCCCCCGAGGCTGCCGGCGCTGACGCAGGCGCGCCGACCGCCACGCCAGTCACCAGGATCAGGGGCGACAATGCCAGGGCCACGACGAGGATTCTGAGTACAAGGCTTTTCATGTTGTACCTCCTTCAGCTATTGGGGTTCAGCCAAACTACGAAGGTTTCCCAATTTCCCGCTCCTTCAGGAACTGCTCGAAGTCTCGGGGCCGGATGCGGTAGGCGCGCTCCAGCTTGACGGCCTTCAGCTTGCCGGCGCGGATGTAACGTCGCACCGTGGAGACGCTGATATTCAGTTGCTTGGCGATGTCCTCGGTGGTCAGATAGCCCTGGGCGTCCACTATCCCCCTCTGCGCCTGAACAGGCCGTCACGTAGTGTGCGCTAATGCTCGTATTGCACGTTGTGTTACACTTTGACCTATTATACACGCTTTTGCTCGCTATGTCAAGCCCCTAGATGTGGGCATAAAATCTCTATGAGCCACAAGATGTAGTGGCTCAGGCGTTCTGCGAGCGCTCCAGGTGGATCAGCAGGATGGAGATGTCGGCCGGGTTCACGCCCTGGAGGCGCGCCGCCTGGCCCACGGTGGCGGGCCGGAAATGGGCCAGCCGTTCCTGGGCCTCGCGGCGCAGGCCCGTGACGGCCCCGTAATCGAAATGGGGCGGGATGGGCCGCTCCTCCAACCGCCGCATCCGCTCCACCTCCTGCCGCTGCTTCTCGATGTAGCCGGCATAGGTGGCTTCGATCTCCACCTGCTCAGCGGCATCAGGGGGTAGAGGATGAGGGCTGGGGGACAGGGAGTGGAGCATGGGATAGGTGACCTCAGGGCGGCGTAGGAACTGCAGGGCGTTGAGGCCGTCGGCGATGGGCTCCAGACCCAGGGCGAGCAGTTTCGCGTTGACCTCCTCCGTGGGCCGGAGCCAGGTGCCCGCCAGCCGCTCCAGTTCCTGGGCGACGGCCCGCCGCTTCCTCTCCACCGCTTCATAGCGCTCCCCCTCGATCAGGCCCAGCTCGTAGCCTATGGGGGTCAGGCGCAGGTCGGCGTTGTCCTGACGCAGGAGGAGGCGGTACTCGGCGCGGGAGGTCAGCATGCGATAGGGCTCGGTGATCTCCTTGGTCACCAGGTCGTCCACCAGCACGCCGATGTAGGCCTGGTCCCGCCGCAGGACGAGGGGTGGCTTCCCCTGCACCTTGCGGGCGGCGTTGATGCCCGCCAGCAGCCCCTGGGCCGCGGCCTCCTCGTAGCCTGAGGTGCCGTTGATCTGCCCGGCGTGGAAGAGCCCTTCGATCCGTCTGGTCTCCAGGGAGGTCTGTATCTGGAAGGGGGGCACGAAGTCGTACTCCACGCAGTAGCCGGGCCGCATGATCTCGGCGGCGCGCAGGGCGGGGATGCTGTGCAGCATGGCCAGTTGCACGTCCAGGGGCAGGGCGGTGTACATACCCTGCACGTAGACCTCGTTGGTGGCGAAGCCCTCCGGCTCCAGGAAGAGCTGGTGAGCCTCCACGTGGGGGAAACGCACCATCTTCTCCTCGATGGAGGGGCAGTAGCGGGGTCCGGCGCCCTCCACGAAGCCCGAGGCGATGGGCGAGCGCTCCAGGTTCTCCCGGATGACGCGGTGGGTCTCGGCGTTGGTGTAGACCAGGTAGCAGGGGAGCTGGGGTCGCCACTCCGTCTGGCGGGGGACGGGGTAGACCGGGTTGAGGGGGAGGGTGTAGGTCTCCTGGGGCGGGGAAGCGAAGCTGAAGTAGAGGGGGGTCTCACTGCCCAGTTGGGGCGTGGTCTGGGAGAAGTCAACGGTGCGGGCGTCAATGCGGGGCGGGGTGTTGGTCTGGAGCCGGCCCAGGGTGAAACCCAGCTCCTGCAGGGATCGGGAGAGGCCCTGGGCAGGGAACTCGCCGGCCCGCCCGGCGGGCTGGGTCTCCTCCCCGGTCATGATCCGCGCCCCCAGGAAGGTGCCCGTGGTGAGGATCACCGTTCTACTATAGTACGCCACGCCGAGGTTGGTCACCACCCCCTTAATCCGATCCCCCTCCACGAGGAGGCGTTCAGCGATGGCCTGCTTGACGGCCAGGTTGGGCGTGTGCTCCAGGGTGTGTTTCATGGCCAGGGAGTAGAGGCGCTTGTCGGCTTGGGCGCGGGGTGCCTGGACGGCGGGGCCTTTGGAGACGTTGAGCATGCGGATCTGGATGAAGGTGCGGTCCAGGTTTCGGGCCATCTCCCCGCCTAGGGCATCTATCTCCCGGACGAGGTGGCCCTTGGCCGGCCCACCCACGCCGGGGTTACAGGGCATCTGGGCCATGAGGTCCAGGTTCATGGTCAGGAGCAGCGTCCGTGCGCCCATCCGCGCCGCTGCCAGGGCCGCCTCGCATCCCGCGTGTCCCGCCCCCACCACGATCACATCATAGGACGACCGCCGACCACCGACCGCAGACCGCCGATTTGTTGGTGATTGGCGGTCTGCCGTCTGCCGTCGGCGGTCAGATCTATGGATGTAATCAGCGTTCATGGTAGCACACCTTGTCCATTGATTACACCTGCGCGTGCCGATAAGTATAGCGCACTCGCTGTTTTCGGGCAAGGAGGTTGACTTTGGGAGGGTACGTGCTGCCCAGCTTGACAGGATACACGCGGGTGTGTTACAATCACAGTGGCGATCGGACAGCCACCGTGCTGGCCGACTGGCAAAGGAGGAATAGGTGAATATGGAATGGAATGATGAGAAGCAAGCCCGGTTAGATGCACTTCGCGCTGCCGAGTTGACGGGCACACTGGACGAAGCGAGCAAAGCAGAGTTGACCGCACTGATCGAGGCCCTTGAAGCGGAAGAGCGGGAGCGGTTGGCCCCTGCGTTAGCTCGGATGCGAGCAGAGCAGGCTGCGCTACGCCAACAAGTGCAAGAGAGCGAAGCCGCGAATGAGCAACTGGTGATCCTGGCCGCACAACAGGAGCAATTGCTGGCCGATGCGCGGCGATTGCTGCGCGACCTGCAACGTCGTCACCAGGCCATTCAGGAAGCATATCAGCACGTCACAGGAGAACCGCTATCGGTGGCGACGTAATGGTTTCCCAGACGCTGCGTGAAAGCATCCGTGCGTTGTATGACTTCCGCTGTGGATATTGCGGGGTCACGGAAACCGAGTCCGGCGGTCAATTGGAGATTGACCATTTTCGTCCCCGGTCGCACGGTGGTAAGGACACTCTGGATAACCTGGTCTATGCCTGCCCGACCTGCAACCGCTTCAAGGGAGATTACTGGCCCGTGCCCGAGGCCAGCCCAGACCTGATGCTTCTCCATCCGCAACAGGACGACCTATCCGCACATATCGGGTCGCTTCCCGATGGTCGGCTGATTGGTTTGACGAAACGCGGTTGGTTTCACATCCAACGCCTGCGACTGAACCGCGCGCAATTGATCGAACTCCGGCTCCAGCGGGCCGAGGAACAACGCCTGCGTCAAACTCTGGAGCACAATCAGCGAGCGAACGCCCGGCTACGGGAGTACGTGCGCGAGTTAGAGCAAGAGACTGAACGTCTGTTGCAGATCATCGCAGAGTTGACACAGGAGTAGACTATTGAGGCCGCAGGGATGCGGGTCACCGTCCTCAACTTGAATAACTTGTTGCTCCGGCACCGTGCGCCGGAACTGGATCGCCGCCGGTTGGCACCCATCGGGAGACTGACCGCACCGTGGGCGCCGTCATTGCGAGGCAATTTTCACTGGTTTCTCTGGCAGGGAGGTTCACGATGTCCACCCGAAGCTTGCGGAACAGGCCGTTCACCGTGGCTGCACTCTGCCAGCGGACGCGCCTGATGGCAAATGCACCGCAGACATCTCATTGGATACGGGTCCACATCAGGGGATGGTACAGGGAAGTACACACTTCTGCGTTGGCACTATCTTCGGCGACTTCGACTGCGACTGTACTGTGGGTGTCAGCGACATCCAGGAAGTCGCCAGCCGCTGGCGCATGTCCTGTGCGAATCCCAATCCTGACGGCGATCTTAGCACGCCCAACTACGAGCCCCGCTGTGACCTCGACCACGATTGCGACATTGACATCGTGGACATCATGCTCGTATCAGCCCATTGGGGGGAGACTTGTTGGGTAATGTGAGCAGAGTGATCAACCGGGGCGCGGAGCGATAGAGCAGCCAAGCGGCCAGCAGGCTACCGGGCTCCTCCGACCTCGCCAGGGCGCCTCCCCACCAGGAGGCGCTCCTTTCTTTGACACCCAACCCCATCCGGTGTATCATTACCTCGCCATGAACCCCAGAACCATGCGCAGCCTTGAGTTTGCCAAGATCCTCGCCCGGCTGGCGGACCACACCTCCTTCTCCGCCGGGCGGGAGCTGGCCCTGGCCCTGCGACCCTCGACGGACTTCGAGGAGGTGGCGCGAAGACAGCAGGAGACCACAGAGGCCAGGGACCTCCTGGACCGCAAGGGCGGCGTCTCCCTGGGCGGGGCCCACGACGTGCGCCCTCAGGTCAAGAGGGCCGCCATCGGCGCGGCCCTCACACCCCAGGAACTGCTGGACATCCGCGATACCCTGGTCAGGGGGCGGACGCTGCGCCGCATGATCACCCGTGGGACGGAAAGGTGGTCTCTGCTGGCCGAGGCAGCCCGGCAGATCGAGGAGTGCCCCGACCTGGTGGCGGAGATCGAGCGGTGCATCAACGATCAGGGGGAGGCGGTGGATGGGGCCAGCCAAGCTCTGGCCCGCATCCGCCGCGACCTCCACATCACCCACGAGCGGCTGACGACCAAGCTGGAGCGGCTCATCGCCTCCCCCAAGGTGCGGCCCTACCTCCAGGAACCCCTCATCACCCAGCGGGAGGGGCGCTACGTCATCCCCATCAAGGCTGAGTTCAAGGGACGCATCCCCGGCCTCGTCCACGACACCTCGGCCAGCGGCGCCACCCTCTTCATCGAACCCCTGGCCGTGGTGGAGCTGGGCAACCGCTGGCGGGAGCTGCAACTGGAGGAACAGAAGGAGATCGAGCGCATCCTGCGGGAGCTCACGGCCCGGGTGGCCGCCCAGAACGAGGCCATCACCCGCACGGTGGAGGCCCTGGCCAGGCTCGACCTGGCCTTCGCCAAGGCCCGCTACAGTCAAGCTATCCGAGGCGTAGAGCCGATGCTAAAGGGAATTCCCGCTTCCTCTAGTTCCCTGAAGTTTGTTAAAGCCCGTCACCCCCTCCTGCCCCCCGACACCGTCGTGCCCATTGATGTCCACATCGGCGACCAGTTCCGGATCCTGGTCATCACCGGGCCCAACACCGGTGGCAAGACCGTGTCCCTCAAGACGGTGGGGCTGTTAACCCTGATGGCCCAGGCCGGACTCCATCTCCCCGCCGCCGAGGGCTCGACCCTGTCCGTCTTCAGCGGCGTCTACGCCGACATCGGCGACGAGCAGTCCATCGAGCAGAGCCTCTCCACCTTTTCCTCCCACATGACCAACATCGTTGACATCCTGGAGCAGGCGGACGAGCGCTCCCTGGTTCTCCTAGACGAACTGGGGGCCGGCACCGATCCCGCCGAGGGCTCGGCCCTGGCGCGGGCCATCCTGACCCATCTGCTGGAGCGGAACATCACCACCCTGGTGGCCACCCATTACCCCGAGCTCAAGGTCTACGCCCACGTCACCCCCGGCGTGGAGAACGCCTGCGTGGAGTTCGATGTGGAAACTCTGTCCCCCACCTACGAGCTGACCATCGGCCTGCCGGGCCGCAGCAATGCCCTGGCCATCGCCTCTCGTCTGGGGCTATCCCCCGCCCTGATCGAGAGGGCCAGGAAGTGGTTCACCTCCTCGGAACTGGAGGTGGAGAGCCTGCTGGCTGAGATCAAGGCCGCGCGGGAGGAGGCCGTGGCCGCCCGAGAAGCAGCCCAGGCGGCTCAGCGGGAGGCTGAGCGGGCCGAACGGGAGCTGAAGGAGCGGCTGGCGGCCCTCGAAGGGGAGCGACGGGAGGTGCTGAACCAGGCCCGTCGCCAGGCCCAGGAGGAACTGGCTGAGGTGCGAAGGGAGCTGAGCCGCATCCGGGCGGAGATGAGGCGAGCAGCGGCCGTCGAGGGGGCTCTGGCCCAGGCGGCGGAGCGGGTGGAGGAACTGGTCGAGGAGGTGAAGCCATTGGCGCCCCCGCCCAAGCCTCCGCCGGTTGGGATCGAGGAGTTGCAGGTGGGCGATAGCGTCTGGGTGGCCGGCCTAGGGAGGGAGGGGCAGGTCCTGGCCCTCCTCGAGGATGAGGCCGAGGTGCAGATCGGCGCCTTTCGGGCGCGGGTGCCCCTGGGGGAGCTGGAGCTCAAAGAACAGATATCAGACCGCAGACATCAGACGGCAGAGGGACGGGAGGGTCTGACGTCTGGCATCTGGCATCTGATATCTGACAGGGAGGTGGGCCTGGAGCTGAACCTGCGGGGCTTGCGGGCCGAGGAGGCGCTGCCGCGTCTCGACAAGTACCTGGACAAGGCCTATCTGGCCGGACTGCCCAAGGTGCGCATCGTCCACGGCAAGGGGACGGGGACCTTGCGCCGCCTGGTGAGGGAGGTGCTGGAGAAGCACCCCCTGGTCGCCTCCTTCCGTCCCGGCGACCGGTATGAGGGCGGCGATGGGGTGACCATTGTGGAGCTGGTCAGTCGCTAGGTTCTGGCAACTGCCTGTAATTTTGTAACCACTCGAAGCGGTCTCTCATCTCTTCTGCGCTACGAGTCTCGAGCAGATTCAAGACTCGGCGCAAGAGTTCGCCGAACTCCAGTTGATCAGAGACTACGATGCCAAAGTGGGTCAGACTTTCTTGATGATACCTGCTCGCCAATTTCACAAAGTCGCCTACATCAAAGGTCAGGAGCGTCCGCTGATGGGCTACAGCGAAGGCCAACTGTTCACCGTCGGTTTTGCCCTGCATGCCAGCTTCATGGGCGCTGAGGGCATCAAACCCGCGCCCTCGCAAAACCCTGGCCAGGAGGTCGGTGATGTTCTCGTCGGTGTAGAGCCTTATCTTCGCCACGCCTGGCCTTTCGTCTTCTCCATCCAGTATGTCTCGGTGTTTTCGGCCAGGCTTCTTTCGATCTCGTCTTTGTGGTCGTAATAATAGGAGAGAGCGTCGTAGACCTGAGCATGATTCACGTGGGGATACATGGCCACGATCTCGTCAGCGCTTTTGCCCATTTTGTACCAACCGGCGATCAGCCTGACGGTAAGGCGGGTGCCGACGATCACCGGCTCACCTCCGCAGACGCCTTCTTTCCTCTCGATGTAAGGGTGAGCGGGTTTCGCCTCACGCTCTTCTTCAACTAACGAGGTTTCAATTGCCATCTTAATACCTCCTGCAAGGATTGTACCCTGTATTTGAGAAGATGTCAAATCCAGGAACATGACGAAGATCAGAATTGATTCCCAAGGCAGGATCATCACAGGCAGTCCCTGGCCTCCCGTCGGGATCCTCCTGAGCGCGGCCCTGCTTGTCGCCCTGGCTCTCGGCTCCTACGGCTGGGCCAGGCAGTTCCTTGACTCTGTCTACGGGTACCGGTCGCCGCTGCAGGGACAGCCGCCTGCGGGCGAGCCGGCCACCCCCCTGACCCAGCAGGTGGTGCTGGTCATCGTGGACGGCCTGCGCTACGACACGATGCAGGAAATCCCCCCTTTGCAGAGCCTGGGGGAGCGCGGGGCCCGGGCTAAAGCCATGGCCGCCCCACCCACCGCCTCCCAACCGACCTGGACGACCCTGGTCAGCGGGGCCGGGCCCGAGATCAACGGTGCCGCCCTGCTTAATGCTCCTGATGACGAGATCCAGCCCCTCGCCGTGGATAACCTCTTCGTCCAGGCTAAACGGGCCGGGCTGACCAGCGGCCTGGTCGGTTCGCGCTGGTGGGGCAAGATGGTCCCAGTCCAACTCTTGGACATGTGGTTCTTCCCCGAGGGAGCGGGGGAGGCCGCCGACGCGCAGGTGGCTCAGGCGGCTGTCTACACCCTCCAGAACCTGCACCCCAACTTCTTGCTCATCCACCTGGACCAGGTGGATGAGGTCGGGCACGCGGCCGGCGCCGCCAGTGAAGTTTATCATCTCGCCGCGCGGCGCGTGGGGGACCACATCGCCGACATCGCTGCGGCAATGGATCTGGCCCAGGGGGTCCTCATTGTGACCGCCGACCACGGCCACCTGGATAAGGGGGGGCACGGAGGGGCGGAGGAGGGCGTGGTGACGACGCCCTTCATCATGGTCGGGCAAGGTGTGAGGCCGGGCGATTACGGCCAGATCGAGCAGGCCGACGTCGCCCCTACCATTGCTGCCCTGCTGGGCACGGCGATCCCCAGCGCTGCCCAGGGGCGGATCCTCTTCGACATGCTGGCCATGGGCCCGCAGCAACGGGCGGAGAAAGCGGTGGCCCTGGCCCAGCAGCGGGTGGCGCTGGGGGACCTCTACCTCAGGAGCCTGGCCTCGGAGGTGTCGTCGGACGTGCCTCAGGAGGCTCTGAGCGAAGCGGCTCCGGGGGATGTCCAGGTGGCTCGCAGCGCCCTGGAGATCGGGAACTACGACAGCGCCTTCCAGTTGGCGGGCTTCGCTGTGGAGCGGGCGGACGCCGAGATGGAGGAGGCCCGGGCCCGGCGCCTGGCGGAGGAGCGCCGCCGTCGCTTGCCTCTGACCCTGGCGGCCATCCTCTTGCCCCTTTATCCTTTGTGGCGGAAAGCGAGCCCCCTGGGAGGCTGGCTCCTCGTGGCCGCCCTCCCGGCCTTCCTCGGCCCCCTGGGCAACGGCCCCGCCCTCCAGTCCATAGCCAGCACCTGGCCCCTGGTGGGGGTCATCGTTGAGCGGGCGGCCATCGCCCTGGCCCTGGGAGCAGCCGTCGTCCTGGGCTGGCTGTGGCAGGGGCGCAGCCGGCAAACGACCGCCATCGCCCTGGCCCTCCTCATCGCCCTTCTGGGCTCCTACACCCTCTTCGCCCGCCAGAGCTACTCCCCCAGCGCTATCCGGGGGCTGATCCCTTTCCTGAAGGAGACAGCCGGGCGAGCTGCCATCGCCCTGGCTCTGGGGACGGTCGTCGTCTTGATCGGGCTCTGGAGGGAGCGGGTGACGCCCTGGCGGGTGGTCGGGGCGACCTACGGTTACGCGCTCATTCTGGCCTATCTGTTGATCGTCCAGCTCGCCGTTTGCTATCTTGTGGACGGCTTCATGCTGACCTGGTACCTGCCGAACGTGGACATCGCTTTCCTGCACTTCTCCACCCTGGCCCAACTGGGGGCCGTGGCGGCCTTGTCCCTGGTCTGGCCGCTGGTCACCTTGGTGGCTTATGAGGTCATCCTGGCGATGATGAAGCAAGGTGGCGGAGAGGGAGTTAGTTAATCGATTTCGTGAGTGTTTCGTGACTGCAAAGTGAGAATGAGTGGGCCTTTGACACCCTCTTTGCTTTATGGTATCATAGTTGTAGCGAAGGCACAAAGGAGAGGGAGTTGCCATGAGCGTCCCCCCCGCTGGATCGAGATAAACTGGATACCGGTTGTTGTGCCAAAGCGCCAATGGCGAAAGGTGCTGGTGTGCCTTTGCCCCTTGGCGCTTTTTGGTTGAAAAGGAGGACGCGGTGATGAAGAAGGTGCTGAGCTTTCTAGGAAGCTCGTTGGGCGTAGTGGCCCTGGTGGTCCTGGCCGGGGTTCTGGTCCTGATCTTTCGAACACGCAGCGGAGGGCCCGTGGCATTGCAGCAGGCCACCCCTGTGCCTGTCGCACCTACGCCTGGGCCTCGCGTCATGAACTTTCGCCTGAGCGATGCTCCCGATGGGCCGGCCGTGGCGAATTTCCCCTCGGGCACCAGCCTGGTCTATGCCATTTTCGAGTATGCTGAGATGGAGGACACCCCTGTTCAGTTGCGGGTGTTTGACGGCAAAGGGAACGTTCTATTTGAGCAGACCAATAGATATCGTGGGGCTGGCATGGACTCCATCGCCGTGAGCAGCGCGACGGAGGCGTTTCCTGACGACATGTATGTGGCTAACATCTATCTTTATATGGATTCAGACCTCTACCCTGGCCCTTTCCTTGTGGACAGCTATGAATGGTTCGTGGGCAAACCGCCGACGCCTGTCCCTGTACCGACAAGAACCCCCCGCCCTACACAAATCCCTCCCACGCCTCCACCACCTCCGTCTGGGCCATATCCCACTGCAACGCCACTACCACTTGAGGCGCCGCCAACGGGGACGCCAGATATACGGACGCCCATCTGGATTCGAACGCTGACGCCGGCTGTGTTCACAACTCCTACCCCGCTACCCATATCCAAAATCACCGATCTGGTACCGGACCTGCCCGACGAGGAAAAGTCGGTGTACATCATCCGCCGTGCTGATGGAACATATGAGAAGTTCCTCATATCTGTCCACTACACTGGTGACGTAAGGACGCTGATGGGGCTAGGTCCCGGGGATGTTCTGATCTTCCATTATCCTCTCAAGCCAAGGCCATCTACACCTATGCCCAGGCCCACCCGCGGGACGCCAACTAGGGCCCCGCAGAGACCATAAAACATAGCTCTGCTGTCAATCGTCTCGTTTGCTTAGCAGATATCGTATCCAAGAGGCCAGGTAGGGACTCTGTCCAGATCGGCCCGCTATGCTGGCCTCGGCAGCTCAGGAACTCAACGGTGAACTTTCAAGGAGGACTTTACGATGAGACTGATGCATTTGGCGAAGCCTCTGCTCCTCGCGCTGACATTGTTTATAACCTCGACCACAGCTATCGTCTTCGCTCAAGAAGGTTGGGACTTTGTTATCGGTGACCTGCGCGTGGACCTGAGCGAGGTGTACTATGCCAGGGACTACAAGGTGCATCTCTTGGCGGATGACAAACCAAGTTCCGGGATGGATAATGATTTCACTGCCGCCTGGCTGGGCGTGTTCCTGGCACAACCCAACGGGCAGCCCGGCAGCGGGCAGTTCTCACAGGTAGGGCTCAAGACCGACAAAAACGGCATATATTGGTTCGTCTATGCTGAGCCGGGGGTCACCTGTGACCGAGGCAGCCATCCGGACCCCTATCATTGCTATGGTGCCTACGGCGACCTGGTGACCCTTGGGAGTTGGCATCAGGTGGAGTTGGTGACCTATGGGCAAGGTTACTGGATTGCGCGTGTGTACGAAGCCAACGGTACAGCCCATGATGTGGCCAAAATCTGGTCTAATAGTGACCGCATCTATTTGGCACGCTCTGACACCGAAGAAGGGTATTTCGAAACCTCAGACCCGTACCTGACGGCCAGGTTTTACCATTGGCATCCTCAATACATGAAGTGGGGGGTTGGTTGGCAGGAGTGGCCGGCCAGCTCTGGCAGCATTGCAAACTCCATCTGGACGGATGCCATCAATGGCCTAGATCCTTGCCCCTCTCACTATGGTGCTGATCCATATTGGACAGGCGACCCACGGGCATGGTTCGCAGGCACGGGCGGGAAGTGGTGCGATGTAGATCCCTTATTCCCAACTGTCTACACCTACCTGCCCGATGTCCAGGGCAACGCTAACCGGAACTCGATCATTACTGTCCGAAACAACAGCGGCGGGGATCTTCACGTCCAAGCGGCTTTTTATGATAGTAGTGGGAACATCGAGGCCTACCCTTGGAACAGTAATCTCCCCAGTGAAGGTATCTGGATTGTCAATACCTCAGATGAGGTTGACAACTTCACTGGCTCGGCTATCGCCTACGCCAGCGAAGACGTGGCGATAGTGGTTGAAAATCGTACTTCCACTTCAGCCGCTGCCTATGACGGCATCAGCCCATCCACAGCCCCGGCCCCTGATCCTGGATTCGGCCGGACAGGTACTAGACTCCGTGCCCTTCCCGTATACAAGAACTACGATGACTGGAACACCTCTCTCTACATCCAAAACGCGGGGCCAGCGCCGACCAATGTGTTCGTGAATTTCTATAATGCCAGCGGTACTTGGCGAGACACCGATTACTACACCATTCAACCAAACGTCTCCCGTGAACTCGATCAGGCCGATGATGAGGGGCTGGGGAGTTCCTTCTTTGGCTCGGCTGAGGTCTATTCATCAACCCAGCCTGTGGCAGCCGTGGTCTACGCGGTTAACGCCAATGGGCGGGAACGGGCCTACAGCGCCTTCGACACCAATATCAGCGTGAGCGGCGAGGATCCCCTCTGGGTGCCCCTGTTCTACAGGGGTTACTACGATATTTATAGCCAAATCCACGTGCAAAACTGGGGCTCGGGCACCGACGTCTCGACATGGTATCAAACCCAAGAGGATTGCTTAAATGTCTACTGGGAGGATCGTTATATCAGCGAGAGAGCCATTCAGACCTTCACTATCCCAGTGGCTCCTCTATCTTCATATGGCTCTGCCTTGGTACGGCCATACCATTATGGAATAGTACGGCCTCTCTTAGGTCTGGTGGAGACGGACCGGACTAGCCCTTCACAGTCGGTCGCTTATGAGAGTATCAGCGACCAAGGGGCAACAACGCTAACCTATGCGCCTATTGTGTACAAAGCATATGGGGGCTGGAATACGGGGATACAGGTGCAGAACGCACACCGATGGCTTAACGCCAAGGTGAAACTCTATTTCCTGGATTCAAACGGTTACACTATTAAGACCCTCGTTGATTGGATCTGCCCGATGGGGGCCCAATCTGTTTACTTA
>JBHIEC010000017.1:0-21033 GCA_046760425.1 Anaerolineae bacterium
AACAAGGTAGCTGTACCGGAAGGTGCGGCTGGATCACCTCCTTTCTAGGGAGAAATCCCTTCGGGAAAGACCAAAGTTCAAAGGACAAAATCCAAACTTTGAACTTTGGAGTTTGGACTTTGGATTTCCCATCTCCTCCTCCCTATCACTCTTCAGCAGTTAAGGTCTTCCGTCAGGGTAGGGGTGTGGGGGTGTCCCCCACCTCTTTGTCGTTCGGATGTCAAATGGCGTAAGATGACCTGAAAATAGCTAGAAGAACAAATCCTCAGTGGGGCGAAGAGACGGAAGGTTTAGGAGAGGACCAGCGGGTTTAGGTTGGGCCAGTTTACCAGTGGAGGGGCGGCCAACTGCTGAACCAGCGGTTAGCCGCTTTTGCTTGTGGAGGGAAAGAGGGGTGCTATGCAATTGAGACCAGAGACTATGGGCGAAGAGGAACTGGGCGCTGTCCAGCAGTTGCTGGCTGAGGCCAGGGAACAAGGGTTCATCACCCTAGATGACATCCTGGCTGTCTTCCCCCAGGCGGAGAACAATCTGGCTCAGTTGGAGGAGGTGTATGCCCTGTTCCTTGAAGAAGGCATCGAGATCCGGGATAACGAGGGAGAGGAGATCGAAGAACCGAGAGGGGTGAGGGAGAAAGGGCCCCCCGAGATAAGGGACAGGGTTTTCGACCTGAGTGGTATTGATAGCGACGATACTATCAGCCTGTACCTTAAAGAGATCAGCAACATCCCTCTCCTGACAGCCGAGGAGGAAGTGATCCTGGCCCGCCGCCTGGAGCAGGGGCGCATAGCCCGCCGTCGGTTGACCAAGGATGGCCACAATCCTCGCGAACGGGAGCGTCTGGAGCGGCAGTGCCGGGATGGCGAAGCGGCGCGCAAGCATCTCATCCAGGCTAACTCCCGCCTGGTGATCAGCATGGCCAAGAAGTACATGGGCCAGGGAGTGCCCTTCCTCGACCTCATCCAGGAGGGCAACCTGGGCCTCATGAAGGCCGTGGAGAAGTTCGACTATCGGCGGGGCTACAAGCTCAGCACCTACGCCACGTGGTGGATTCGGCAGGCTATCACGCGGGCCATTGCCGATCAGGGGCGGACGATTCGGGTGCCGGTGCACATGAGCGATCGCATTCGGCGGCTGTACCACGTTTCCCGCCGTCTGGAGCAGGAGCTGGGGCGGGAGCCCACGCCGGAGGAGATTGCCGCCGATATGGGCCTGCCACCCAAGAAGGTGGGCTGGATGCTGCGCATCTCCCAGCGTCCCCTGTCCCTGGAGAAGCCGGTGGGCGAGGAGAAGGATAGCGAGCTGGGGGACTTCATCGAGGACGAGGACCTGCCACCCCCCGCCGAGGTCGCCTCCCACCACCTACTGCGAGAGGAGATTGAGGAGGTGTTGACTTCCCTCACTCCCCGTGAAGCCCGTGTCCTGCAATTGCGCTTCGGCCTGACGGACGGCCGCAGCCACACCCTCAAGGAGGTGGGCGAGAAATTCGGCGTGACCCGGGAGCGCATCCGCCAGATCGAGACAGAGGCCCTGCGGCGGCTGCGCCACCCCAGCCGCAGCAGCAAGCTCAAAGACTATCTCAGCTAATCTGTTCCAACCAAAGATACCAGGGGAGTGAGTGCCTATAGGCAAGCGCTCCCCTTCCCTCTTTAAAGTGTGAGGCCTTCGTGCCCCCGACGTCCCAAACGCAAACCTTAATCAAACTGAGGTTCGAGGTCAAGAGATGAAAAGATACATACCGATTCTCATCAGCCTGCTGGCCCTGAGCCTGCTGGCCTGCAGCTTGTTGTCCTTGCCCCGCCTGGTTATGCAGCTCTCACCCACTCCCGTCCCCACGGCTATGCCAACGGTGGCGGCTCGACTGAGCCTTCGGGCTGAGGCCCTCAAAGCCGAAGGCTCGCCGAAGTCCCCCACGCCTACCCCCCTGCCGCCTGCGGCTGTGCAAGCCGTTGATCTGGAGGAGCAGATCCTGATCAACACTTATAAGCGGGTCAGCCCGGCCGTGGTCAACATCAACGTGGTCAAGCGGGTGCAAGGGTTCCAGTTCCCGGAGCTGCCCTACATCCCCGGTTTCCCCCAGTTGCCTCAACCCCCCGAGGAGTTCTACCAGCCGGGCCAGGGTTCGGGCTTCATCATTGATCGGGAAGGGCACATCGTGACCAACAACCACGTGGTGGAGGGGGCTGAGGAAATCATGGTCACCCTCTACGACGACACTGTGGTGCCGGCCAAGGTCCTGGGCACCGACCCCGACAGCGACCTGGCCGTGATCAAGATTGATTTGCCCCCCGAGCAACTGCACCCCGTGGAATTGGGCGATTCCGATCACCTGGAGGTGGGCCAGCGGGTCATCGCCATCGGCAACCCCTTTGGCCTGCAGGGCACCATGACCACGGGCATCATCAGCGCCCTGGGGCGCACCCTGCCAGCGGGCCCTGGCCTGCCGGGAGGTGGACACTTCAGCATCCCCGAGGTCATCCAGACCGACGCGGCCATCAACCCCGGCAACTCCGGCGGGCCGCTGCTGGATTTCCGAGGCCGGGTCATCGGCGTCAACACGGCCATCCGTTCCCTCAGCGGCTCCTCGGCGGGGGTGGGCTTCGCCGTGCCCGTGAACATGGTCAAGCGGGTGGTGCCGGCCCTCATCGAGAAGGGGCACTACGCCCATCCCTGGCTGGGGATCTCCGGCACAACGATCACCCCTCACGTGGCCCAGGCCCTGAATCTGCCCGTGGAGCGGGGGGTGCTGGTCGTGGCCGTGGACAGCCAGGGCCCCGCGGCCCGAGCCGGCCTGCGGGGCGGCGACAGGGAGGCGGAGCTGGACGGCCGGCCTATCCGTGTGGGCGGCGACATCATCGTGGCCATAGATCAGGTGCCGGTCAAAGAGTTCGATGATCTCCTGATCTACCTCAGTCGGCAGACGGAGGTGGGTCAAAAGATCGAGCTGACCGTCGTGCGCGACGGGAAGGAGAAGCGAATCGAAGTCAAGCTGGCAGAACGACCGCAGAGGAGGAAGCAGGAGCCATGATCGAAGTGCAGAACCTGACCAAGTACTACGGCGATCTGGCCGCCATCCAGGACGTGAGCTTCGCCGTGGAACGGGGCGAGATCCTGGGCTTTCTGGGGCCTAATGGGGCCGGAAAGACGACCACCATGCGTATCTTGACCGGCTTCTTGCCCCCCAGCTCAGGCACGGCCCGCGTGGCCGGCTATGACGTCTTCACCGACTCCCTGGAGGTGCGCCGCCGCATCGGCTACATGCCTGAGACGGTGCCCCTCTACCCGGAGATGACGGTGCAGGGCTATCTGAACTTCGTGGCCCGCCTGCGGGGCGTGGAAGAGCGGGACCGAAGGGTGGCCGAGGTAATGGATACCTGCCACGTGGACGACCATGCCGATGTCCTCATCGGCAAGCTATCCAAGGGGTACCGCCAACGGGTGGGCCTGGCCCAGGCCCTGGTGCACGACCCCGAGGTGCTCATCCTGGATGAGCCGACCATCGGTCTCGATCCCAAACAGATCATCGAGGTGCGGGAGCTGATCCGCAGCCTGGGAGGCGAGCGGACCATCATCCTGAGCACCCACATCCTGCCCGAGGCCAGCCAGACCTGCCAGCGGGTGCTGATCATCAACGAGGGGCGGGTGGTGGCCGAGGACACGCCAGAGCGACTGACGGCCCGCCTTAAGGGGGCGGAACGCATCTACCTCCAACTGGCCCACCCCGCGCCTGAGGTTGAAAGCGAGTTGGCCAAGATCGAGGGCGTGACCACCGTGGAGGCCAGGGGCGATGGCGGCTACGAGGTGGAATGCACCCTGGGCGCCGACCTCCGCCCCCAGATCGCTGCCCTGGCCGTGGGGCGAGGCTGGGATCTCCTGGAGATGCGGCCCATAGGTATGAGCCTGGAAGAGATCTTCCTCAAGCTCACCACGGAGTAGGAGGCCTCTCCAGAGAGCGATTTTCGGCGTCCAAGAGGATTCCGTCGAAAAACTTGAAATCCCCACCATCAGGTGGTCGCAAGCGCTCGCAGCAGGCTCGAAACCAACACAGGCCATAGTGATTGAGCTGCGAGCGCTTGCGAGGGGGAGCGTCACAGCTACGCCAGGCTAATTGTCGGCAAGTGGTGCCTGGGCAAGCTGTGACGGGACCCCTGGCTCACACCAGGGGCTTCCAGTGGAGAAGCTTTTTCGACAGGGTCCAGGAAACGCCCCCTACGAGAAATTGTGTGATCTAAGGAGGCGTTCATGCGCAACGCACTGACCATCGCTGGAAAGGAGCTAAACACCTATTTTGTCTCCCCTGTAGCCTACGTGGTGACGGCTGCCTTCCTGGTCATCACAGGCTACTTCTTCTCCCTGATCGTCTTCTACACCCGGGAAGCCTCTCTGCGAGGCCTGTTCCACAACATGGCCATCATCCTGCTCCTCATCTCGCCAGCCCTGACTATGCGTCTCCTGGCCGAGGAGCAGCGGATGGGCACCATCGAGTTGTTGCTCACCTCCCCTGTGCGCGACTGGGAGGTGGTGCTGGGGAAGTTCCTGGCCAGCCTGACCCTCTTCGCCGTTATGCTGGCCCTGACCCTCAGCTATCCCCTGATCCTGAAACGCTTCGGCAACCCGGATCTGGGGCCCCTGCTGGGCGGCTACCTGGGCATCCTGCTGCTGGGCGGGGCCTTCCTGTCCGTGGGGCTCTTCACCTCCTCCCTGACCCAGAACCAGATCGTGGCCGCCATCCTGGGCTTCGGAGCCCTGCTCATCCTGTGGCTGGCCGACCTGCCTTCCGGGTTTCTGGGCGCCTCCCTGCGCGGCCTGTTCGACTATCTGGCCCTGTCCGGCCACTTCGACGATTTCACCAAGGGGGTCATTGACACCCAGCACGTGATTTACTACCTGAGTGTCATAGCCGCCTTCCTGTTCCTGAGCACGCGGGTCCTGGAGACCCGCCGCTGGCGGTAGGGGGTGATACCGATGATGGCGCAACTCAAACGTTTCAGCTTTCCCATCGCCTACGCCGGAGCCCTAGCCATCGTCGCTGCCCTGGCCCTGCTGGTGGCCCGTGGCCGCCAGCTCGATCTCATCGTCGAGGGGCTCCTGGCCCTGGGCGTGATCCTCTTAGGCCTCTTCGTCTGGCTCCAGCCTGACCTGATCCGGCAGGCCATCACGGGGCGTACAGCCCGCTATGGGTCCAACGCCCTGATCATGAGCCTCGCCTTCCTGGGCATCCTGGCCCTGCTCAACTTCCTCTCCGTGCGGCACCACCGGCGTGTGGATCTGACGGAGGCGGGCCGCTATTCCCTCTCGCCCCAGACGATCCAGATCCTGGCCGGGCTCCAGGAGCCGGTGCGGGTCACGGCCTTCTTCACCGAGATCCACCCTGGCCGCAGGGAGGCCCAGGACCTGCTCCAGGAGTACGCCTATCGCAGCAACAAGTTCAGCTACGAGTTCATTGACCCGGAGCTCAAGCCGGCCCTGGCCCGCCAGTATCAGATCACCCGTGATGGCACCCTTATCTTCTCCTCAGGCGAGAGGCGGCAGGAGGTCTTCAGCGTCGGTGAGCAGGACTTCACCAGCGCCATCCTCAAAGTCTCCCAGGAGAGGCAGAAGGCCGTCTACTTCCTGACGGGTCACGGCGAGCGGGACATTGACGATTTCACACAGCAGGGGTATGCCCAGGCCAAGACGGCCCTGGAGCGGGATAACTACCGGGTGGCGACCCTCAATCTGGCCATCACTGACACCATCCCCGCCGACCTGGACGTGTTGGTCGTCGCCGATCCCCGGAAGCCTCTCCTAGAGGAGGAGAGGAAGCGACTGACGGGTTATCTGCTGAAGGGCGGTCGAGCGCTGATCATGCAGGATCCGGCCGCCGATACAGGGTTGAACGAGGTGTTGGAGGCCTGGCTGGTGCGCTTCAAGGATGACGTGATCATTGATCCCGTCCGATCCCTGCTGGGCGACCCGGCCTCGCCCGTCGTGGACCGCTACCGCTTCAGCCAGATCACCAAGGATTTGCCCATGACCTTCTTCCCCCGCGCCCGCTCGGTGGAGCAGACCGAGGAGGTTCCCCAGGGGGTGGGGATGACCCTGACACCCCTGATCCAGAGCAGTAGCAGGAGCTGGGGGGAGACGAGTCTGAACAACCCGCAGGTCCGCTATGACGAGGGGCAGGATATGAAGGGCCCCCTGTCCATCGGCATGATCGTGGAGAGCCCCGCCTCCCTGGGCTCAGAGGAGCAGAAGACGGCCAAATCCACCAAGTCGCGGCTGGTCGTCCTGGGCGACTCCGATTTCGCCTCCAACGCCTTCATCGGCGCCCTGGGCAACGGCGACCTGTTCCTGAACGCCGTTAACTGGCTGGCTGAAGAGGAGGAGCTGATCTCCATCCGGCCCAAGCCACCTGAGGTGCGGATGGTGTCCCTCACCGGGCAGCGGGCCAATCTGATCTTCTTCCTCAGCGTCATCATTGTGCCCCTGGCCGTGCTGTCCGTGGGGGCGGTCATGTGGTGGAGCAGAAGATGATCCGAGATGCATCCCGCATTTTAGATCCTGCATCAGTATCCTGATCAGGAGGTGCTGGCCTTGAAGCTTCGAAACACCCTCATCCTGCTCGCCATCTTCGTGATCTTGCTGGGCTACGTTTATTTTGCTGAGATCAGGCCGGGGCCGGCCAGGGAAGAGCCTGCCACCAAGGTCCCGATCCTGACCGTGTCGGTCGGGGACATCGAGAGCCTGACGGTGAGGGACAACAAAGGGGATAAGACAGCGCGGATCGTCAAGGATGAGGGGGGCACGTGGCGCATTGAGCAGCCCTCCCCCGACGAGGCCGACCAGACACGGGTGGAGCGCCTCATCAAGCAGGTGGCCGAGCTCACGGCCAGGCGCATGGTGGCTCAGCAGGGCGAGGATCTGACCCCCTTCGGCCTGGCCGAGCCCCTGTTCACGGCGCGCATAGGGCTGAAGGGGGGAGAGGAGGAGGTGCTCCACATCGGCGAGCAGAACCCTCAGCGGTCGGCCTATTACGTGCAGCGAGGGGGGCAGGGGCCCGTCTACCTGGTTGAAGGCTACGTCATCAATCAGCTCAAGGGGCTGATCACCAACCCACCTGTCAAGCCCACCCCGACTCGCACGCCTACCCCCGAGGTGACGCCTACTCCCACGCCAGCGGCGACGCCTACGCCGACCGCGTGAAGGAAACCCGATTCAAAGCAAGGCCATCGGTGTTGACGACTCCGATGGCCTTCTCCTTTTCCCCCGAGTTGACCCATGGAGCGGGTTGTGATAGACTGAGCCAGGCAGGGTCGGCGTCAGGAGGACCCTGCCGAAATCGACCCTTCTACATCATCAATTGTTTCGGAGGAAGTTCATGGCCCAGAAGCTGGCTGGCCAGTCCGCCCGGGAGTCCTTTGTGGAGATGACCCAGGTGGTGTTGCCCTCGGATGGAAACCCTTTAGGGACCATCTTCGGCGGGCGGGTGATGCAGTGGATTGACCTCTGCGCCACCGTGTCCGCCATGCGCCACTGCCGACGCATCGTCGTCACCGCCTCCATGGACGATCTCCACTTCCTGGCTCCCATGCATGTGGGGGAGATCGCGATCCTGTGCGCTCAGGTGAACCGCGTCTTCCATACCTCCCTGGAAGTAGGCGTCCGCGTCGAGGCGGAGCACCCTCTGACCGGGGAGCGGCGCCATTGTGCCACCGCCTACCTCACCTTCGTGGCCCTCGACGAGGCGGGGAGGCCGGTGGAGGTACCGCCCGTCATCCCTGAGACCGAGGAGGAGGTGCGGCGCTACGAGGCCGCTGCCATACGGCGCGAGGAGCGGCTGCGGCGTCGGGGCCGAAGGCCCAGGGATCAGGGGGATTAACTCTGGCCCTCTCGCGTGACAGCCGTCGCCTGCGCGCCAGCCAGACCGGGAGCCCCAGGGCCGCCAGCGGCAGGAGCGCCGCCCCGCCGCACAGTCCTCTGCCAGGCACGGGTGTGGGGGGCGGCGTGGACGTGGCGCTTGCCCTGAGCGTAGCCGAAGGGGCCGGTTGGGCGCGGACGAAGCGCGCTTCGTCGCTCTCAGCCGGGACGACGGCCACCAGGGCCACGCCCCACGGCCCCAGCGTCACGCTCACCTGCGCCGGGGGCGATTCCCCTTCGTAGAGCACCTGGTAGGCTCCGTCCCACACGGCGTACACCAGATACGGCCCGGCCAGCCCCTCAGCCGCCAGCTCTTCGGCTTCGCCCTTCGATAGGCTCAGGACAAGCGGCAGGTCGAACCGCTGCACCTGGTCGGTGATGTTGGCCAGGGTGTAGCCCACGTGTCCTGCTGGCGCCCGCCAGGCGCTGGCCAGCACCGCCGGCGCTGCTGTCTGGCGCCACTGCGTGCGACCGGTGGTCAGATCCACGTCCAGCCAGTCGAAGGTGACGCGCGGGACCTGAATCTGCGGCGGGCGCCGCATCTCCCCCAGGATGGCGTAGTGGTGGGCGTAGCCGCCGGTCGCCTGGGCCACGCGGCGGAAGAGGGCCAGCAACTGAGGGTCGGCTTTGCCCATCTCCGTCACCTCGCCGCTGGGGATCTTGCCCCGCACCAGTCCGCTGGCGATGCCCCGCACCAGGGACGTGCGCAGTCGTTCCAAGTCAAAGCCTGCGTTGTACAACGGCACGGGCTCGGCGAAGGTCAGGGTATACTCGTGGTAGACGGCGCTGAAGAGGGGGATGGGCTCGTACCGCTCGCCGAAGCGCCGCAGGTACTGGGCGTAGAGGAACCAGTCGGGCCGGTTGTCCCGGGAGACGTAGCCATCCAGCAGGTCCAGGTAGAACTCGTTGGGCTCCTCGCTGGTGAGCACCAGGTCGCCCTTAATGGCCTGCCCCTCCCGCCGCGCCCGCTCCAGGATGGCCCGGTAGGCGGCCCCCTGCCAGTCGCCGGAGCCGGGGGGATGGCCGTGGTCCGGGGCGTAGCAGGGGTAGAGGGAGCCGATGGGGAACTCGTCCACGCTGACAGCATCCACGCCCAGGCGGGCCGCGCCCACCACGCTGCTCACCACCGTGTCCTGCCAGAAGGGGGTGGCCGGGCACATGCGGGCCGCCCGCCAGCCGATGGAGGCGTAGAAGGGGTCGAAGAGGGGGGTGCCGTCGGCCTGGATGGCCACATAGGGCTGGCCGATTGTTTCAAAGCGTTCGCTGTCGTCGTAATCGGGCAGCTCCTTGCGGGAGAGGCGCCAGACGGTGCCGGAGATGTAGACGAACTTGCGGTTGCCGTCGGTGTGCAGGGCCTCGGTGGCGGCACGGAAGGCCTCCTCGCCGTCCCGGGGCGGGAAGTAGTCCGGCCCGGTCCAGGCGCCGTGCTTCTCCCAGCCGAAGGTAAGCAGGGTAACCGGTTGGCCCAGGTAGGAGGCGTAGTCCCGCGCCCAGGCGGGCATCCGCTCGGCCGGCAGGACCGCTCGCCCGTCGTCGGTGTAACTGGCGGAACTGATGACCGGCAGGGCAGCCTTCCACCAGGCGGGCACGTCGGCCCGTTCCGCCAGTCGCGGCGGCACCCATGGCTGTTGGAGCGCCCAGGCTTTGTAGATCATCGCCGCGTCGTACCAGTCGCCGTGGAAGGGGCCGAGGATGGCGGGGTAGTCGGGGGTGAAGCGCTGCCCTGAACCTGTCGAAGGGTCGTAGCCCGCCACCTCGGGCGGGGTGTGGTTGACGGTGAACAGCGTGATGGTGGTCCCTTCCCAGGGCAGCCGGGCATAGGCGAAGGTCTTGGGCTGGCCGGTGGGGTCGTGGACGGCCAGGTAGAGGCCGGCCTCGCCATCGTAGTAGGCGGCCGCCTGCAGGGAGAGGTCGCCTGGGTAGGCGGCGAAGAGGCCGTCACCGGTGTTGAAGGCACTCTCCGGATCGTGGAGCAGCAGCCCATCCCATTGGGGGAAGGCCAGGGCATCGTCGTCACCCCGATCGCCGATGGGGGAGAGGCCGAAGATCAGGGGGAAGGCGATGTTGCGCAGGACCAGGCTCGGGTCGTCGTTCCGCACGGCAATGCGCCACTCGGCGCGAGGGCTGTCGTCGGGCAGGGTGACGCTGACGACGACCGACAGGGGGCGGTCGGCCAGGTCGGTGTAGGTCAGCGTCAGGCGGGCGCCGCCGGAGACCCCCTCGCCCTGGTAGGTGAAGCGGCCCGGGCTGAGGTTGCCGATGTCTTCCGTGCCGCCGTCGGGTCGGACGGCGGTCAGGTTGAAGAGGATGGCCGGCAGGGACCCTTCGGCTTTGCCCTCGGGCTGAGGGCCCTCGGCCCGAAGGCTCAGGGCAGGCTTGTCGGCGCGGAAGTCCAGGCCGCTAGCCCGGTCCACGATGCCGTAGAGCCCACCCCGGAAGGTCTTGCTGAAGACGAAGCGGGCGGCGTCGTTCTCCAGGTAAAGAAAGTCAGCCTCCTCGCGGAACGTCGCCCCGCCCTGGGCGGAGGCCGGGGCCGGCAGGGTAAGGAGCAACACCACGGCGATAATCCATAAACGAAGGATGGGGCGGATGCACATTTTCTACTCCGGCGGTGCCAATCCTTGACTTCACTCCCTTCACGTGCTATACTTCTACTGAGAGGTAACAGTTATGGCGGTCATCCTGAAGCACATCCGTCTGGCTGGTTCCAAAGGCAGCGAAGAGGTAGAAGCGATCTTCGATAGCGGTGCCACTTATTCCTGCATCCAGCCCGAACTGGCTCAGAGGCTTGGAGCCCCGGAAGCGCTGCCCGAGCCGATGGCCTTCGGCACCGCTAAAGAGGGGGAACGGGTCACGGCCACGGAGCGGGTCACCCTGAACTTCTACTTGGATGGCTACCGTTTCTCCGACGAATTCATGCTGGTGCCGGACCTCTCCGAGCAGGCCATCATTGGCGCTGCCACACTGCAAAAGTGGCGTATGCGGCTCGACTTCGAGCACGACGAGGTGATCTTCGACCCCCGCGTCACCCACCTGCGCCTGCTGAGGCTGACGTGTCACTGAGCTCCCCATCCTGCCCAGCGTGTGACCGCTGATGGCCCCCACATGCCCCAGCGCCGGCGACCTGCATCACGTCCCCGTCGCGGTTCAGGTCGAAATCGGGGGCGTAGCCGGGCTCACCGTGGTTTCTCCATCGTGCGGCGCACCCGCCGCCACAACCAGACGAGGAACACCAGCGCGGCGAGGCCCACCACCGTCATCCCTTCGGCTCCGCTCAGGACAGGCCCGGCGGGGTTGTTTGTCCGCGTCGCGTCGAGTTCTTGCACCGGCGCCAGCAGCACGAAGAACATCAACGCCCCACCCGCCAGCGCCAGCCGGTGCTGGTCGGTCCACGCGCCGTCGTGGGACATACGCCGCACCGTCCACGCCAAGAGCGCGACCAGCGCGACGGCGGCCAACATCGTGAGCAGCACGGGCGGCGCAAGCGCGGGCAGGACCCAGTGGATGACGAAGAAGGCGAGGGTCGCGCTGAAGCCGACGGACGCGAACCACAGCGGTCGCGGTACATGCACGGGGCGCGGCGTGGACCAGCGCACCGGTAGCCGCCGGGCCATTACAAACAGCGCAACCGTGGCGAGGGTGGCCAGCAGATAAGGCACGAGGGGCGGGCGGTACGGCGTCAGCAGAAAGAAACCGAACAGCACGTCGGCCAGCAGGAGGAACGACAGGCTGATCATCCCCCGGCGGCCAACCCAGCGCTCGTTGCGCCGCGAGGGGAAGATCAATTCGACCAGCAGGATGGGGATGGCGATGCTGAACACAGCGTGGAAGATGGTCAGTTCGAGGCTCCACACCCAGTTGACGCCGGCCCACCGGCCGTATGAGCCCAGCAGGCCGAGGTCGGGCCAACTCGGATCGAAGAACGACTTGACCATCAGCCCTTCCTCGACGATGCCGTAGGCCGCGCCGAGGGCAAAGACGGTCGGCCAGCCCTTGCCCCAGCGGACACGCAACTCGCGGACCAGGATCGCGCCGCTGCCGTAGAGCGCGGTCAGCACGAGCAGCGTGAACGGATTGAAGAACTCGGCCGGCGGCGCGGAGCCGGACAGCAGTTCGGCGATTATCGGCGAAAGAAAGAATAACACCAGCGTGGGCGACACTCGTTTCATCATGCACCTCCACTACTCTGTACCTATCTGAGCACAATGGGCAGGTACACCCTCCGTAGCGGACGAACCCCCTCCACCAGGATAGGCGTCTCGGTCACCGTCAGGTGCACGACGCCGCTGGCGGCCGGCAGAACCTCCACCAGAGGATCTGACTGCCCTGTCTCGGTGATGATGTAGGTGACGGTCACAGCCGTGGTGGCCACCGGCAGCGTGACGGTCACGCTGGGCTCAACCTCCCCCATCACCTGCCCCACCCCGTCCTCGGCCCACAGCACGTAGATTGGCCGATCCCTCACCTGCACCTCATAAGCGTAGACCTCCAAGGAGTCTTCTGGGGGCATCAGACTTGGCCGCTCCACCGAACTGAACCCCTGCAACTTTGCGATGAGCCAGCGCAGGGTGTGGAAGACCGGCCGGGGCTCGCGCAGTTCGTAGCCCATGGGGAAACAGAGCACGAAGGGCCCCCAATCCACCTCCACCATGCCCTGGACGCCCCAGTTCCAGACGGCGTAGGCGTTGGGCCACCAGGTAGGTGTGCAGAACATCCAGGGGAAATCGGTCATGGCGGCCAGTTGCATCCCTGCCGCCCCCTCCGCCATGGCTGTGAGCAGCAGCTTGACCGTGAACTCCGCTTGCTCTCCGGCGTACCAGGCGCGGATGTCCAGGTACTCCTGGGATGGTGCGTCGGACATGATGTTGTCCTGGATGACGTCCAGGTAGCCCTTGACAGTGTCCTGAGGGTAGAGGGTCTCCCAGAAGCTCATGGGCACCAGGCTGGGCGCGCTGACGGCGTCGCTGGGGTAGATGGGCTTCTGGTAACCGTTGGCCTCCATCTGTCCCCGCAGCCAGCGTATGGTGGCCGCAATCTCCCGGTAGTCATCGCCGAGGAAGTGGAACTCCACCCCATCGAACAGCTCTGGGCGGCGCAGGACCTCCTCGTTGAAGGCCACGATGCAGTCCACCCAGGGGCGCTCGGCCCGGCGGGCGGCGATGGTGGCTTCGTCGGGGTCGCCGCTGAACAGACCGTAGAAGTACATGGCCCCCGGGAAGATCTGCACCTCAGGGTAGGCTTCACGCGCGACACGCTGCGCCGCGTCCAGCAGTTGCAGGTAGGTACCGGCCCGATCAGGGTCCTGGGGATCTTCCATGCAGGAGGGTTCCCACCAGCCATCGGCTTCGGTTTCGATCTCGTACTGGCGCACGGGATAGCGCAGGCCATCCATGTCGTCGGCACCGTCGCCGTCGTACCGCTCCACCACCGCCCGCACGTAAGCCTCGTAGTCCTCCCAGTGCTCCTCCTTGGGGAGGGAGGACTGCCTGCAGTCGAAGCCACAGTCCAACTGTGTCCCCCAGTGCGACCTGGACTGCAGGGTGATGTGCACCTCGCTGAAACCGTAGGACTGGTACTCGGCCACCATTTTGTCCAGGTCGTCCCAGCGATAGGAATGCACGCCGTCCTCGGGCGGATCGGGCTCGATGTCGTTCCAGCTCGCGCTGTAGCCGAGTTTGGCCTGGCGCACGCCCGTGTTGGCGAAGGCGGCGGCCAGGCCCCCGGTCGCGTAGCCGATGCCAAAGAGGAAGTTGTCGTCCGCCACGTCGCCCAGGGCGTAGAGGGCCGGAGCCTCGTCACAGGGGAGGATGTTGAGGACATCAGCGCAGGGAGCGTCGGCGAAGTAGAGCGCACCGTTAGCGCCCAGGGCCGGTGTCCCCAACCATATCTCCCCGGCCGCCTGGTAGGGTGCTGGCCAGGCGGGGCTGCCGTCGGGGTACACGGCGAAGACCTGGCCAGGTTTGCCCGCCTTGAGGTCACCCCGGACGCTGAAATAGATGATCCCGTCGGCATCTATGAGCGAGACACCGACAGCGCCGCCAGCTTCGTAGAGCAGTTCCACCCTCGGAGCGACGCCGGGGCCATTGTCGGTCACCCGGTACAGGTTGCCCTGGTCGGCCGGGTGGCACACGTTCTGGTGGTTGTTGCCGCTACCTGAACCCACGAACAGCGTGCCATCGGAGGCGATCACCCCGTTAAAGGCCTGCTCCCAGTCATTCTCCGCCGTGATGCTCCACTTCTCCACCAGCGCGTCGCCGGTGTCGGTCAGGGCGAAGAGCCGGGCACGGCCCTGGCAGATGCCCCGCACCTCAGTGGCGGTAGCGTAGATCGTCCCATCGGGGCCGATGGCAGGGGTCATGAACCAATTGGTGTACGGGCCCGCCGGCCGGAAGGGGGTCTTGAGCCGGTAGCTCCCCTGGCCCAGGTCTTGGACGGCGTAGAAGTTCCCGTCCCACGAGCCAAAGTACACCGTCCCATCCGGGCCGATGGCCGGCGACGACCAGACAGCGCCCTCCACCTCCACGTGCCAGCGCTCTGTGCCGTCCCGGTTGACGGCCCACAGCGCCGGGACGCCGGCTTCGGTGTAGGGGATGGTACCGAAGTAGATGGTGCCCTCCTCATCCTGGACGGGCGAGCCGATCACCTGCCCGCCCAGCTCAGGCAGGCGTTCTGGTTCGGTGGGGAAAGTGGCGAACTCCCACTTTTTGGTACCGTCGGGGTTGAGGGCATAGAGTTTGTTGTCGCCCCGGCCGAAGTAGAGCGTGCCGTCCAGCGGGTCAATGGCGACGCTGGCCTCGATGGTGCCCCAGATGGGGTGCTGGCCCTGGGAGGGCTGTTCTGGCAGACCGGGATCGAAGAGCCACTTGAGGGAGCCGTCGGGACGCAGGGCGTAGAGCTTGCCCGGGGCGTTGCCCTCCGAGATGTCCCCCCAGGTGCCGACGTAGATGGTGCCATCGGCGTCCACCGAGGGGGCGAAGTTCATCATGCGCCCGCGGGGGACGGCGTAGGCCCATAGGCGGACGGGGTTGCGGGGGCCGTTGTACTCACTGCGGCCGGTGTGCTGCGGGTCGTGGCCGAAGGTGGGCCAGGGTGGGCCGGCGGCGTAGCCCTCCCTGGTAAACCCCACCGGCGGCTTGTCCTCGAATCCGTTGCAATTGTTGTCCTTGAGGTCAGCCCGCTCCTCTGCGCCAGGGTAGGTGAGAGGATCATTGTCGTCGCAGTCCGTCCCGAAGGACTGGAAGCAGAAACCGTCGTCACACCAGGCGGCAGTTGTCAGGGCAGGGACGTCAAGGCCAGAAAACCCGAGGTTGCGGCCCTTCGAGGCGACCTGGACCCAGCCGTGGTCAGGGTTGGCGTCTATGGTGGCGGTCGCGGGGGACGTGCCTGTTGGACTTGGCGTCGGCGTGGCCGGGACAGCGTTGTGCACCACCAGGGGCAGGTAGAGGTATGAGGGGGAGGGGGTAGGAGACACGGTGGGTGTGGCGGTGGGCGTCGGCGGGGCCGTTGGGGTGGGGGTCGGGGTTGGCGGGGCGACGCCGCCGCTCACCTGGAGCACCCGCGTCTCCCGCGGCCCCAGCGTCAGGCCGACGACGATGTTCCCGTCCACCACGCTAAAGGGCATAGGCTGCTCACTGGCCAGATCGGAGATGGTTGCCGTGGTCGGATCGGTCAGGCCCAGGGGCGCAGTCTCGATGGTGATGGTGACCGTGCGGGTGATGTCGGTGCGGTTGTGGATGGGGAAGGCGACGAAGAACGAAGGATCAACGACCAACGTCCGGTTTTCGTCGTTCGTCGTTAGTCGTCCGTCGTTCGTCAGCGAACCGAATCTCTCAATCCACACGTCGTCGCTGTTCGCGCGGGCGTAGGTGAGTGGCTCCCAGCCGGCGGCCCAGTAGCGGGTGACCAGTTGGACGGTGTCGCTGATGATTGTCTCGGCCTCGGGGTCCCAGTCAGCGGCGTTGGGGCCCCGACGAGGGCGCACCCCGTAGAGCAGGGCGAGTTGGCTGAAGGTGTAGGCTTCCGTGGCGGTGAGCCCCGGGGTCTGGTTGGCGAAGAGGTAGGGCCGGCCGTAGGCGATGGCCCGGCGGTAGTCCAGGATCTCCGGGTTCCAGTTCGGCCCCTCACCATCCCCTTTCAGGTTCCCCTCGCTGCCGAAGGCGTCAATGTACTCTGCCAGGTAGTTAGGGTGGCCCAGGCCCCAGAAGTTGATGCTGATGCCCCGGTCCACCCCCCAGTTTGCGTCCAGGTAGTCCCGCAGGAAGGCCAGGTACTCATGGAAGGCGAAGCCGTTGTGCACGGCCGGCTGGTAGGTGTGGGGGTTGTAGGCCAGGGGCCAATCGGTGACCGCCAGCGCCTCGGAGCGCAGGTCGAAGGCCGGCGTGGACATGAAGTTGTCAATCTGCACGCCGTCCAGGTGGGCGCCAGCCTCCGTGGTGGCGGTGAAGGCGGGGGTGATGCGCCAGGCCAGGTTCCACGCCGCCAGCCCATCGGCCAGGTCGGGGTCCAGGTTGGCGGCCCAGGAGGCTTCCCACCAGTCGGGAGCCCAGGGGTAGATGCCGATGTGCTTCAGGGACCAGTCGCCGTTGGGGTCCACGACGGCGCTCTGGGTGATGGCGCGGGCCAGGGCAGCCTCCCACTCCCGGGGGCTGGACAGCGTAGCGGTGACGACGGCCAGGGCCTGATCCAGGGTGGGACGGGGGTCGGTGCTGGGGGCGATCCTCAACGGCAGTTCGCCCACGGTGTACTGGGCGGAATAGACGTTGGCCGCGTCCTCGGCCAGGGCTCGCTGCACGCCGTTCTCAGTGAAGTACCAGCCCTGCTCAGCATCGGCGTAGTCGTAGAGGGGGAGGGCCGTGGTGTAGGCTTCGGGTTGGAGGGCGCGGTGCCGGGCGATGACGTCGCGGAAGCCCCAGGCCGGGTCGAAGCGGTAGAGGAGCAGGTCAAAGGTGGCGCGGTTGCCCAGCCGGGTTGCCTGGGGGGAGATGCCCAGGTGGAAGGTGGCGCCATAGCGCCCCTTCGCCCCGTCGTAGGCCAGCAGGGCCAGTTGAGGGCGGTCAAGAGGGAGGGCGAGGGCAATGCCAGCGTAGGGGTAGAGGGAGATGGGGAGCCAGCCGTCGTAGATGGCGCTGATGGCGTGGGCGTAGATACCGGTGTCGGTGATGGGGCGGGAGGTGTGGACCTCGTCCCACCAGATCCACGACGAGCGAAGGCTCTCCTTCGTCGTTCGTCGTTGGTCATTGGTCGCCTCCAGCGGTACACCCCACGTCATATCCAGGGCGCGGTCCCGGCCAGCGGTGTCGGCGATCTCGCCATGGATGGCGATATGGTCGGCATGGGCGGTGTAGGTCACGCTGATGACCAGACCGGACTCGGGGAGCGAGGCGGATTGGACGAGACATGCCTCCGAGTTCTCCCGAGTTTCCCTGAGTTCCCACGAGTTGCCAGGAACTCGCAGGACCTCATGGGAACTCATGGCAGGCGCACACGGCACGACGGTGCCCCCCACCGCCACCTCGGGTTCGGGGGCAGGCACCAAGGCCACATCGTCCACCCACAGGGTCTGGCCGGCCAGCTTGGCCCCGACGACGACGCGGGCAAAGGCGGCATCGGGGGGCGCGGTCAGCTCGCGGCGGATGATCCGCCAGTGGGCGGCGTTCCAGTGGAGGGGAGTTGCCAGTTCAGGGTCGCCCAGGGGTTGGCTGTCCGCATCGAACCACTGGACGTAGAGCCCGTTGGTGCGCTGCGGGTCGCGCCAGAGGTTCATCTGCCAGAGGGTCGGTGCCCCGCTGGGGAAAGAGACGTAGCCGGTGGCGCTGCGCCACCAGGCGGAGACCCGGTAGCGCTGCCCTGGTGCCACGGACACCGAGTCGCTGGCATAAGCGGCAAAGGCCGGGATGTCGTTGGTGCTGGCAAATTGGAGCGCTGCGTCGCCACTGTGGGTGGGGGAGACGACGACGCTCACGTCCAGGCCGCTGTTGATCACCTGCAACCAGTCGGCGAGCTCCTCCTCGAAGCCAGGGTTAGGCACCAGGTTGGGCTCGACCACCGCGCCTGCGTCGCTGAGGTCCCGCAGCAGCAGGGCGGGGGCGGAGGTTGCGACCAGTTCGTCGCCGCCGATCTGCAGGCTGGTGACCTGGCCGTCGGCGGAGAGGGTGAGGGTCAGGCCATCGGCAGTGGTGAGGGTGTAGTCGGTGGCCGACCTGGTCAGGCCGGCGAGGGGGGTATAGACGCCCACGAGCAAAACAAGGGCTATGGCCAGAGGGAGAACAACTGTCGTCTTCATGGGTTCACCCCCCTCCTATACTTCACTGGTAATCACCCTCCCCTACCTGATCATACAGATTTCGGCGCGAGAAGTTGCACGTTCCATTTCATGGACGACTTCATCCCGCGAAGACAGCCGGCTTGTAGGTCCAGAACTGCAGCTTGGTCAGCGGATCAGCCAGGTCGTTCTGGATCACGGCCAGCGGCAGGGTGCTGATGGGACGCAGGGCCACCGGGGCCGGACCGCCTCCCATCACAGCGACGTACTCCTGCGCCATCAGGTAGAGGAACTCGGCCGGGTTGACGATTCGGCTCCCCACGGTCACCTGCGAGGGAATGCGGTCGGTGATGGTCTGTGAGACGGCCACTGCGGCGTCCAGCACCGCGTCGGCTGGGACGGTGGTGGGCGTCACGCTCCCTTCGGCGCTGCTCAGGGCAGGGCTGGTGAAATAGGCCGTGGGGCCCAGCAGGTCGTGCGTGTACACGCTGGCTGGCAGGCTGCCCGTCTGGCGGTAGGCGGCCAGGGCGCGGGCCAGTCCCTCGAAGGCTTCGGCTAGGGTGAGGTAGGCCTGGCCCTCTCCCCCATCCCCCCAACCCCCCTTCCCCCTCTCCCAAAATTGGGAGGGGGGGAGGGGGGGCCAGGGGGGTAGGGGGTGAGGGCTCACATACTCCGGCGGATACCCTGTCTCCTCCATCGTCCCCATCAGGCTCTGGGCAGCCGCAAACAGGTTCTGCTGGCTCAAGGTGGGTGCCGGCCCGTTCTGGACCAGGGCGTAGAGATCGTGCATGGTGACGGGCTGGAAGCCCAAGTCCAATGCCAGGCGGAGCACCTGCTCGTACAGCACCCAGACCTTCTCCTGGTCAGGCGGGGAGTGGCGGTAGAAGTCATGGTCGTGGATGGGGAAGGCCACCAGGGGCATGGGGCCGGTGACGCCGGTCAGGATGGCTCGCGCCCGGGCCAGGTACTCATCCCCTCGATCGTTCAGGGCGGCGTCCACCAGTCCCGCGACGGGGAGGCCGGCCTGGGTCGGGCGGTTGAGCACACCCAGAAACCAGGCGTCGTCCCGCGAACCGCCGGTGTTGCCCTTTAACCCCACCGCCATCTTGGCCCCCATCTCCTTGTCCACATACAGGATGGAGGCCTCGAAGAAACGGCCCGTGGCGAAGGGGTCCTGGCCGAAGACCTCCCGGAAGGCGGCGATGCCCCCCACGTGCTCTCCAGTGGCCGGGTTGATGCCCTGAGCCTCGTATGCCTGGGCCGTGGCCACGTCCTGCTCCCACTCTTCCCCCAGCACCTGCTCCACCAGTTGCGGATAGGGCGGGCGGTTGGCGCCGTGGTAGTTGATGCCGTGGTCTGAACTCAGCAAGTGGGTTATCGTCTCGCGCGACCAGTCGGCCAGGTGTTCGGCGGCCAGGCCGGTGAAGTAGTAGTCGGCCCGCAGGCCCAAGGAGTCCATCAGGTTCAGGTGGCGGTTCAACGTGGGTACGAATTGCTCAGCGGTCGCTTGGTTGACGTTACCCGGTGGCCCCCACATGTAGTTGGCGTTGTAGGAGATGAGGAGGTAGCCGGCGGGGGAGGGCTCGGCGGTGTCGGGCAGGATGACCACCGGGCGGTAGTCCAGGGGGTAGGCCTCGAGGGTGTCGCCGCTGGCCAGCAGGTCGCCAGTGACGCCATCGTAGGCCGTGGCCTGGTCGCCCACGTAGGCGGTCAGGTCGGTGGCTTCAGGCGTGGCCACGTCCCGCCAGGCCACGTAGATCGTTTTGGTGGGGAGGGGATTGCCCGTTGCCTGCCCGTTCTCCGAAGCCGCATCATAGCAGCCCAGAGACCCGTCAGCTCTCCAGGCCCAGTAGCCTTGCGTCTCGCCCCGCAGCGACGAGGGGCAGCGGTCGAAGCGGTAGACCTGGAGTGCTGAATCGGGCGGAAGCAGGGCGGCCTCGTAGTGAGCGTTGGCCAGCTCCCGGGCCAGCCCCTTGAGCTCGTAGGGGTAGTTGTCCCAGTCGGCGCTGTATTGCGTCAGCTCGAAGGAGGAGGCGCCCGGGTTCTCCGCTTCCCAGGCCAGGAACTCGTCCCGCACCTGGGTCATGGTGGCGTAGCGGGCGACCAGGTTACCGTTGGCCGTGGTGCGGCCGATGAAGCGCTCGTTGAGCCACTCC
The DNA here is from genome assembly GCA_046760425.1 of Anaerolineae bacterium. Taxonomy (GTDB): domain Bacteria; phylum Chloroflexota; class Anaerolineae; order JBHIEC01; family JBHIEC01; genus JBHIEC01. The sequence goes on from JBHIEC010000017.1 coordinate 20,317, forward strand.
ACCATCTGCTGGACTTCATCCCGGAACTCCCGGCCTAACCCCTCGTGACCAGCGGGGTAGAGGTCGAAGAGGTGTTCGTGCCAGCCGAAGGTCCCGACCCTGTCCTGGGCGCCGGTGTACTCATGGTAGAGCCGCTCCAGGAGGGCCTGGATGAACATGCGCTGGTAGGAGGGCAGGGAGGTGTCTTGGTAGCAGTCGGGGATGTGGCCGTGAACGCCGACTTTGCCCAGGGGCGGCAGTTGGGGGATGCGCACGAAGACCGTGTTGCCCAGGTCCTCGTCCAGGGCGCCCTGGGTGCCGGGCCGCCACGGGTTCTGCACGTCGTGGTCGAAGAGGCAGTAGAAGTGCTCGTTGGGGCCGCCCGTCTGGATGGTGAAGCCGTGGGGCACCGTCTCCCCGCTGGCGGGGTCGCTATAGGTGCCGGCGAAGGCCTGCCGCTGGGCTTCCAGGCCGGGCGGGAAGAACATCATGGCGCTGGCGTTCATCTGCTGCAGAAACTGGGGATCGTCGTTGCCGGTGATGGCCGCGTATAGCTGCTCCACGTAGCCCAGGTGGTCCTGCCAATGCTCAACCGACTGCGCTGTGGTCGGCGTGCCCTGGACGATGCTCCAGGAGTGGGGCGCCTGGCCGCGGATGATGTTGTGGGCGTGGGTGCCGAAGGAGTGGCCGGCCTGGTAGAGCGCGGCCAGGGCGTCCCGCCCCTCGGCCGCCTCGGGG
>JBHIEC010000018.1:0-20855 GCA_046760425.1 Anaerolineae bacterium
GTGACCGCTTGTCAGGAGACGCCCCTTGGCAGCAGGAGAGGGCTTTCTTGAGCCTTTTTAACCGATTTATACAAGGCTCTCACCCTAGCCAGGCGTTACAGTGTGGCCAGGACGAGACGTTGTTCCGTTAGTGAGGACTTCTCACCCCTGTCGCCGCAGCCACCACTTCTCCAGCTCCACACCCCAGAAGACCACCGTGCTGAGGGTCAGGCTGATGGCCAGTTCCATGGGTCCCAGGGCGACGGTTCTGAAGAACCCCTGCAGGAAGGGCACGTACACCACCGCCAGTTGCAGGATGAGGGTCAACAGCACGGCCCCCAGCAGCGCTTTGTTCGACAAGAGGCCGATGGTGAACAGGGAATCCCGCCCCGAGCGGATGGCCAACGCATGGCCCATCTGCGACAGGGTCAGGGTGGTGAAGACCATGGTCTGCCAGGTAGGGTGCGCGCTGCGCCAGGCCCAGAAGCCCATGCCCAGGGACGCCAGCCCTATGAGCAGGCCCACCCGCAGGATGTGCTGGCCCATCCCCCGGCCGAAGATGTTCTCCTGGGGGTGATAGGGCGGACGGCGCATGGTGTCCTGCTCGGCCGGCTCCACCGTCAGGGCCAGACCCGGCAGCCCGTCGGTCACCAGGTTGACCCACAGGATCTGGAGCGGCAATAGAGGCAGCGGCATCCCCAGGAAGGGCGCCAGCAGCATCACCCAGATCTCCCCCGAGTTGGAGGTCATGGTGTACTTGATGAACTTGCGGATGTTGTCGTAGATGACCCGCCCCTCGTGCACGGCGGCCACGATAGTGGCGAAGTTGTCGTCCAGCAGCACCATGTCGGCTGCCTCTTTGGAGACGTCGGTGCCGGTGATCCCCATGGCCACGCCGATGTCGGCCTTCTTGAGGGCCGGGGCGTCGTTGACGCCGTCGCCCGTCATGGCCACGATGTGGCCCCTGTCCTGCAGCGCCTGCACAATCTTGAGCTTGTGCTCCGGGGAGACGCGGGCATAGACGGCTACCTCCTCAACGATGGTTTCCAGGTCTTGGACCGACATCCTGGCCAGCTCCTGCCCGGTCACGACCCGTCGTGCGCCGTCGCCGATGCCCAGCTCCCGGGCGATGTGCAGCGCCGTCAGCGGGTGGTCGCCGGTGATCATCACCGGGCGGATGCCGGCCGTCTCGCAGGTGGCGATGGCCTCTTTGACCTCGGGCCGGGGCGGGTCTATCATGCCGATGAGCCCCACGAAGATCAGATCCCGCTCCGGCCCGGCTTCGTCGCCCTCCTTGGGAAGTGCCTCCAGGGGCCGGAAGGCCACGCCCAGCACCCGCATGCCGTCCCCGGCTAGCCGGTCGTTGGCCCTCTCGATGCGCCCCCGCCAGTGCTCGTCCAGCGGCTCGACCCGTCCGTCAACCCAGACCTGGTCGCTCACCTCCAGCAGGCTGTCCACCGCGCCTTTGGTGAAGGCAAGGTAACAAGTAGACAAGTAGCCAGGTAGACAAGTAGACAAGGGAAGTTGTCCCTTGTTTACTTGTTCCTTGTCTACTTTGTGTACCGTAGTCATCCGCTTGCGCTCCGAGGTGAAGGGGACCTCGGCCACGCGGGGCAGGACACGCTCCAGCTCCCCCTTCCACAGCCCGGCGCGGGCGGCCGCCACCACCAGGGCTCCTTCCGTGGGGTCGCCTACGGTGCGGAAGCGGCCTGCTTCGTCCCCGTTGGCTGCCAGCGTGGCGTCGTTGCACAGCGCCCCGCCGGCCAGCAGCAGCGCCAGGGCCGGATGATCTAACGTCAGAGCCGGCTCGTCCGGGCTCAGGACGGGCGTCGCCTGACGCAGTTGCTCCACCAGGGCCACCGTGTGCCCGGCCACGTCCAGCACGGTGACGGTCATGCGGTTCTCGGTCAGGGTTCCGGTCTTGTCGGAGCAGATCACGGTGACGGAGCCCAGGGTCTCCACGGCGGGGAGCTTGCGGATCAGGGCCTGACGATTGAGCATCCGCTGCGCGCCCAGGGCCAGGCCGATGGTGACCACGGCCGGCAGCCCTTCGGGCACGGCGGCCACTGCCATGCTGATGGCGGTGAGGAACACCAGCTTCGCGTCCTCGCCGCGCAGCAGGCCCAGAGCAAAGACCACACCGACGACGATCAGGGCAGCGGCCGCCAGGCCGCGTCCCAACTGCTCCAGGCGGCGCTGAAGCGGCGTCCGCTCAGCTTCGACCGTCTGGATCATGTCAGCGATGCGGCCCAGCTCGGTGTGCATCCCGGTGGCCGTGACCACCATCACCCCACGCCCGTAGGTTACGGCTGTGCCCATGAAGGCCATGTTGCGTTGGTCGGCCAGGGGTACATTCTCCTCCGGAATGGGTTTCGTCTGTTTGTCCACCGGCTCCGACTCTCCGGTCAGGGCCGCCTCCTGTGCCCGCAGGTTCACGCTCTCCAGCAGCCGGCCATCGGCCGGCACCAGGGCACCGGCTTCCAGCAGCACGATGTCCCCCGGCACCAGCTCCCGGGCCGAGATCTCCTGCACATGCCCATCGCGGCGGACTTTGACCGTGGGCACGGCCAGTTTCTTGAGGGCGGCTATGGCCCTCTCGGCGCGGTACTCCTGGGTGAAGCCCAGGATGGTGTTGAGGATGACGATGCCCAGGATGGCCACGGCGTCCTTGTAATCGCCCAGGGCGGCCGAGACCACAGCGGCGATGATCAGGATCACCACCATGATGGCCGTCAGTTGCTCCCACAGGATGTGCCAGGGGCTCTTGAGGCCTCGTTCGACCAGCTCGTTGGGGCCGTGTTCCATCAGGCGACGAGCCGCTTCAGCCTGGCTCAGGCCCCGTTCCCCATCGGATCCCAGGCGGGCCAGGACCTCGCTGGCCTTCAGCCTGTGCCAGGCCGGGCCCGTGGGTGGTTGCGCGTGGGCGACGGGTCTGGCTGCCCTCATGGGATTATCCTTACCAGGGTAGTTTCTCGCCTAGCTACCGGACAGTTTACCCAGCAGTTCCTTTCTCAAATGCCCAGGATCAGCTTGGCGATGGTGAAGTAGATGAACAGGCCTGTGGCGTCCACCAGGGTGCTCATAAAGGGGCCGGAGACGACGGTGGGGTCAATGCCTAGCCGGGCAGCCAGCAATGGCAGGAGCGATCCCACGCTGTTGGCCCAGATGACGATGGTGAAGATGCTGGTGGCCACAGCCAATGCCAGGGCTGTGGTCGCTCCCCAGGTCAGGGCTCGGGCGAAGGCTATAGCGGCCATTATCAGCCCCAGGAGCACCCCGGCCCGGATCTCGTGCCAGAAGACCCGCAGTGCATCCCGCAGATCGATCTCGCCCACAGCCAGGGCGCGGATGATGGTGTTGATGGTCTGGGAACCGGCGTTGCCGCCCGTGCCGATAAGCAGGGGCACGAAGAAGGCCAGCGCCACCGCCGCATTCAGCTCGGCCTGGAAATGGCGCAGCACGCTGCCGGTGAAGGTCTCGGTGATGAAGAGGAGGAGCAGCCAGCCCATCCGCTTCCAGGCCACTGCTATCACCCCGCTATCCAGGTAGGGGCGACCCAGAGGCTCCGCACCACCCAGGCGCTGGATGTCCTCGGTGGCCTCATCCTCCAGCACTTCCACTAGGTCGTCCACGGTGATGATGCCCAGGAGGCGCCGTCCCTCGTCTACCACAGGCAGGGCCATGATGTCATAGCGGGCCATGAGGCGGGCGCATTCCTCCTGATCGGTGCCCGCCATGACGTGGATGACGTCGGGGTCCATCAGGTCACTCACCAGCGCTGTCGGCGGGGCTTTGATCAGATGCAACAGGCTGACGACGCCGCACAGGCGTCCCTCCCGGTCGACCACGAACAGGTAGTGACCCGTCTCCTCGGCAGCCGGCGCCCAGCGGCGGACGGCAGTCAACGCCTCAGCGGCGGTCATGCGCCGGCGCAGGGCCAGGAACTCCGAGGTCATCAGACCGCCGGCCGTCTCGTCAGGGTGCAAAAGCAGGGGGCGCACCTCGTCGGGGTCGGTCATCTGAGCCAGGGCGGCAGTGACCTGCTCCGGTCGGAGGTCGCCCAGCAGGTCAGCCGCCTCGTCCGGCTCCATCTCGTCCAGGATGGGGACCAGCGTGCCCACGTCCAGACGCGCCGCCAGCTCGGCTGCCTCCTCGTCCTCCATTTCCTCCAGCAGGTCGGCCGAGTCGGGGAGGCTGAACTGGGGGAGGATCTCCTGCTGCTGCTCCAGCTCCAGGTCGGCGAAGGCATCGGCCCGGTCGGGCAGGCGCAGGGCCGAGAGTACGGCCACAGCCCCCTCGATGTCTCCCCTCTGTAGAGCCCGACGTACCTGGGCCAGGGCGCCCTCGATGATGTCCTGCTCCATGATCATTCCCCTACAGGCAACTCAAAGCCGCTAAAAAACCACAGGAAAGCTGTGGTTTTGATTAGCCCAGTTCTTGGTGCGAAACTGGCTGGCCGGGCTCCCACGCCCGGCGATTCGGCGGCGTGGGAGCCGCCTCTGCTAAGTTTTGCACCGGAAACTAGCCTGGGGGTTCTCCTCAAGCTTGGCAGGGGGAGAACCCCTGGCAACATAGAGTTGCCCCTTTCGATGCCAGGGTAGCCAATGATTCCAGGTGGATAATATCACACCCCAGAGATGTTGTCAAGGGCCGGGGACCGTCACTGTTTTGGGACAGAGCAAATACTTCGGCTACGCTCAGTACAAGTCTATCCTCTGGCGCATTATGGGCAGCGGAGTGCGGGCGCAAGCCCGCTTTAACGAGGCCTTGGCAGGCTTGCGCCTGCACTCCATATCAAGGCAAATATGGCCCAGGCGGCTTATTTCAACCGCCGCCGGACTTAGGCGGTGGGACGACGAGGACAGGTCGTGTTGAGTACTCAACGATTTGACGTGTTACGTCCCCCAGCAGGTAGCGGCTGATCCCACCACGGGCATAGGATGAGCCCACGACGATGAGGTCATAGCCACCCTTCCAGGCCTCGCGGAGGATCTCATCTGCCACAACGCCGTGGCGCAATTCCAATTCTCCCTGGACGCCGTGCTGTTCCAGAAGCTCTGCCACTTGTTTGAGGTGCCTGGCCTCCGGAGTGTCTCTCTGCAGAAAGTCTGCTATGTGCTCCTCCATCTCTCTCAGGCCCGTATACATGGTGGGGACGGGGCTGACGACGTGCAGAATGGTAACCCAGGCGCCAGTCGCCTTGGCCAGCTCGGTCCCCACCTTGATGGCGGGTTCCGAGTACGCTCGTCCGCCTGTGCAAATCAGCAGCCGTGCCAGGGAATGGCACGCTCCCCTCACCACGAGCACCGGGACCGTAGCGCGGTGGACGATCTGACGAGCTACCGAGCCCAACAGATGCTCCGCCAATGTGAGCTCTTCCCGGGCTCCGATCACCACCAGGTCGTATTGCCCCTCTTCGGTCTCTCGCAGGATCTCTTCCGCAGGCAAACCCCGTCGGACCTTCGTTTTCACCACGAGGCCCTCTAACATCTGCCTGGCCTGGTCCAGGGTGGCCTGGGCCTGCTGAACATCCTGGGTTCGGTCTAGCACCGTGAGGACCCCGACTCGAGCCCCGGTCGCCTTGGCCACCAGACGTCCACAGCGGACCGTCCCTTTCGCGTAGGGCATGCCGGCTACACATATCAGGATTTTCACCGCTTTTCTATCCTCGTCTGTGATGGACGGGGGACTCGGGCTCTTCTCACACCGCCCCCCCACCTCCGAGAAGTCGGAACAACACCAGGATGGCGCCCATCAGCGGCAGCACAGAGAAGGCCAGCCGGATCCTCGGGCCAGCAACGAAGCGGGTCGAAACGGCTCCGATTTGAGCGCCGATGGCTGCGCCGGTGTGCATGACCAGAGCCATTAAGATGTCCACGTTGCCTTTCAGGGCATGGGTGAGGGTACCGAAGCCGGCCGAGATAACGATCTCGAAGAGGTCTGTGCCCACAGCAACATGGGTGGGCACGCCAACGAAGTACACCAACATGGGCATGCGGATGAATCCACCGCCGACGCCCAGTACCCCGGCCAGCAAGCCGGTGAGAAAGCCCACCCCCAACACCGCCCAGAGAGAGATGGACTCGATACCCGAGTGAGGGAAGGAGATCAAGGGTGGGATCCCCACGCTGTGGATGCGCCGGGTGATGCTCTGGAAACCCAGGGCGTCCTTGGCAGCGACCCGCTCGGTTCGGATCATCTCCAGGGCGCGCAGGCTCTCCCAGGCGGTAAAGGTGCTGATGACCAGCAAGATGCCGACATATGCCAGGCCAACGATCAGCTCGATAGCCCCCGCAGCTTCAAGAAACTCGATGATCTGTGCCCCTGCCTCGACGCCTGGCACCGTGCTCAGGACCATGAGCAACCCCAGCTTGACGTCCACATGGCCCAACGCCCGATGTCGCTTGGCAGCCACGATGGATTTGCCTGTCATGTGGGCCAGATCAGTGCCCACCACAAAGTTCATGGGCACGCCGGCCAGGAACATCATGGGCCCGGCGATAAAGCCCCCGCCCACACCAAAGAAGCCGCCCAGAATACCCACCAGGAAGCCGATAGCGGCGAGGAATAGAGGGTTGATCGTGACACCCGCGATGGGAAAGTGCATCAGGGGGCCCCTTTTACTCCAGCCTCTCTAACTTCAACTGTTTGATGAGGAAAGAAGTCACGAATTCCAGGACCACACCCTGGACGACGATCAACACCAGAGCGGCAACGGCGTAGACAGGAAGATTGCCCTTGAACAGTCCGGCCAGGGGCTGCCCCAGGAAACGCAATACCACCCAAAAATAGCCCGTAACTAAACCGCCATACACGATCAACTCAATGACAAAGTTGCGGATCAGGATCCTAACGTTGCGCTCTTCCATGGTGCACCTCTCAAGGTATCAGGGGGAAGAATACGGGCAGAGCGATCAGAGTAGCGATCAGGATCACCAGGTTCAACGGCAGGCCCACCTTAAGGTAGTCCAGGAAGCGGTAGCCGCCCGGACTCATGACCAGGACGTGGGCCGGGTGGCTCACAGGGGTGATGGAGCCAGCGCTGATGGCGATGACCACCGCCATGAGAAAAGCATAGGGATTGGCCCCCATGCCCTGGGCGGTGCTAATAGCAATGGGGGCCATGAGCACCGCCAGGGCGGGGCTGGGCAGGACCTCGGTCAGGAGGGCGGTGAAGATATACAGCCCCGCCAGTAGGGCAAAGGGGCCCACATCGCCCACTGCATTGACTACAAGTTTGGCCAGGTACTGGGCTGTGCCCGTCTTCTCCATAGCCAGGCCCAGAGGCAGCATACCGGCGATAAGAAAGACCGCCTTCCACTCGATGGCCCGATAGGCCTCCTCCATGGTCAGGCAGCCGCTTATGATCATCAGGGCCGCACCCATCACGCCGGCCGTGGCGATGGGCAGCCAGCCCAGTACCACCGGCGTCAGCATCAGGGCCATGATCCCCAGGGCCAGAGGGGCTTTCTTGAAGCGCAGGGTCTCCTCGATGGCCTCCGGGTCGGCCAGGACGATGTAGTCCGGCTCCCGCTGCAGGATGCGGAACTTGCTGCGCAGGCCCTGGACCAGCAGGGTGTCCCCAAAGCGCAGGGGCAGATCGCTGAGGCCGGTGCGCCGTGGCTGGCCCTCCCGCCAGATGGCCACCACTGACAGGCTGTACTTCTCCCGGAAGTGGATGTCCCGCAGCGTCTGGCCGAAGATGGTGGCGTGAGGAGACAGAGCCACCTCGAACATGCCGATGGCGGCCGTCTCCAGATCCTCATCGGTCCACTCCCTATCCGGGAGAACCTCGAAATAGGGTGGGACATCTTTGGCCCGCAGCTCATCCACCTTGCCCTCCAGAAGCAGGACATCGCCCGGATGAAGCGTGATATCCGGTGGCGGAGCCAGAACGGTCTGACCACCATGTCTCACAGCCACGACATTCACGCCAAATCTTTCCCGCAGAGTGCTCTGGGATAGGGGCTTGTCGGTGAGCATGGAGCCCTGGGGAATACGGATCTGGAACAGGCGCTCTCGCAGGTTATAGAGCTCGGTCAGGCTGCCCTGAGGCAGCCAGGCTGTTGGCATGCGGTCCTCCGTGGCATGGGCCGGCAGCAGGCGCCGCCCGATCAGGGCCATGAAGAGGATGCCGACCACCAGGGCGATGCTTCCCAGCGGTGTGAAGTCCAGCAGGGAGAAGGGCTGAAGCCCCCGCTCCATCAGGACGGCGTTGACCAGGAGGTTAGGCGGGGTGCCGATGAGAGTGGTGACACCCCCTAGCAGCGAGCCGAAAGCCAGAGGCATCAGCAGCTTCGAAGCTGGGATCTTCGCCTGGCGGCAGATGCCCACGGCGGCCGGGAGCAGGACGGCGGTGGCCCCCACGTTGTTCATGATCGCCGACATGACCCCCACGGCCACCATGAGGGCCACGATGAGCCGTACCTCGTTGCTGCCGGCCACGCGCAGGATGCGCTGTCCCAGCATATTGGCCACCCCGGTGCGGGAGAGAGCCCCGCTGACGATGAAGATGGCCCACACAGTGATGACGGCCGGGTTGCTGAACCCGGAGAAGGCCTCCTCCGGCGTCACCAGACCAACCAGAGCCAGAATCAGCAACACCAGCAGGGCCACCAGATCCACCCGCAGCCACTCGGTCACGAAGAGGACGATGGCCCCGGCCAGGATGGCCAGCACTATGGCGATCTGGATGGTCATCCATTCCTCCAGCGCACATTGGCAAGCGGTCACGCGGTGTCGGGTACAGACCTGCAATAAGCCCGCACTGCGCTGGGGGAATTATAGCCCAAAAAGGCTCTTTTGGCTAGTTGCCCTTCCACGACGCATGTGGTAAAATTGGGGCTGACAAGCCAGGAATTCCTCATCAAGAAAGGAGACCAAAACATGGCAGCCAAAGTAGGTATCAACGGCTTCGGGCGGATCGGGCGCCAGGTCCTGAAAGCCGTGAGAGAGTATTACTCTGACGGGCTGGACGTGGTGGCCGTCAACGATCTGTTCCCTCCTGAGACCAACGCCCATCTCTTCAAGTACGACTCCAACTACGGCGTCTACGAGGGCAGTGTGGAGGTCGTGGATGGCGACCTGGTGGTGGATGGCGACCGGCTCAAAGTCTTCGCCGAACGCGATCCCTCCAGGCTCCCCTGGGGCGAGTTGGGCTGTGAGATCGTCATCGAGTCCACGGGCGTGTTCCGCACGCGGGAGCAGGCCGCCATGCACCTGGAAGCCGGCGCCAAGAAGGTCATCATCACCGCCCCGGCCAAGGGTCCGGACCTGACCGTCGTCCTGGGGGTCAACGAGGAGGAGTACGACCCAACCAAGCATCACATCGTCTCCAACGCCTCGTGCACCACCAACTGCCTGGCCCCCGTGGCCAAGGTTCTGAACGATGAGTTCGGCATCGCCAAGGCCCTGATGACCACCATCCACTCCTACACCAACGACCAGCGCATCCTCGACCTGGCTCACAGGGACCTGCGACGGGCCCGGGCGGCGGCCCTTAACATCATCCCCACCAGCACGGGGGCGGCCAAAGCGGCAGCGCTGACTATCCCCGCGCTCCAGGGTAAGTTCCACGGCATTGCTTTCCGCGTGCCCACCCCCACCGTGTCCGTCATTGACCTGGTAGCTCTCCTGGAGAAGGAGATGACCGAGGAAGAGGAGGTCAACGCTGCTTTCAAGAAGGCGGCTGAAGGGCCCATGAAAGGTATCCTGGGCGTGTCGGAGGAGCCTGTGGTCTCCCTGGATTTCAAGGGCGATCCCCGCTCCGCCATCGTTGATGCGCCCCTAACGTTGGTCATGGGGGGCAACCTGGTTAAGGTGGTGGCCTGGTACGACAACGAGTGGGCCTACTCCGTCCGCGTCGCCGACCTGGCCGTCTATATGGCTGAGAAGGGGCTATAGAGGGGTCGTAACCCATTCACCTGCCTGACTGGATGATGCCCCAAGAGTTTCCATGAGTTCCTTGGGCAGACTCGTAGGAACTCATGGGAGCTCCTGGGAATCCTGTAGGGCTGATCCCTGACGATAGGTGAATAGGGGGATTCCGAGGCGCTTAACCTCAGGTGAGATGAGATGGCGGTGGAAGCCAAACTCGCTCCGGTGATCATCAATGGTGTGGTTCTGGAGCCCAAAAGCGAATTGCATCGTAAGAAGCTCGAGGCTTTGCGCGTTTTCGTCGAGAAACTCCTCCACAGCCGGGCTAAAGACGCCATCGTCAAAGTCATTCTCTTTGGCAGCGCCCTCGATGGCGATGTCTGGGAGGAGAGCGACATTGACGTGCTGGTCTTTGGGAAGCGCCCTCTGAAGGCGGTAGAAGAGGCGTGCTTTGATGCCGCCTTTGAGACAATGCTCGCCATGAGCGAGAGCGTTGAACCTCTGGTTCGCACTGCCAACGACTTCTTTACCCCGGAGTCGTATTTCGTCTACACCACGATCAAAGAGGGGAGGGAAATCTACTCCATGGATGAGGAAGCTCTTAAGCGGAAAGAGGTGGAGACGTTATATACCCTGGCTGCCAAATACCTGGGCGAAGCCAAAAGGCGATATGATCCCAGCGACGAAGGCTCGCGACGAGTGACCATAGATGCCGCTTATAAGGCAGCCGAGCTATATGCCAGGGCCATGCTCCGTCTGAAGACCAATCGCCTGCCGAAGACCCACAGCGGGATGGTCACCCTCTTCAGTGATGTTTACGTGAAAACCGGCCTCGTCTCCCATCACCTGGGGCGGGCTTTTGGGCGTACACTGAAGTATCGCAATGATGCCAGGTATGACGGGGATGCCGACATCACTCCGCCCATGGTGGACGAGGTTCTGAACTTTGCCACAGAACTGCAATCCACCTTGGAAGGGATGCTGGCTAAAGGGGGCAAGAATGAGGAAAAAGACCATCCGGGACCTTGACGTCGAGGGCAAACGGGTCCTGGTGCGGGTGGACTTCAACGTGCCGCTGGCTGAGCACAAAGTGGCTGACGATACGCGCATCGTGGCCACCCTGCCCACTATCCGCTACCTGCTCGATCATGGAGCAGCGCTGATCCTGATGTCGCATCTGGGCCGGCCCAAGGGCAAAGTCGTGCCGGAGATGCGCATGGACCCGGTCGCCGAGCGATTGCGCGAACTACTGGGCCAGCCGGTGAAGAAGCTGGACGACTGCGTGGGGCCCCAGGTTGAGGCCGCCGTCAAAGCCATGAAGCCTGGGGAGGTCCTGCTGCTGGAGAACCTGCGGTTTCACGCTGCAGAGGAGAGGAACGATCCCCGGTTTGCCCGGCAACTGGCCTCCCTGGCCGACATATACGTCAACGACGCCTTCGGCACGGCCCACCGCGCCCACGCCTCCACCGAGGGGGTGGCTCACTACCTGCCCGCCGTGGCGGGATTTCTTATGGAGAAGGAATTGGCCTTCCTGGGCCAGGCTCTGGTGGCACCTGAACACCCCTTCATCGCCCTCCTGGGCGGGGCCAAAGTCTCGGACAAGATGGGGGTCATCGAGAACCTCCTGCCCCGGGTCGAAGCCCTGCTCATCGGCGGGGGGATGGCCAACACCTTCCTCAAGGCCCGGGGCTACGAGGTGGGCCAATCTCTGGTAGAGGATGACAGGCTGGAGGAGGCCAGAGGATTGCTGGCTGAGGCGGGGGGCAAGCTGGTCCTGCCCGTGGACGTGGTTGTGGCTGAGGAGTTCTCAGCCCAGGCCCAGTGGCGCGTGGTGGACGCAGGCGAGGTTCCACCCCAGTGGCGCATCATGGACATCGGGCCGCGGACCGTGGCCTTCTTCAAGGAGAAGCTCGCTGAAGCCAGGACCGTGGTCTGGAACGGACCCCTGGGCGTCTTCGAGTTTGCCCCCTTTGCCCAGGGCACTTTCGCCATCGCCAGGGCCCTGGCTGAACTGAAAGCCACGACCATCATCGGCGGCGGCGACTCAGCAGCGGCGGTGGAACGGGCAGGGGTAGCGGACAGGATGACGCACATCTCCACCGGTGGTGGGGCTTCGCTGGAGTTCCTGGAGGGGAAGGAGTTACCGGGGGTCGCAGCGCTGCAGGATGAGGGGTGAGCCTCCCCGGGACCAGGCGAAAGGCGCTTCGCTATATGAAGATTCAGTACATCACAATGGTGCGCTACCGGGCGGCGTCCCCGCCGCCCGGACGGGGCGAGGACGCCCCTTTAGAGCAATAATTGTGATCTACTGAGATTAGGAAAACAATTGAGTAATGGGAGGGTGGTAAGGTAGACCACTACTATACCATGAATGGTGTAGCTTGAGCGGTGAACAGTCTCCTTGACGGCGCGAAGCGGCCCAAGCTACAGCTTTCAAGCTGTAGTGTCACAATACAAGCCTACCCTACCGGTTACCCGGATGAATTCTTAAACTCCATATAGCGAAGCGCCGTCTTATGGGTTCTCTTGCGGGGTCCCTACAGGTGGGGTCTGATCTTGGACAGCAGGTGTTCCTTGGACGTGGTGCCGACCTGCCGCTCCACCTCCTGGCCGTTCTTAAAGAGGATCAGCGTGGGGATGCTCCGCACGCCGTACCGAATGGCTGTACCTGGGTTCTGGTCAACGTCCAGCTTAGTCACTTTCAGTTGTCCGTCGTATTCGTCGGCGATCTGCTCCACGATGGGAGCGATGGCTCGGCAAGGGCCGCACCATACGGCCCAGAAGTCGATGAGGACAGGCAGGTCTGATTGCAGGACATGGGCATCGAAAGTCTCATCGGTCACAGCTATAGGCTTGCTCATCGTCAGTTTCCTCCCTTGGAATCGGTGATCTGGTCCGTTGGGGTCATTATTATATCTCTTTTCCGCCCTTTGTCAAGGTTCAGGCCGATTTTCTTATCTATGACGCCTCTGATGGGCCAAACCTTACTTTGGCCAGGCGGCTGTTCATCCGTCACGAAAGCCCTCAAGGCCGCCACGGCCTCCTGGGGGTCATCGAGAGCCGAGGTCAGGCGCTCCAGAGGGCAGGAGCCGGTCCCTTGTTGGTTGAGGATGAGGGGCACCAACTGGTCGTATTCCAGGGAGATCCCCCCTGCGGCCAGGGCGGTCCGCGCCGCTTCGCTGGTCAGGGAAGCGTAGACAGCGGCGATGCCGGCGTAGCGAGCTACCATAGCCACGGCTTTGCCCACGACCTTGTCGGCCAGGGCCGCCCCCCGGGTCTCCTCTCCCAGTGCCTCCACCGCCCGCAACAGGTCGCCGATGCCCGGATGGGAGCTGGCCCCCATCACACGTCCTGCTTTGGCCAGGACGAAGCTCAGGTTCTGGGCTCGAAGGGTATCCTTCGCCAGTTGCAGATCGCTTTTCAACTCCTTCTCTCCTGAAGGTTTGGGCATGGTTCACAGGGTAGGCCAGCCTGCTCACCGTTCGTGCGGGATCGTCAGATCCCGCACCGTAAAACATTGCCAAATACCGCCGGATCCGGCGAGAGTGAGAGCGAATTGTCAAGGTGTTTTGGCCAACCGCGAACCAGGCCAAGGTTTGCAGCCAGGAGTATATCGGAACACAGGCTCTTTGTCAAGACGGAGAGCGAGGAAACAGACATGCTCGATCTAAACCCCTTCTTCTTTGAGGGCGGCGGCACCGGCTGCCTGCTCATCCACGGTTTTACCGGCAGTCCGCCGGAGATGCGGGGCCTGGGGGAATACCTGGCCGACAAGGGGCTGACGGTGCTGGGGGTGCGCCTGGCAGGCCACGGCACCACCCCCGAAGAGATGGCCAGGACCGGCTGGCGCGATTGGGTCGCCTCGGCCGAGGGGGGGCTACGGGAGCTGCAGGGGCGATGCCAATGGGTCTTCGTGGGCGGCCTTTCCATGGGCGGCGTGCTGACCCTCTACCTGGCGGCCCGGCACCCCGTCGCCGGGGCCATTGTTATGGCTGCGCCCACCTACCTCAGGGATTGGCGCACGCCCTTCCTGCCCCTGGCCAAGTACTTCGTGAAGTGGTATTATCCCAGTGGCGAGTCTGACCTGACCGACCCCACGGGTCAGGAGCGGATGTGGTCCTACGACAGGATGCCGGTGGTTTGCATTGATCAGCTCCTGCAGTTGATCCGCCTGGTGCGTCGGGAACTGCCTCGCATCAAAGTGCCCGTGCTGGTTATGCAGGGCGCTCACGACCGCTACGTGCCCCTGGATTGTGCCCAGGAGATCTACGATCGGATCGGTTCCCAGGACAAGGAGCTCGTCTGGTTCCACAACTCCGGCCACGCCATAACCGAGGATAGCGAGCGGAGAGAGGTCTGGCGACGGGCCTATGAGTTCATCGCGGAGCACTCTGGGTGAAACGACTGCGCCCTCTGGACTACTTCAACATCAACGTCTACTGGTTCGCCCTGTCCTACCTGTGGAATAGCCTGGGTCCCATCATCTTGCCGGCGCTCGTCCCGCCCCTGGTGCCGGCGGCCCTGAAGGGCAGCGCCCTGGGCCTGCTCACCTCCGTAGGCCTGGTGGTGGCCATCGTTGTCCAACCCGTGGCGGGGGCCATCAGCGACCGTTCCACCTTCCGCTGGGGCCGCCGTCGGCCCTACATCCTGGTTGGTACCCTCTTCGACCTTCTCTTTCTGCTGGGCATCGGGCTGTCGGGTCGCTACTGGTTTCTCTTCGCCAGCTACTTCCTTTTGCAGTTCTCCTCCAACGTAGCCCACGGCCCCTACCAGGGCATCATCCCCGACCTGGTCCCCGAGGACAAGCGGGGGGCCGCGTCGGGGGCCAAGCAGTTGCTGGAGATTCTGGGCGTCATCACCACCTCCCTGATCACCGGCCGGTTGATGGGCCAGGGGCGCGTCGGGCTGGCCCTGGGCTCCATCATGGGCCTCCTGATGCTTTTCATGCTCATCACCGTCCTGGGGGTGCGGGAGGAGCCGGTGGCGCGGGCAGTTGAGGCACCCCAGAGGCAAGTCGGCAGGTGGCCTGGGTTCGAGGACTGGGTGCTGCGGGTGCTGCGGCTCCTGTTCCACAGCCCCGACTTCTTCTGGTGGCTTGTGTCCCGCCTGTTCATCCTGCTGGGGATCAACCTGGTGCGCAACTTCGCCCTCTATTTCGTCAGCGATGTCCTCAAGCTCCCCAACCCCCTCGCCGCCGTGGGGGACCTGCTGGCGGTGCTGGCAGTAGTCATCCTTTTCGTCGTTTACCCCTCCGGCCATCTTTCCGACCGCCTGGGGCGCAAGCCGCTGATCCTCTTCTCAGGGCTGGTCGGAGCCGTGGGGGCGCTGCTTCTGCTCTTCGCCCGCAGCTATAACGACCTCCTGATCTACGGCGGGGTGCTGGGTCTGTCCATCGGCGTATTCTTGGCCGTGAACTGGGCCTGGGGGACGGACCTGATCCCCAGGGAGGAGGCGGGGCGCTACCTGGGCATCTCCAACATCGCCACGGCCGGGGCAGGGGTGGTGGCCGGCCTGGGTGGGCCGCTTCTGGACTTTTTCAATCTTCGCCGGCCCGGCCTGGGCTACACCGCTCTGTTCATCACGGCTGCCTTGTGCTATCTCCTGGGCACAGCCTTTGCTGGAGTGGTGCGGGAGACCAGGAAGAGGGGATAGGGGCGCAGCACAAAGCAAAAAGCCGAGGCACTAACACCTCGGCTTTTGTTTCATCAGCGGAGATAGTCTCGCAGTTTCCGGCTGCGGGTGGGGTGACGCAGGCGGCGGATGGCTTTGGTCTCGATCTGGCGGATGCGCTCGCGGGTCACCCCGAACTTCTCGCCCACCTCCTCTAGGGTGTGGCTGTAGCCGTCCATGAGGCCGAAGCGCAACTGCAGGACCCGGGCCTCGCGGGGGGTCAGGGAGCTCAGTACCTTTTCGATCTCCTCCCGCAGCAGCTCCCGGGAGGCCAGGTCGGTGGGCAGAGGGGTCTCCTCGTCCTCGATGAAGTCACCCAGCTCGCTGTCCAATTCCTCGCCCACGGGCATCTCCAGGGACAGGGGCCGCTGAGCGATCTCGATGATGCGCTCCACCTTACGGGGGCTCATGTTCATCTCCGTGGCCAACTCCTGGACCGTCGGCTCCCGCCCCAGCTCCTGCTCCAGGCGGCGGGAGACCAGGGTGAGCTTGTTGATCTGCTCGCTCATGTGGACCGGCACGCGGATGGTGCGAGCCTGGTCGGCCAGGGCGCGGGTGATGGCCTGACGGATCCACCATGTGGCGTAGGTGCTGAACTTGTAGCCCCGCCTATGGTCGAACTTCTCCACAGCCCGGATCAGGCCCAGGTTGCCCTCCTGGATAAGGTCCAGGAAGGGCACACCGTGGCCCACATACTTCTTGGCGATGCTGACCACCAGGCGGGAATTGGCCCTGATGAGGTGCTTGCGCGCCAACTCGCCCTCCCGCACCTCCCATTCCAGCCGCTCCCGCTCCTGGGGATCGTAGCCGTTGCGGGTCAGGCGTCGGCGGGCCGTCCGCCCCCGCTCCAGGCGGCGGGCCAGCCTCACCTCCTCCTCGGCCGTCAGGAGCGGGATGTTACCGATCTCGCGCAGGTACAGGCTGATGGTGTCATCGCTGTCCACCCCGGTGGGATCAATGATCCTTTCCTCCGGCCTGCCCTGAACGAGTTCCTCCTTCGAGACCTCCTCCTCCGGACGAACCTCGATCCCCTTTTGTAGCAGGAAGTCGTAGACATCCTCCACCTGGTCGAGATTGTCCTCTGCTTCGGGGAAAGCCTCCAGGACGTCCTCGGTGGTGACGAAGCCCCGCTCCTTGGCCTTGCGGAGCAGTTGCTGCATCTTGCTATCTGATTCTTTGCCCTGGTCCTGCCTGCGCGGTGGCATGGCCCCCTTCCGGCTTCATCAAAGAGCGAACCTGACCGTTTTTCACTGCCCAGGAGATTCCCCCATAGTGTATCCAAAAAACGGAGATTGTCAAGTGAGCGAAGTTGACAAACGGGGTCAAATGTGGGATAATCCCCCGGCCGTTGGAGACCCCTGACTGAGGAGGCATAGTGCCACTCATCATCGTCGTCTATCTGCTCTCGGCCATCCTGCTGGCAGTCTATGGGCTCAACCCCCTGGTGATGGTCGGGCTCTACCTGCGCCATCGCCGACAGGCCGAGCCCTGTCCGGAACTGGACGAATTCCCTCCGGTCACGGTCCAGCTACCCATCTTCAACGAGCGCTATGTGGTGGAGCGGCTCATTGACGCTGCGGCCCGGCTGGACTATCCACGGGACAGACTGGAGATCCAGATCCTGGACGACTCCACCGACGAGACGACGGCCATCGCCGCTGCCCGGGTGGAGCGCTATCGGGCTCAGGGGCTCGACATCCAGTTGCTGCACCGCACCCAGCGCCGGGGGTTCAAAGCAGGCGCTCTAAGAGAGGGACTGGCCGTGGCCAAGGGGGAGCTCATCGCCATCTTCGACGCCGACTTCATCCCTCAGCCCTATTTCCTGCGGGCTACGGTGCCCTACTTCCTGGCCCATCCCCGTCTGGGCATGGTGCAGACCCGCTGGGGGCACGTCAACGAGAACTACTCCCGGCTGACGCAGGCTCAGGCCCTGGGCATTGATGGCCACTTTGCCGTGGAGCAGGTAGCCCGCAACCGGGCCGGCCTGCTGATGAACTTCAACGGCACGGCGGGGGTGTGGCGGCGGGCGTGCATCGAGGAGGCAGGGGGATGGCAGGATGATACCCTGGCCGAGGATCTGGACCTCAGCTATCGTGCCCAGTTGGCGGGCTGGCGTTTCCTCTTCCTGCCCCAGGTGGTCTCGCCGGCTGAACTGCCTCCCCAGATCCATGCCTTCAAGGTCCAGCAATTCCGCTGGGCCAAGGGCTCCATCCAGTGCGCCAGGAAACTCTGGCGGCACCTCCTCTCTTCGTCCTTCTCCCCCTTCGTTAAGGCCCAGGGGTTGCTGCACCTGACCAACTATCTGATTCATCCTCTAATGCTCATCCTGCTCCTGACGGCTATCCCTCTCATCCCCGTGCGCAGTCCTTACCTGGGCTACCTGGCCTACCTGAGCATAGCCACGGTCAGCCCGCCGACCATGTACATCGTCTCCCAGTGGGCTCTCTATCCGGACTGGCGCCGACGGGTGGCTCGCCTGCCCTGGCTGGTCTTTCTGGGCACGGGCGTGGCCCTGAACAGCACCCTGGCCATCTACGAGGCCCTGGCGGGGCGGGAGAGCCCCTTCCGGCGCACGCCCAAATTTCACATTGAGGGCCTGGGCGATCGCTGGGCCGACAAGCCCTACGCTTTGCCCTTCAGCCCCCTGGCCCTGGGGGAATTCGCCCTGGCAGCTTACGCCCTGGCCGGGGTGGCCATCGCCCTGCATGTGGGCAACTACTTCGTCATCCCTTATCTCCTCCTCTATGCCCTGGGCTTCGGCTACGTATCCCTGCTGACGGTGTTGCATTCCCGGCCCCAGGGGCGTTCGCCATGGATCAGATTGTGGCGGGCAGCTCCCCTTCTTCTCGCTCGGGCAGCGATGCTGGGCCTGGGGTTGCTTTATATGTGGCGGGATATTGATCCGGGCAGATAACGGTTATTCGCGCTGACCACTTTCGGACCAGGCTCAGACCTGTTTTTGACCGAATTTTGACCTTGCCGTGTTATACTGTTTGTATGATATCCTCTATCACAGCTTATCCATGAAAGGAGAGATGAAATGCCAGGCACTCCCATTATCACCAAAGTGCGCGAGGTACCGAGCGACATCGAGATCGCGCAGGCAGCGACCCTGAGACCGATCCTGGAGGTCGCAGCGGACGTGGGGCTGACCGAGGACGATCTGGAGCTTTACGGCAAGTACAAGGCTAAAGTTCACCTGGACGTCCTGGAGAAATTCAAGGACCGCCCCAACGGCAAGTACATTGACGTGACGGCCATCACGCCCACTCCCTTGGGCGAGGGCAAGACGGTGACCACCATCGGCCTCTCCCAGGGGCTGGGTTACATCGGCAAGAAGGTCTTCACTTGCATCCGCCAGCCCTCCCAGGGGCCCACCTTCGGCATCAAGGGCGGAGCGGCCGGAGGGGGCTACTCCCAGGTTGTGCCCATGGAGGACTTCAACCTCCACCTCACCGGCGACGTCCACGCCGTGGGGGCGGCCAATAACCTGCTGGCGGCAGCCATTGATGCCCGCATCATGCATGAGGACCGACTGAGCGATGAGCGACTGGCCAAGATCCTCTGTCCAGGCGATGAGTTCGCCCCCTGGATGAGGAAGCGTCTGGAGAAGCTCGACATCTCCGCCCAGAAGCCCTCAGACCTCACGCCCGAGGAACGAAGGCGGTTCTTCCGCCTGGATATTGATCCCTACAGCATCACCCTGAACCGGGTGGTGGACATCAACGACCGGGCCCTCCGCAACGTAATCATTGGCCTGGGTAACAGGTGGGATGGCCGGCCTCGCCAGACCGGGTTCGACATCACCGTGGCCAGCGAGGTGATGGCCATCCTGGCCCTGGCCACCAGCCTCCGGGACCTGCGGGAGCGGGTCGGGCGCATGGTCATTGGCACCAGCAAGAGCCGAGAGCCCGTCACGGCCGAGGATCTGGGTGTGGCTGGCGCCATGACCGTCCTCTTGAAGGACGCCCTCATGCCCAACCTGATGCAGACCCTGGCCGGCACCCCAGCCTTCGTCCATGCGGGCCCCTTCGCCAACATCGCCCATGGAAACTCCTCGGTGCTGGCGGACATCATCGGGTTGAAGCTGGTCTCCGACGGCTACCTGGTCACGGAGAGCGGCTTTGGCGCCGACTGCGGCATGGAGAAGTTCTTCGACATCAAGTGCCGTGTCAGCGGGTTGATCCCCAACTGCGTGGTCATGGTGGCCTCCGTGCGGGCCCTCAAGATGCACGGCGGGGGGCCGCGGGTCGTGCCGGGCCGGCCGCTGGATCCGGCCTACCAGGAGGAGA
Source organism: Anaerolineae bacterium (assembly GCA_046760425.1). Classification (GTDB taxonomy): domain Bacteria; phylum Chloroflexota; class Anaerolineae; order JBHIEC01; family JBHIEC01; genus JBHIEC01. The sequence goes on from JBHIEC010000018.1 coordinate 19,818, forward strand.
ATCTGGAGCTCCTGAAGAAGGGCCTGCCTAACCTGGAGGCCAACGTCAAGCTCGCCCTGCAGTTCGGCGTCCCGGTGGTGGTGGCCATCAACCGCTTCAAGACCGACACCGATGCCGAGGTAGCGATGATCCGGGAGGCCGCTATCGAGGCCGGCGCTGAGGACGCCGTGGAATCCCTCGTCTGGATGTGGGGCGGTGAGGGGGGTGCAGCCCTGGCCGAGGCCGTGGTGGCCGCCTGCGAGAAGCCTTCCAGGTTCCAATTCCTCTACCCCCTGGACATCTCCATCAAGGACAAGATCGAAACCATCGCCACCAAGGTCTACGGGGCCGACGGTGTGGACTACACTCCCGAGGCGGAGGCCAAAGTCAGGCTCTACACCGAGCTGGGCTACGACAAGCTGCCCATCAACATGGCCAAGACCCACCTGTCGCTATCCCACGACCCTAACTGGAAGGGCGTGCCCAAGAACTACATGCTGCCCGTCCGTGACATCCGCGCCTCGGTCGGGGCGGGCTTCCTCTACCCCCTGTGTGGGGAGATGAGGACCATGCCTGGCCTGCCCTCACGCCCGGCTTTCATGGATGTGGACCTCGATCTGGAGACGGGCAAGGTGGTGGGGTTGTTCTAGGAGGCAACGGACTACGGCAACAGACACCGGGCGGGACATCTCCGTCCGGTGTCTGCTGCTAAGTAGGTTGGCCATTCTTTTGACCTTTCCCCCTGCTACAAAGGGGCGTCCCTTCGGGCTGAGCCCTTCGGCTGCGCTCAGGACAGGCCTCAGGGCGAAGCCTCGCCCCGATTTCGCGGCCAAACTGCTTAGGCGGGACGGGCCCTGCGGAATAGGTATTCCACGGGGCGAGGACGCCCCTTGGGAGCAAGTTGTAGCGCGTGAAGAAAGTGCAAAGAACTTCTGTGCAGTGCTTAGAGGGAACTTAAAAGAGACTTACTGTGTCCCAATAGGACCAAAAAAGGACCAATTTTTGACTCGATTTTGACCTTAGCGTGATATACTTTTTGAAGAAACGCTATCCTTGACC
>JBHIEC010000019.1:0-20734 GCA_046760425.1 Anaerolineae bacterium
ACAACGTCACATTCTACTTATGTCATTGCGAGGAGCGAAGCGACGAAGCAATCCCCACGTGCTTGCCTATGGACGCTGGAGATTGCTTCGCTTCGCTCGCAATGACAGCATTCAGCCTGTCCTGAGTTTGCCGAAGGAATGACAAGCAGGTGAACAGTTACAAGGTTGCGAACGCTCGCAGGGGTGACAAGCGGTCACGCTCGCTTAAGCTCATTGCCAGCTCTAACCGAGACCGCGTGACCGTTTGTCAGGGCTCGGGACATCCATAACTCGAGGGGTTGTTCTGCGCGGGTTCGCAAGGGAGGATTTTAGACGATGGGCATGAAAGTCGGCTTGCTGTGGTATGACGACGACCCGAAGCGGCCCTTGGCGGACAAAATCAATGAGGCGGCCCGCCGATACTACGAGAAGTTCGGCGTCCGACCCAACACCTGCTACGTGAACCCCGTTTCCATCCCTGAAGGGAACGGCGACCTGTCTCATCGGCAGGTGAAGGTCATACCAACTTCCACCATCCTGCCCAACCACTTCTGGCTGGGCGTCGCTGAGCGGGAAGGATAGCGGCATCCCGTTCTCCTCCTGGCAAGCGCTCGCAGCCTCATCACCCGAGCTACTGAGGGACTCGGGGTCTGCTGCGAGCGCTTGTCACCCTGGCAACATCGCCCAGGGGACCAAAGAGGTGTTGGCCATGTACATTTGCGCCGCACTTATGGCTTCTTCGAGGCCAGCGCCGGGCTGGTCTTCCAGTGCCTATGGCTCTTCCTCAAAGGCTGAACGTTTCCACCCGCGACTGAACGCCTGTACACGTCAGGGCTGCGGCCGCCGCCTGCTGGCCCAACGCCAGGCGCATTTACCAGTTGGGGGAGATTGTATCACGTGCTTGCCCCCACGTCTACCACCTCATTGCATTTGGAACGCAAGTGTATGTAACCCAACCCTCGAAATGGGAGTAGAACTCTATTTCGAAAGGGGCCTTTTGGCTTGGCGCTATGGTGCTAGGGCTTGTAGAACTCCGATCACAATTAACCACCGGAACCTTACGCTCATCTGTTCCTTTCTCCCCTCGTACCCATTTCGAGTATGAAAAGCCAAAATCCCACTACTGCGGGATCACTTTCGGCGTCTACATGTTAGTGCCCCGTGCTCAATCCTTCTCTGATTGTAGGTAGGTCGCTCTCCACCACGCGCCCACCCTCAATGGTCAGGTGATAATTGAAGAGGTTGGGATCCACCCGCACGTGGCTGATGAGGAAGATCTGATCGAAGCTCTCGGCAATCTGGCCCTCGGTCAGGAGATACAGGAGGGCCTGGGCCCGTTCGTCGTCGAAGGAGCCCAGGGGCTCGTCCAGAAAGATGAAGGAGGGAGCAGCCCCGCGCTCGGCGGGCAGGGTGGCCAGCGCGAAGGCCAATCGCAGGGCCAGGGAGAACTGGTCCTTGGTGCCGCCGCTGAAGATGTTCTTCTCCTTCCAGTCGCCGTGATCCCCTGCCCGCTCGTCCCAGACGCGGATACGGTACTCGTCGGTCAGCTCGGCGTCGTAGTAGCGCTGCATGGTCAGAGTGGGCAGCAACTGGCGCATGTGCTCCATGGTGCTGGGCAGGATGTGGGCCACCACCCGCCGCCGGGCAATCTCCACGATGCGCACTGCCCGCTCCCGCACGGCCAACTCCCGCTCCTTGGCCGCCAGTTCCTGCTGGCAGGCCTCCAGGTCCAGGAGCTCACCCTCCAGCCCCAGGGCCTCCTCCAGATCCGCCCGCTGTTCCCGCAGATAGCCCACTCGCTCCCGCAGCTCATCCCGCTCCTGCAGCAGGGCCGACTCCTCGCCCAGGTCCAGGCTCTGTAACCTGGCCAGGAGCCCCTCCAGCTCATCGTCGGTGGGCGATTCGCTCAGCGTTTTCTCCAACCCCAGCCTGACCAGGCTCTCCTGCACTCCCTGGAGCAACTGCATGGCCCGCTGCGCCCGGGTTCGCCTCTCCCCCTCCTTGTCTCCCAGCTCACCCTGCACCCGCTCCAGATCGCGTCGCGCCTCCTCCCCGCCCAGATCCTCGTATGCCCGACGCAGAGCCCCCTCCAACGCCTGATAGTCCTCATCGGTTAGAAGTTTGCAGTTTGCAGTTTGAACTTTGAGCTTTGAACTTTGAACTTTCTCATACCGCTCCTGAACCTTCCGCCACAAGCCCTCGATCCCCTCCCGGCGGCGCGCTATTTCCGTCTGTATGGCGGGGATGCCCTCGATGCGACGGCGCATCTCCTGGACCTCGACGGCCAGCCCACCCAGGAGACCCTGCACGGCGCTCAGGTCCGCTTCCACGCCCAGGCTATCGGCCAGCTCCGCTGCTTTCGCTCCCCAGCGGGTGAGGATGTTCCTGGCCTTCTCCACGGCCTGACGACAGGCCCGCTCCTCTTCCCGCAGCGCTTTCTCGTCCCGGACAGCCAGTTCCTCTTGCAGCCGCTCTATCCCCCGCTCCACCTCGCCGTGGAGGGCCCGGGCCTGGGCCAGCCGCTCCCTGACGCCATTCCGCTCGGCCTCCACCTCCGCCCGGGTGCGCCCGCTGACCCTCTGGGTTAACTCCACCAGCCGCGCCTGGCCCACTTCGATGCCCTCTGGGGGCGTCACACCCAGTTGCTGTAGCTGCTCCTCGGCCACGGCCAGCCGCTCCCGCTCTCGCTGGGCGGTGGCCTCCAGAGTTCTCCGTTCGCCCTCCAGTTGTCCCAGCTCCTCCGCTGCCTGGTCCAGAGCCCGCCATAGGCCCCACAGCCGCCAAGCCAGGATGGCCAGCAGCGCCGCCGTGAGGATGAGGAAAGTGGCGGCCAGGGCGAGGAGGGCCTGGGGGGCGATCCCCCAGCGCAGGAAGGCCGTCACGAAGGCGAAGATCAAGGTTGCGGAGAGGAGGAAGGCAGCCAGGAAGCCGAAGACCCCCATCCTGAAGCGTTGGGAGAGGTGCTCCCGCTCTTCCTGCTTCTGGCCGATGGTGATCTTCAGTTGGGCCGGAACCGACACCTGGCGCTGGGCCGCCAGCCAGGCCTCCAGGGCCTCCCCCACCTCGAAGTCCCTGATCGCCTGCTCCAGGGTCGCCAGCTCCGCCTCCTCGGCCTCGATGGTGGCCGTGATCTCCTTCAAGCGGTCCCACGCTTTTTTCAACTGCGCCTGCTTGGCGCCCAACTCGGCCAGGTCAGCGGCCAGGTTAGCGGCCCGGGCCTCCTGCTCTCCCTGACGGGCTGCCACCTGCTCCAGCCGCTCCAGACGACTGCGCAGCAGGCCCAGGGATCGCAGCCTCTCCTGGAGGGCGGGCAGCGCCTCCCGCTGGAGCTGCTCCGCCTCTTCCAGCTCCACCTCCAGCCGATGGATCTCCTGCGCCTGCTCCGCCACTCGTTCGCGGTAACCCTGGATGTCCCGCAGGGCCTGGAGCCCCTCCTTAAGGCGATCAACCTGGGCCACCCGGGCGGCCAGGGCCTGGCGCTGGGCAGTCAGGGCGGCGATCTCCCCCTCCAATTGCCCGATGGCCCGCTGCTCCTGAACGACGGCCTCCACGTTCCGCCGCAGGACGATGAAGAGGAGCTTGCCCTCCACCTGGGCCAGGGCCTCCTCTTTCTCAGGGAGCTCGGCCTGAACCTGAGCCAGCGTGGCCCGCTGCTGGCAGCGCGCCAGGGCCAGGCGATCCTCACCCCGCACCTTGAAGTCCTGCTCCATGCGCACCATGGCCTCCAGGTTGAGGAGCTTCATGAGGGACTCCTCCCGCTTGGCACGGCTCATGCCCTCCAGCTTCTCCAGCTTTTTCTGCTCCACGAAGCAGGTGTTGAGGAGCGCCTCGCCGTCGAAGCCCAGCTCCTGGACGATGCGGCGGTTGACCGTGGTGTTGCCCCGTACCTCTTCGATCCCATGGGGGCTCTCGATGTCCAGCTCCCAGACGTTGGCCTTGTCTCGCACGATGGTGCGGGTGATCTTGAAAAGGCAGTTCGGGGCCTCCAGCCAGACCTCCACCCGCGCCTTCTCCATGCCGTAGGCGATGAGGTCGTCCAGGCGGCGGGTGCCCGTCTCGGTGACCAGGGCCTGGCCGAAGATGCCGAAGAAGACGGCCTCGAAGAGGGTGGACTTGCCTGCCTCGTTCTTGCCCTGGATGAGGAAGCGGCCGACCTGGGGGAAATAGAGGTCAACCTCGCGGAGTTGTTTGAAATTGTGGGCAGCGATACGGCGGATGCGGATCATAGGCTCCTTGACAAAACTCGCAATGGCTTGTATAATATGATTAGACTGGACTCGTAAGTCCTGGATCAGGCTGCTCGGATGTAAGTCCGTGATACTCCGTCCCAGAACGGTGAGAATCGGCCCCCAGGGTGAGCCAGTCTTTTTACTTCCTCAGCACTTCCTCGACGATGATCTTATCCTTGATGACCTCGTAGAGGGTCCCATTTCCTCGCTCGTACTTCTGAAACAAGCTCCAGGCCACGGCATCTGCCGCTTGCACAGCCTTTTCCTTTCCTGATTCAGAATGCTCGATCACCAGGACCGGGGACAGATCATCCACGTTATCGATGATAGCCTGTACCAGTCTATCTCGGAGTCGTTGATTGGTATACCGCTTATCGATTGCCAATGAAAGACGAGGGTACCTCTCCAGACAACATCGCACAGCTTGGGCGCATACCCGCCGATACCAGTCCTCTGGATCAACAGGGCGCTTAGCCGTGCTTTTGTCCAAAATCACCGCCACAATCTCGACCTCTGACTCCGCCACGTAGCCTAAGAGCTTGGCTACAAACCTCTTGGGTGTATGCCAGGCTTTCAGTTCTGGGATGTCCTTCAGCCTCTTACCTAAGCTCTTCCTGATCTTGGTCACTACTCGCCTGAGCCGATGGGGATTATTGACCAGCGCCACAGCGACCACCAGATATCTTGAAGAGCCTTCCGCTGAGCCCACATCCCCGGCTTCATCCAAGAACCCATATTTCACCGAGCGGCCTCATTAGTTGATCGTTTTTGCCTCGTTCTTACCCTGGACCAGGAAATGGCCGACCTCAGGGAGGTAAAGGTCAATCTCGCGGAGTTGTTTGAAATTGTGGGCAGCGATACGGCGGATGCGGATCATGGAGCGTCCCTATTTCCAGTTTGACATACTTTTCAGAGTGTGCTATAATTTAATCGGTGGTAAGAAGTAAGGCCGGGGTTAGGCTGGACGGCTGCTGTGCAGCGGTTCACTTGGGCAACCAAGTAAGAAGCCTTCCGGGGTTCTTACCACTTTTTTGGTTTCCACCTGATCACCTTCTCTCCGACCACCCTCGCCTTGAACAGCCTCTCGAACTGATCAACCCCTTGCCGACATCGGTACAAGACGGCACCAGCCACAAAGTCGGCTAGGCCGAGCCTGGCATCCCGGCTGCTATCTCCGTGAGTAATCGCGATGTGCCTTCCAGCTTTTCTCTCGATAGCAAGGTCAAAAGCCTCTCTGCGCTCGACCAAGTTGAAATGGGAGTCAATGACTGCCAAGTTTGATATTGTGCTGGCTAGCAATCAGCGCTGCTACCACTACAAACGGGTCTTTTGGATCGGTGAGGTTGCCCGATTCTCAATGTAAATTACGGGGTTAAGAATCGTCATATGACCCCCACTTCACCTCGATACCGCCCCAGCGCTAACTCCTTCGCCTCCTCGATTAACTCCCGCTCCTCGACATCCTCAGCCTCCGCCGCCAACGCCTCCGCTACCGCCTCGATCTCTTGGCGGGGGCTCACCCGCTGGGTGCTGAAGCCCACGTCGAGGTCAGCCTGCTCTTGCAGGTACGTCCCTCTGCGGTCCAGGTCAAAGTAGAAGTTGAGCTCGTTGCCCAGCCGCCAGATGTCGAAAAAGCGCAGGCGGTGGTAGACCTCCCGCGACAATGGCCCCTCCAGGCGGCACTGCAGGAGTTGGTCGGCGTGGGAGGCAGCCCGTACCCGCTCAAAGACGTAGCCCGTGGGGTCGTCAGGGGGCAGGTCAGTGGTACGGATCTCGATGCGCTGCATGGGTTGGGGATCCACCCGTCTGCGGCGGATGCTGGCCCGCACAGGCCGATGACCATCGAATTTCATGAACAGGAAGCCTGTGGGCGCCTCCAGTTCGCCGAAGCTCATCCGCTCCGTGGGGCCGGGGAAGCAGGCTGTCACCCCGCCGATCTCCAGTTGATGTTTCTGGTGCACGTGCCCCACCAGGAGATAATCAATCCCCTGCAACCCGGCGATGGCCGCCTTGGACAGCAGGGGTTCGTTGGCCTCATAGTAGAGGGTGCCCTCCACGGCGTAGTGCATGAGCAGCAGGACCACGTCGGCCTCGGGCGGGTCAATGGCCACGCCCTCCAGCGGGTCGTCGTCGCGCCCCAGGCGGGGATCCGGGGCCAGCCCGCCGATGGCGATGGTGGTGCCGTCAATCTCGTGGGTGGCCCACTCCACCTCGGTCGTCCTGGTGAAGACGTGGGCCACCCGCACTTCGTCGTAGATGCGATGGGGGGTGGCCCCCTCGATGCGCATCTTGGGCACGTCGTGGTTCCCGCCGATGGCGTAGATGGTGACCCCCGCGTCCTGCAACCGCTGGAGCTGCCGCGCCACCCACACCAGCTCTGAGGTGCGGGGGTTGGGTGTGTCGAAGAGGTCGCCGCCGTGGAGGTAGAAGTGGGCCCGCTTCTCGATGGCGAAGTCCACCGTCTGGGCCCAGGCCTCGCGGATGCGCTGTCGCCGCCGGGCCAACTGGTCGGCCGTCATCTTGGCGTAGTACTTGTTCAAGTGGTTGTCGGCAGTGAAGACGATGCGAATCATGCCGGCCTCTCAAGGATCTTCTACGATTTCCAAGAATTGTTGGAAGCTCGAACTTTGCCTGGCGATTTTCTTGGGATCCGCATGCTCGGCTATCAAGGGATCGTGCACAGTTTTCCGAAAGTTCTTGCCATGTCGGGCGAAGATATCCTCAAGTAGTTCTGCTGGTTTACACACCTTCTCCAAACTCTGCTCAATGCGCACCCGTATCCCCTTCCCCAAGACCTTCTCCAGAGCTTCCGAATCTGCCGCAAGCCAGCCCTCCAAGGCGTGGACAACCACCACATATCTGGGGACCACGGGTAAGCTCATCCTGTTAAGCTCTTGCTCTATCCTTGAGGCTTCCTCTCTGATCTCTGCAGGGTCAGTGCACTCCGAATCCACACAAACAATAACCTTCGACACATCAGGATGTCCCTTTAGAAGAGGTCCCAGATGGGCCTTTATCTTTGCGGAGTTGAACATATCCCCCCTGCGGACGATCCTGCAAATGATCCCTGGGGAGGCACTGAGGAATCTGCGGACAAGCTCAGGGATAGCGTCCTTGTCGCTTTTCCCCTCCACGAAGAGCGCCATGCTCACGGGACTCCTCCGAGGTGGCCGGAGGTCCATAGCTCCCCCAGGCCCAGGGTCTTCAGAGCTTCTTGTACCCCTGCCACATCCTTGGTTTCCCGACATTGCGTCTTCCCATTCACTTTCTCCACGATCACCAAATCCTCGGGGGCCAGGAAGTTGAGGAGATCCGGGGAATGGGTTGTCACCAGGATCTGGATCTTCCGGGAGGCCGATTTGAAGACATCAACAACCAGTTCCAGCAGACCGGGATGGATGCAATTCTCGGGCTCCTCGAAGCAAACCAGAGCTGGGGGATCGGGGGAGAGGAGGGCGGCTAGCTGGCCGAGAAAGCGCAGCGTACCATCAGACATAGCCCATGAAGGGATGCGTAAGGGGAATCCTCGCTCTTCGATGGCCAGATAGGTCTGACCCTCTTCCGTGAGCGGGGTCAACAGCCGCTCCATCTCCGGGATGGCCGTTTTCAAAAGCTCCTCCACCTCGGCGAAGCTTTCTCCCCATTCCGATTGAAACGTATGGAGCACTGACGAGATGTTTGCCCCTTCCTTCTGGAGGCGCAGGTCTTTCTTGGCCGGTCCTGGCTGTTCCATCCGAGAGGGGACGAAGTTGTAAAAAGCCCAATTGTGGATAGCCTTAACGAGTGCACTTAGAATTGGATAGCGAGCTAAGTCTTTACAACCGCTCAGACAAAGCTGTCTTCCAGCTTCTGAAGATCCCCAATATACGATTCGCCCTGCACTCTCATCCCACACCCCAACCTGCCCTTGTTCGACGGGGAAGTTCAACAATTTTCGTTCTTCGCCATCAATGCGCATTGAGCAAGTTTCCCGTGAAATGGCGTAATGCCTCGGTCCACCAGCGATCTCTATCCGATAGGTAATCAGACGTTCACTGCCGGATGCGTCAGGGATTTGAGCATCCAATTCAATTTCGATCTGACGCTTGAGGTCTCCACCCCAAACGAGGTACCGAAATCCTCCCCGGGAGTGTACGGCGGGCGGACCTTGCTCCAAGAGCTCTCGCAGGAAGAGGAGGCAGTCCAAGATGTTGCTTTTCCCGGCGTTGTTGGGCCCGACGAAGACGGTCAATGGCTTGAGGGGGATGTCAACATTTTCGAGGCTTTTGTAGTTTTTGATCTTCAAGTGTCTAAGCATGATCATCGCTCCTTATAGCATAGCCACACCCTAAGCCCTTGAGCGCCGCATGAATGACGGCGCCTAGCCCGGCGGGGAAGCCAGGCGGCGTGCTTTGAGCCGCCGCCTTTGCTTACACCTCCTCTTCCCACTCCGTCCTCCCCCTCGCCCTGCGTTCTTCCTTCGCTTTCTTCTCCATATTGGTGGTGATCACCTCGCTCCTCGCCCGCTCCAGGGCCTTGACCACGTTAATGTCGCTCCCCCCTTCGGCCGACTGACGCTTGCCCACCCGCACCATCACCGGAACCCGCACCAGCGGCCCCAGCACCACCGCCTCGCCCACGTTCAGGCCCGGGAGATCCGCCAGCAACCCCTCGGAGATGCTCTCAGAGGCGGTGCGCACCGCCTGCTGATCCTGAGGGTTGGTCAGGCGCATGATGATCTGGCTGTTGCACTGAGAGAGGGTATCCTGATGGATGCGGTAGGGCCGCTGAGTAATGAGGATGAGGAAGATGCCGAACTTGCGTCCCTCGGAGGCGAGGCGCTTGATGATGCCAGCGCACCGGCTATAGCTTTGACCGCCGGGGACGAAGTTGTGGGCCTCCTCCAGCACGACGAAGACGGGCCGGGCCAGCCCGTCGGTGGTGGCACGCGACCAGGCCTCCCGCAACACCTTGTCTACCACGAACTCGGCGATCCACTGGTCAACGCCCGCCAGGTCAATGACGGAGAGGGTCATGGGTTGGAGGAGATCGTCCATGGGCACGTCCTCGAAGCCCCAGATGTCCACCCGCGCCAGGCGGTCAATGTACTTCAGGGCTCGTCCTGCCCCGGAGATGACGTCCAGGGTGAGGGGCTTCTCCTCTCGAGGCGTGACGACGGGCTCCAGCTCGACCTCCTCTGCCTCCTCCCGACGGCCCAGTTCCTCCCACTCGACGCCAGCTTTGCGGGAGATTTCCTGGCGGAAATGCCGGTTAAACTCCTCCTCGTCGCCGATGGCCGGGCTGATGAGCCGGGGTCGCCCCTCGGCCATAGCTGGCTGACCACCCTGAGCCAGGCGCTCCAGCTCCTGCAGCAGGATGTGGGGCGTGTAATCGGTGCCCGCCAGGTTCTCGCAGGCGGTGCGGATGGCCTTGCGGATGTTGGTCGCCCGCTCGCTGATGCCCGTCAGGGCGCATATTTCGTCCGGCTCCAGGCGGGAGAACTGGATGGTGAAGCGCCGTGTCCCGCCGATGGCCTCGTCAGATATCCGCCCCGCCTGCTCGGTGGGCAGACGGTAGACCTCCACCCGCTGGGCGAAGGGGGTGGGGCGCTGGCGGTCGTCTCTTCGCATCAGGACGTAATCGCTGTTGGGGTCGAAGACAATGACTGTGCCGCCCAAGTCCAGCAGCTTCTCCAGGATCACGCCCACGGTGTAGGACTTGCCCGCACCCGTCTGGGCGATGACGGCCAGATGGCGACGCAGCCCGTTGGGGTCCAAGAGCACGCCCACGCCAGGGCGGTTGATCAGGCTGCCGATTTCGATGCCCGAGCTCACGTTGCGGGAGAAGAACTCCCTCAGCAGGTCGTCCGGGGCCAGATGGACCTCGGTGCCGGGCATGGCTGCGCCACGAGGGAAGCGCACCACATCGCCGTCCAGATAGCCCAGCACCTTGGCCACGCCCACGATGACCGGTGGAGAGGAACCCAGGCGACGCAGGATGGCTTCCACCTCGCCATAGCTCATGGAGGTATCCAGCAGGCGGGAGGAGACGGCCAGGCTGGAGACCTGGGCCAGCACCTCCACCTGACGCACCCGATCATCCAGCCGTTCCTGGACGCCCCGCACCACCACGTACTCCAGCCGTGGCGGCGCGATCTGGGCGTTGGTGACGAAGGTGAAGGCGTCCGTCCGAACCTCGCCAACGACATAACCGACAGCACTCATTAATTCTCTCTCCCTCTAACTTCTTGAACCCGACCCTCGCGCCAGATAAACAGCCGGCTCGTCAGGCCATGGTCGCGCGTCCGGGCGTCGCGCCGCACCTGGGCGGCGATGTTGGCCACCACCTGGGGGTCGCGATCGCTGAAGCCGATGAGGAAGTCGCGGTTAGGGATCCCCAGGAGCAGATGGCCCGGCACCCGCTGGGCCCACTCGGCCATCAGCGAGGGCAGGAGCAGGCGCGTGGCGTCGTAGCCATCGTTGGTCTGGCAGACGCACAGCGTCCGGGCCCCCTGGCCGTAGACGATGTAGGTCTCAGCCGTGGTGTGGCGTTGGAGATTAGCCAGGGCCTGGGTGTGTAGCTCATCCTGGGAGAGGGGCCAGCGGGCCAGGTGTTCCGTGTTGACGTAGGCCATGCTCCGCTCCAGGTCAATGACGTAGGTGATCACCAGGCCAGCCAGGAAGGGGTGGTGCACAAGAGCCGGCAACCCCTGCTCCCCGGCTACCTCTAGGTAGCTCTGCGGTTTGAGCATAGGGAAGAGGCGCCCTTGAACTTGCTCATAGGTAATCTCTTTCAAACCCTCGGCCCCTACGCGCCGCACGACCTCAATGAAAGCCTGGGCAATGGCCGGCAGCGCGTGGGGCGCGTCCAGATAGGCCGCATAGAAGCGGGTCAGTTGGGTGGTGACGGGCGTGTCGCCCACGCGCAGGCGCAGGATGAGCCCCTCCCGCTCCTCCACCTGGGCGATTCCCTCCGCCACGAGTTGCTCCGCCAGAGCGGCAGCGAAGGATTCAGGATCGAGGATATGATGGTCGTCTGGTGACACCTCAAAACCTCCTCTCGCTCCTGTCAAGCCTGATCTCGCAGCCCAACTTTTGCCCGATGAGCTTCAGGTAGACATCCCTCATCATCCGCCGCTCCAGCCGCACCTCCCGATCCACGGTGTAGAGGAGGGCGTTGTAGACCTCCAGCCCTCCGTAGTCGGCGGCCAGCACCTGGAGGACGGGGCGGAGATCATGGCGGTCTAGGTCCAAAATATCGCCGCTCACATCACCCAGGCGGACGTCACTCCCCAAAGCGGTGGCAGGCAGGTCAACCCGCACGGCATCGTCGAAGTCGGACAGGCGCACGAAGAAGGAGACGATGGCCGGAGCGCGGCTCAGCTCCTCCCGCTTCAGGAGCTCCCGGCTGCCCCGGGTGAAGCCCCACGTCCCCAGGATGACGGGGGTGGAGTAGCCAGCTCGGCTATCGGTCCAGCGATAGATCATCTCGCTGTCGGGGATGTCCAGGGGAATGGGGACCTTCGCCTCCCGCTGCCAGATTTTGGAGTGGGTTGCCTCGCGGCTGGTCTTGGCGATGGAGATGAGGTCAATGCGCCGCTGGCAGCAGTGCTGGAAGAGCTGGAGATAGGCATTGAGGATCTCATCGGGTAGGGGGTAGCGCACGCCCTCAATGGTCAGGGGGTAGAGCTGGGGGAGCTGGCCATAGAGGGCCCCGTCAAGGAACAGGACGCTGCCCTCAGGAACCTGGGATGCGCACTGGCAGGCCAATCCCACCTCCAGCCGCTGGAGCAGCAGGTCAGCGAAGCGCTCCACGCTGGCCCGGGGGGTGCTGCCCCGCAGGATCTCCACCTCCACCGCCGTCTCCTCGATATCCTCACCCATCAGCAACGCCTGCGCGGCGAAGAGGTAGGCCCCGTTGGCCAGGTTGGCGCGGCGCAGGGAACCGTCCACGGCGTAGGCCGGCCGTTGATCCGTGGCCTCCAGGTCGGATGGGAGCTCATGCCAGTGCTGGGCCAGCAACTGGCGCAGGGCCTCCTCCCGCGCCTCAGCCTCACGGCGGAGGGTCTCGCTCAGCGCCCCCGCTTTCTCCTCCACCCGTAGGGTGAGCTTATCAATGAAGTTGGGCATGGCCTCTCCAGCAAACAAATGTTCTATCCCATTATACACCATTATCGGCCAGGGGTCAATTGGCTGATCCTCCCCAGGGCCATTCAGTTAAGCCTGGCTAAAATCTGTGGGACATGCGCTATTCTGTCATTGCGAGCGAACGCCCTATGTCCCGGACACTCGCACAGCATCGGGACCTGCCATGTCCCAGCACCCACCATGGCGAGGAGAGCGAAGAATGTCATTGCGAGCGCAGTGAAGCAACCTCTCCCGCCAACAATGACCCTCAACGCACTCTGGGGATTGCTTCGTCACTCTCCACAGATTTTAGCCACACTCCATTCAGTTTTCCCCGAAAGCCTGGCGAAGGTTTTGATTAGGAACCTTCGCCAGGCTAACGGAGGAGTAGTTACACAGATCTTTCAAGACACAGATCTCACAGCGGGGGGTCGGGGCCTTGCAGACCTGGCGGCCATGGCGGATCAGGTTGAGGTGGAAAGCGTAGTATGTCTCCGGGGGCATCAGGGCTTCGAGGATCTCATGGGCCTTCTCGCGCGAGGCGTTGGGTGGGATCACTCCCAGTCGCTTCGTCACCCGATGGACGTGGGTATCCACGGGGAAGGCCGGCATGTCCAGGGCGAAGAGCAGGGTGATCGCCGCGGTCTTCGGCCCGATCCCCTTGATCGAGGTGAGCCATTGCTTCGCCTCTTCCACCTCCATCTCCCGCAAGAAGTCTAGACTCAGCTCGTCCCGTTCTTCGGTGATGCGCTGGAGCGCTCGCTTGATGCGGGCAGCCTTCTGTTGACCCAACCCGGCGACCTGGATCGCCTCAGCGATCTCCCCTACCGGAGCCTCCCGCACCTGCTCCCAGGTTGGGAAGCGACCACGCAGTCGGCCGAAGGCGCGATCTCGTAGCGCATCGTTGGTATTCTGACTGAGGATCGTCGAGACCAATTCTGATACAGGGTCAAGGTGCCCACGCTTGGGCTCACCATAGGCTTCTAATAGCCGCTTGTGAATCTCTAGGACCTCTATCCGGAGATCACCGTTGTTCCGAGTCATCAGCCCTCAGGTTTCTTTCTTGAAGCTTTAAGTACAGGTAGTCTGTCTCCTGCAAGTTGGTGAAGCCATCAGAAGCTAAGAAGGACACGAGAACAGCTCGACTGAGCGTTCGACCGAGCTCACGCCGAGGTCTCAGGCCGAGGGCTCGCCGAAGTCTGTTCTCGGCGCCCTACGGCAATAAGTTGCCGCCTCCATCGAGGGGTTTCGAAGGTCGGCTACTCACTGTAGTAGTACCAACTCCAGAGAGGGGGCCACCCGATTTTAATATAACCGAATCCATTTGTCAAACTTACAAGCCTGCTTTGCTTTGGCTCTCTTGACAAGCGAGGCGGAAGGTGCTATAATTGGATCGGATTTTAGACTAAACTAAATCTATGTTTAGAGGGCCAAAATGATCAGCCCAACCATTGAGGACTATCTGAAACTCATCTACAAGCTGCAGACCAGCCAGGGGAAGGCCACCACCTCGGCCGTGGCCCAGGGGATGGGGGTCTCGCCGGCCTCGGCCACCAGCATGATCAAGAAGCTGGCCGAGATGGCGTACGTGCACCATACCCCCTACCAGGGCGTGGAGCTGACCCCTGCCGGCGAGAAGATCGCCCTGGAGGTCCTGCGCCACCACCGCCTGATAGAGCTCTACCTGGCCGAGGCTCTGGGCGTCCCCTGGGACCAGGTCCACGAGGAGGCCCACCGGCTGGAGCACGCCATCTCCGAGGATCTGGAGGACCGCATCGCTGAGGCCCTGGGCCACCCCACGACCGACCCCCACGGCCACCCCATCCCCACCAAGGAGGGCCTGATGGCCGACCGATCTCGGGATCGCCTGTCGGACCTGGGGCCGGGCCAATCGGGCCTGGTGAGTTGCGTGGAGGATGGGGACGCCAGCCTGCTGCGCTACCTGGGCGACCTGGGCCTCTACCCCCACACCGACGTCACCGTCGTGGCTAGGGCCCCTTTCGACGGCCCGCTGACCATCCGCGTGGGCAAGGTCGAGCACAGCATCGGACAGCAGGTGGCTGATCAGGTTTTCGTGGACCTCCTGCCCCCAAGGAGGGTCGCATGACACTGGGAACCATGGGCTCCGTCGTGATCCTGGTGCTGTTGGGCCTCCTCCTGCTGGCCCTCCTGTGGCCCCGCCAGGGGCTCATGTGGTGGGTGCGACGCCAACGCCGTGCCGCCGCCCGGGCCACCGTGGAGGATGCCCTGAAATATAGCTACGACCTGCAGACCCAGGGGAAGCCGGTGACGGCCGCTGCCCTGGCCCCTGCGCTGAACCAGTCGGTGAGTCAGACCGCCCGGCTCCTGGGCCGCATGGAGGCCCAGGGGCTGGTCCACCGGACGGACGTCGGTTTTCTCCTGAGCCAGAAGGGAGAGGACTGGGCCCTGCAGGTCCTCCGGGCCCACCGTCTCTGGGAGCGCTACCTGGCCGACGAGGAGGGGTACCCCCTGGAGGAGGTACACGAGGAGGCCCACCGCCGAGAACACACCACCACGCCGGAGATGGCCGATGGGATGGAGGAGCAACTGGGCTTCCCCCGGCGGGACCCCCACGGCGACCCCATCCCCTCCCGCAGCGGCGAGATCACCCGGGAATACGCTCGGCCGCTGACGGAGTGGACCCTGAACCGTCCAGCCACCATCTCCCACATCGAAGACGAACCCACGGCCGTCTTCGCCCAGATCGTGGCTCAGGGGCTTGCGCCCGGCATGACGGTGCGGGTCCGCGAGCGGGACGAGCGCCGCCTGCGGGTGCAGGCCAACGGCGGGGTCTACACCCTGGCCCCCGTGGTGGCGGCCAATATCCACGTTATCCCCATCCCACCCCAGCGGATGCCCCTCAGCCGACTGGGGCCCGGGCAGCGGGGGACCATCATCAGCCTGACGGGCAGCGGGGCCACCCACCGGCGGATGCTGGACCTGGGCCTGGTGCCGGGCGCCCAGGTGACGGTGGTGCGGCAGGCGCCCCTGGGCGATCCCGTCGAGTACCGAGTCAAAGGTGCCTCCCTCTCCTTGCGCCGACGGGAAGCGGAGAAGATCGTGGTTGACATCGCCGAAGAGGTGTAGGCCTAGAAAGAGGTATGAGACGATGCCGCATTGTCATTCAGCCATGGTGACAGACAGAGAGAAGACCTCTCGGCCTGACGATGGCCTGGTCTTCGCCCTGGCCGGAAACCCCAACGTGGGCAAGAGCACGCTGTTCAACGCCCTGACCGGCGGACGGCAGCACACGGGCAACTGGCCGGGCAAGACGGTGGAGCGGGCCGAGGGGGAGTTCACCTACAACGCTCAAACGGTCCAAGTGGTGGACCTGCCGGGCACCTACAGCCTGGCCGCTCAATCACCGGAAGAGGTCATCGCCCGCGACTTCATCATCTCCGATGAGCCCGACGTGGTCATTGACATCGTGGACGCCACCAACCTGGAGCGCAACCTGAACCTGACCCTGCAGATCCTGGAGATGACGGATCGGGTGGTAGTGGCCCTGAATCTGATGGACCAGGCCGAGCGCTCGGGTCTGGAAATCAACGTCCCGGCCCTGGAGCAGACTCTGGGCGTGCCCGTGATCCCCGTTGTGGCCCGTGAGAACAAGGGGATCGCCGAGCTGGTCCAGGCGGCTGTGGCCGTGGCGCAGGGGAAGCGCTCCACCAACCCCGTCCAGATCAATTACGGACTGACGCTGGAGCGAAGCGTCGCCCAGCTCCAGGAGCGGCTGCGGACCAGTGGGGTGGACGGCCGGGCGCGCTGGCTGGCCCTCAAGCTCCTGGAGGACGACCCCGAGATCACCACCGCCTTCCGCGTGGGCGACCTCTCGGCCTGCTGCCTGGCGCGGGAGAAGGACCTGCTCTACGGCCCGGCCCAGGCCGACCCGGCCCCCGAATCAGCTCTGGCGGCCATTCTGGAGGAGGCCCAGCGCATGGGCGAGGGCATGACGCCCGACGCCAAGGTGGAGATCGTGAGGCGGCGCTACGAGTTCGCCCACGGGGTGGTTCAGAAGGCCGTGCGCAGGGCCGCCAGGATCGGCGTGGACCTGACGGAGCGGCTGGACCGCGTCGTCACCCACCGCTTCTGGTCGTGGCCCATCATGTTCCTCGGGCTGGCCGCCGTGTTCTGGATCACCATCAAGGGGGCCAACATCCCCTCGGAGTGGCTGGCCCGGGGCTTTGACTGGCTGGCCCACGCCACCCGCTCCCTGCTGAGCGCCATCAACGCGCCGTGGTGGATAAGCGGCCCCATCGTGGACGGCCTGATCGTGGGCACGGGCGCCGTTATCTCCGTCATGCTGCCGCCCATGGTCATCTTCTTCACCGCCTTCGCCCTGCTGGAGGACCTGGGCTTCCTGCCCCGCGTGGCCTTCAACCTGGATCGGGTGATGCGGGCCGTGGGCTCCCAGGGCAAGCAGTGCCTGACCTGCGCCATGAGCTACGGCTGCAACATCACCGGCGTCATGTCCAGCCGCATCATTGACAACGAGAAGGACCGCCTGGTGGCCATCCTGACCAGCCCCTTGATCATCTGCAACGGCCGCTTCGGGGCCGGGGTGGTGCTGGTCATCATCCTCTTCGGCCAGAAGGCCCTGCCGGTGATGATGTCCCTGGTGCTCCTCAGCCTGCTGGCCGTCTTCCTGGCCACCTTCGCCCTCAACAAGACCATCTTCCATGGCGAGCCGGGCGGGTTCGTGCTGGAGCTGCCCCCCTACCGCCGGCCCCAGTGGGGTCGCGTGGTCTGGCGTACCCTGGTGGATAAGGTGGGCGATACCATGCTGCGGGCGGTGCAGATCGCCGCGCCCACGGTGCTCCTCATCTGGTTCCTGGGCAACATCCCTCCCGGCGCCCCCTTCGAACAGACGCCCATCGGCTGGCTGGTACGCCTCCTGGAACCCCTGGGCCGACCCTGGCACCTGAGCGGCGAGGCCATGACAGCCCTCCTCTTCACCCTGCCGGCCAAGGAGATCGTCGTGCCCTCCCTGGCCATGACCTATGGGTTGCAATCCAGCCTGGCCGACTCTGAGGCGGTGCTCAGCTACCTGGCCGCGAGCTGGACGCCTCTCACGGCCTATACCTTCATGGTCTTCTACATGCTGTATCTGCCCTGCCTGGTGACCACCTGGGCCACCTGGAAGGAGACCCGCAGCCTGAAGTGGACGGCCCTGGGCATCGTCGTGCCGCTGATCACGGCCCTGGTCATCACCACCGTCATCTATCAGGGCGGGCGACTGCTGGGCTTGAGGTGAATCCAATGTCCCTCGAATTCGTCGCTCCAGGGATCGAGGGCCAGGTCTTCGTCAACGTGCGGCCGCAGGCCATCACCGTCAGCCTCGACACCGTGCCTAACTACGCCTTCGACCGTGAGGGCCGCCTCTTCGCCGCCTACGTCGAGGGGCACAACTATCGCCGCACCATGGACAACCGGGTGATCGAGAAGTGGGCCCAGGAGGAGGGAGGCGTCAAATATCGGCTGCGGCGGGAGCTCCCCCCGGCGGAGAAGCGGGCCTTCTTAGAGGGGGTATATGCGACCGTGGAGCGGATCCATCGCGCCCTGGCGGAGGGGACCTTCCGCCTGGTGCCCTCGCCCCGCTGCCAGCCGG
Source organism: Anaerolineae bacterium (assembly GCA_046760425.1). Classification (GTDB taxonomy): domain Bacteria; phylum Chloroflexota; class Anaerolineae; order JBHIEC01; family JBHIEC01; genus JBHIEC01. The sequence continues at coordinate 17,943 of JBHIEC010000019.1, forward strand.
AGACGCTGGACCAGGTCCGAGGGGCGTTGGAGCAGATTCTGGGCTGGGACTACCGTCGTCTGGAGGGGGAGCGGGGGCGGTTCCTGGCGGTCTACAAGCCCATTGGCATCCTACCCCCTGACCAGTACATGGCCCTGGTGCTCCAGGCCACGGAGGGCTGCTCCTACAACCGCTGCACCTTCTGCCAGTTCTACCGCGACCGGCGGTTCCGCATCAAGTCCATGGGGGAGTTTAGGGAGCACATCCAGGCCGTGAAGGCCCTCTTCGGGCGGGCCCTCGGCCTGCGCAAGTCCATCTTCCTGGCCGACGCCAACGCCCTGGTGATCCCCCAACGGCGCCTGCTGCCCCTCTTGGAGGCCATCAACGAGGCCTTCGCCTTTGTCCCACCCTCTCTCATGGGCAGCGAGCTGGCCCACTGGAAGGCCACCCATCCCCTCTCCTTTGAGGGGGTCTACTCCTTCGTCAGCGCCCTGGATGCCCTCAGAAAATCGCCCCACGATTTCCGTGCCCTGGCGTCCCTCAACCTCAGGCGGGTCTACATCGGGCTGGAGTCGGGGGACGAGGCTCTGTTGCGTTTCCTCAACAAGCCTGGCACTGTGGAAGATGCGCTGAGGGCGGTGGCGACGATCAAGGCGGGGGGTGTGAATGTAGGGGTGATCATCATGACCGGCATCGGGGGGCAGCAGTACGCTGCCCATCACGTGGCCCACACCATCGAGGCCATCAACGCCATGCCCCTGGGCGCGGGGGACATCATCTACTTCTCCGAGTTCGTGGAGTTCCCGGCCTCGGAGTATGCCCGCCGGGCGGCGGAGGAGGGCATCGTGCCCCTGAGCCGGGAGCAGATCCGGGCGCAGACGGAAGCTATCCGGGCTGGCTTCGTCTTCCCTCATCCCAGCCAGAGGCCCAAAATCTCCATCTACGATATCCGGGAGTTCATCTACTAGCTCGTGGGGGCCGCTTCGGCCGGGGCTGGCCGCGCTTCCGGCACCCGCTGGGTAGCCTGGATGAAGCCGATGAACATCAGGATGGCTCCCAGAAGCTCACCCAGGTAGAGCCACTCGGTCAGGCCCACGCGGCTCAGAGCGCCGGAGATGCTGGGTGCCAGGGCCCCCACAGCGATAAGGATGTTGCCGATGACGCGGTGGGGCATAATCCGCTTGCGCCAGAAGATCCAGGCGGAGTAGATGGCTCCTCCTACCAGGGCCACCAGGCCGTAGATGTTGAAGAAGGGGGTGAGGATGCGCACGCCGGGGGTGGTGATAGCGTGGCCGCTCAGGGATGCGCCAGGCATGAGGCTGGGGTCTAGCTGGGCGGTGAACACCTTGTAGGCCCCATACAGAGAGCCCAGCAGCAGGAGCACAAAGAGGATGTGGGCCAGCTTGATGTTGGCGATCCGGCGGCGGACCAGGAGGTAAACGGTGCCCTGCCCCAACCAGGCAGCCACCAGGATGGCGCCGCAGAGGTACCAGAGGCGGAAGCCCAGATCATGCCAGCCGAAGACGGAATAGTAGGACTCGGTCAGGCTGCCGATGCCGTACATCACCAGGCCGATGCCCCAGATGAGCAGATGGGTGCCTTTCCTCCTGGCGTACCGCTGGAAGACCAGCAGGGCGAAGACGAAGATGACGGCGGCTGAAACAAAGGGCAGCAAACGGGTTACGCTCATTTTCCTTCTCCTTTCTTCACTAGAAAAATTCGAGAAGCCCACGCTGTGATGACAAGCGGTCACGCTCATATCAGCTTATTGCCAGCTTTGACCCAGACCCTGACAAGCGGTCACCTACGTTTTTGCTCAGAGGCCGCTCTTAAGACGGGCCCGGTGGCCGCTTGTCACCGCGTGACCGCTTGTCAGAGGCGTGGGAGATTCACAGCTCACCCAGGATTGCTCTTGCCCCGCCTCTCTCAAGGGATGAGCCCCAGCAGCACCCCGATGGCCACAAGGATGAGGAGGGCCGTGATGATGGCCAGAACGATCAGGATAGCTGGCACCACCTTCTCGTAGAAAAGGGATCCGGAAGGGATGCGGTTCAGTCCCCTGGTCTCCCGGGAAGCTTGCTCCTTCTCCTCTTTCATTGCCCCTTCCCCCCTCCCTCACAGGCCTCGACCATAGCCAGGAGCACCTGGTCAACAAAGGCATTGATCTGATGGTGGATGGTGGCCACATCCACCGTGCTGCTCGGCAGTTGGAGCACGCTCTCCAGAAGGAAGTCGCGGAAGAAGAGGAAGGCCCGCAGGGCCTCGCTCAGGGACAGCCCCCGGCGGAGGGCCAGGTCCCCGTACTCCCGCCCGATGTCGCGGGCTTCCCCCAGGACGGCGGAGCGTCCTCCCTCGTCGCTGAGGTAGCGCATGAGCAGGCCCAGCAGCCGACGTCCCAGGACTCGATGGTGCTTCCTGGTCGGCTCGTCGAAGCGGCGGTACCAGGACTCGTTGGCCAGACGGCCCTCGCCCACCTGCCAACGGGTGCGGCCCAGGGCGCTCTGCACCAGCAGCTCCACCTCGCGGGCCAGATCCGGCCGGGGCTTGGCCTGTAGCAGGGCCTGCACGTCCTCCTCAGCGAAACGCCGGTGGCCGCCAGGGGTACGGAAGACCCGGATCTTCCCCCGGTCGGCCCACTGGCGCAGGGTGGCTGGGTGCACCCCCAGCAACTCACTGGCCTGCTGCAGGGAGAGCCATTTTACGCCTTCAGCAGCTTCGGCCATAGCCATGAACGGTCCTCTAGAAACCACTAAAATGTTGAGAAAATTTGGTAGATTATACAAGATTTTATAGATTGCGTCAAATTGCATTTG
>JBHIEC010000020.1:0-20451 GCA_046760425.1 Anaerolineae bacterium
ACGGCACGGCCGACGTCGGCGCCCTGGGCTACGAGTGTGCGGAGGAGGCCGGCCTGCACATCCCCCACGACGTCATCGTGCAGATCGCCGATCCGACCACGGGGGAGCCCCTGGGCCCCGGCCAGGTGGGGGAGATCGTGGTCACCCTCCTAGAGGAGACCTACCCCCTGATCCGCTTTGGCACGGGCGACCTCTCCTCCTATACCGAAGAACCCTGCCCCTGCGGCCGCACCTCGAACCGCCTGCTGGGCCTGGTGGGCCGGGTGGGAGACGGGGTTAAGGTGCGGGGCATGTTTGTCTACCCCCATCAGGCCGACCAGGTGGTGGCCCGCTTCCCCGAGGTCGCCCGCTACCAGGTCATCGTCACCCGCCGGGCCCATCGCGACCAGATGACCTTCCGCCTGGAGGTCGAGAAGACAGCCGAGGAGCGGGAGAAGCTGGAGAGGGACCTGCGGGACGCCATCCGGGAGGTCATGAAGCTGCGGGCTGAGGTAGAAATCGTGCCCCCAGGGACGATCCCCGAGGGGGCCAGGAAGATCGAAGATCAAAGGACCTGGGAGTAGGATGCCGTCCTCACCGCTCTCACCGCCGCCATGTATCGCCGCACCCGCTCCACGTCCACCGGGTTCGTGGGCTCGCCCTCCACCTTCAGGCTGGAACCCACGATGGCCCCGTCGGCGATCTCCAGGAAGGCAGCGATGTTCTCGGCGGTGGTGCCGCTGCCCAGGAGCACGGGCCTCCCCCCGGCCAGCTCCTTGGCCCGCCGCACCTTCTCCAGATCCGGCGCCGCCCCCGTCATCCGCCCTGAGACGATGAGGGCATCGGCCAGGTAGAAGTCGGTCCACTCGATGTGGGTGGCCAGGTCAATGCCGGGGAAGGGCACCGAATGCTTCTTGTCCACGTCGGCGAAGAGTTTGATGTGCTCCGCCCCCAGCGCCTTGCGCTTGCGCAGGATGTCGGCGGCGCAACCGTGGTCTAGCTCACCCGTATCCCATACCCGCGCCCCGGTCAGGAGGCAGACCCGAATAAACTGCGCGCCGGCGGCCACGGCGATAGCCACCTCCACCACCCCGCCGTTGTGTATCACATTGATCCCTACCGGCACGTCCACCGCCTCTACCACCTTACGCGCATGGGCGGCCACGGTCTCGAAGGGGGTGTCGGTCCCCACGTAGTAGGGCAGGTCCCACATGTTCTCCACGATGAGCCCATCCACCCCGCCCTCCACCAGGGCCTCGGCGTCCCGTAAAGCGTGGCCGATGATCTGGTCCATGCCGTAGCCCTGGTAGCCCGGCGCGCCGGGCAGGGGCCACAGGTGCACCATGCCGATGATGGGCTTCTCCACCCCGAACATCTCCTTCACAGAGCGCAAACGCAGGCTTTCCAGCCGCTCCTTCCAACTGGCTGTCATTCCAGCTCCCCCTTTCACATTTCAAGGCTGATTCGGAGTGCAGGCGCAAGCCTGCCAGGGCTTGCTGAAGCGGACTGAGGATCATAGCTTGTAGACCACTGGGAATCCGCTTATTCGTTTGGCATCCGTTGCGTGACCGGATGTCCCTCGGCCAGGAACGCGCACACCTCCTCCAGCTCCTCCTGCCACTCCTCCCAGGCCGGCTCCCCCATCCGACGCTGCAGGAAGGCCAGGGTCGCCTGCGGGCCGGGCAGGGCGCCGCCCGCCCCCTCCACTGTGGTGGTCAGGGCCCCCAGGGCATTGGCCAGCAGGGCTGACCCTCGGAGGCTCAGCTCACTTAACACCCCCAGGATCAGGCCGGCATCGAAGGCATCCCCCGCCCCGGTGGTGTCCACCACCTGCACGGCGAAGGCTGGCACGGCGAAGGCGCCCGCCTCCGAACCGATCACGCAGCCTCGCGGGCCTAACTTAAGTCCCACCACCTGCACCCCGTAGCCCAGCAGCGCCTCCACCGCCCCCTCGGCCTCGCCCTGGCCGGTCAGCCGCTCCGCCTCCATCGCGTTGGGGAAGATCATCTGGATCCGGGGCAGCAACGCCCGAACCTCGTCCGCCATGCGGGTCGCCGCTTCGACCCCCACGTCCAGGGTCACGGCCACGCCGGCCCGATGCGCCACCTCCATGGCTTTGAGGGCTGCCTCCCGCTGGGGCCGCTCCAGGAGGGCGTAGCCGGACACGTGGAGCATCTGCGCCCCGGCGATGGCGCCCTCATCGAGCAGGGCGGGATCCGTCCCGGGGTTGGCCCCCCGATAGCCCAGCATGGTGCGCTCACCGTCGGGGGTCACGGCGATGAACATGAGCCCGGTCATGGCCTCCGGGTCCCGCTGCAGTTGGGACAGGTCCATCCCCGCCGCCTCCAGGTCAGCCAGGGCATAGCGGGCCAGGGGGTCGTCACCCACCCGACCCACGATCCCCGCCGGGACCCCGAACCTGGCCAGGACGATGGCTGTGTTGGCCGCCGAGCCCCCGCTGTGGGCGGTCAGCCTCTCGGCCAGGCCATCGTCGCCCTTGCGGGGGTAGCGCGGGATGTGGGCGATGAGGTCCACGTTGATGTCGCCCAGGGTCACCACCTGCGGCATAACCATCCTACCTGGTCGTCAGTCCCTGGCCCCTGACCGGGGGCTCGCCCTTGATCCTTTCTACCAGCCGAAAAGCGCGGGCCACGTCCTCCTCTGACCCCTCGGCCACCAGCACCACCGCCCCCTCCGAGCCGTTGATCCCGCCCGAGGCCACGTGGGTGGCCTGCACCCCCGCCAGGATGTCCAGGGCCTGGACCTCGGTGATGACCCTGGCGTTGACCAGGGGCATGAGGCCCACGGGGCTGCCCAGATGGTACTTCTGGCGCAACTGGCCGCACTTACGGGCGGCCTCCGGCACCGAGGGGACCAGTTTCTCCAGGCCGACGGGGGCGATCAGGTGGGCCCCTCGCGCCACCACGGTGCCCAGGGCCATGCCAATGGTGCCGCCCCGCTCGTTGGCCATCAGGATGCCCACGTTCCCCTGGGGATCAACGGCGTTGCCCCCCTTGATGAAGACGTCGTCGGCCTCAAACTCCCGAATCATCTCCTTGGCGGGCACGTCAACAGGCTGGCCGTTGCGCAGGACGTAGGGCGGGAGTCGGTCCTCCGGCCTTGTCTCTGCCAACAGCCCCTCTGCGATGATGCCCGCCGCGAAGCGGTATTTGGGCACCGAGATCCCCAGCAACTCCTCGGCCACGAAGGCGTTGGTGGTGCCGTTGGCGATGATGATCCGACCCTGCTCCATGGCCCTCCGCACCTCAGGCAGGGCAGCCACGGCCCTGGCGATGAGCCGCTTGGACTCGGACGGGGTGAGGGCGAAAATGGCTGAAGTGATCGTTTCGCTTGGCAATGTACCTCCTCCTCTGTCCACGATGTGGAATACACGATACAATGGGATCTGGAGCGCAGGCGCAAACCTTCCGAAGCGGACTTGCGTCCGTACTCTATGTTACTAAGGTATCGGGGTGCAGACGCGAGTCTGCGAATCGGAGACCCGCTGGTGAGACGCCATTGACCACCACAAAGGGCGGACTTGCGTCCGCACTCCCTTAAGAATCGGGAGGGGTTAGGGATATTGGAGTGCAGACGCAAGTCTGCAGGCGGGGTAAAGGCGGACTTGCGTCCGCACTCCAGCGCACTTTCATCTAGCGAGTCTTTTCATCACTCGTCGTGCTCCTCTCGATGGCTTCTTCTATCTCGATGCTCGCCGCTTCCGGATCCAGGCTCAGGTGGACGAAGAACTCCACGTTCCCGGCCGGGCCCAGGAGGGGCGACCGCATCAGGCCCCGCACGGCCAAGCGGTGATCTCTCGCCCAGCCCAGGATCTTTCGGAGGACGGCGCGGTGGACGGCCGGATCCTTCACCACGCCCCCCTTGCCCACCTGCTCCCGCCCGGCCTCAAACTGGGGTTTGATGAGGGCCACGATCTCCCCCTGGGGCTTGAGCAATTTGATGACCGTAGGCAGCACCAGTTCCAGGGAGATGAAGGATACGTCCACGGTGGCCAGGTCCACAGGTTCGGGCAGGGCCGTGAGATAGCGGATGTTGGTCCGCTCCAGGATGACGACGCGGGGGTCCTGGCGCAGCTTCCAGGCCAGTTGCCCATAGCCCACGTCCACGGCGTAGACTCTGACCGCGCCGTGCTGCAGGAGGCAGTCGGTGAAGCCGCCCGTGGAGGCCCCTACGTCGAGGGCCACCTTGCCCGCCACCTCGACCCGGAACCTGGCCAGGGCTGCCTCCAGCTTCAGCCCCCCACGGCTGACGTAAGGCAGGGTCGCCCGCAGGCGGATGGCGGCGTCCTGGGCCACCCGGGCCCCCGGCTTGTCCACCACCTGCTCCTCGACCAGCACCTGGCCAGCCCGGATCAGTTGCTGAGCCCGCTGCCGGCTCTCGACCAGGCCCCGCTCCACGAGTAAAACATCCAGCCGTCTTTTCATGGCAAACAACTCAGATACCAGCCGTCTGTTCTCTATTCTCCGCTGCCGCCCAGAGGATAGCCGCAATCGAGCCAAAAGTCAAGGCCAGTTGACTGAAGAGCCAGAATGAGGTATCATTGAGCCCCATTTTGCCAGGAGGAAAGATCATGCTCAAGGGCCTGCTGACCACTATGCGGCCGAAGCAGTGGACCAAGAACGTCTTCGTCTTCGCCGCCCTGGTCTTCGACAAGAAGCTGTTCCACCCGGCACTGCTGGCCAAGACCGTGGCCGCTTTCGCTCTCTTCTGCCTCCTCTCCAGCGTCGTGTACCTCGTCAACGACCTGGTGGACATGGAGAAGGATCGGCAGCATCCGACCAAGCGGCTGCGGCCCCTGGCCTCAGGGCAGTTGCAACCGATGGTGGCCATCGTGGCTGCAGCGGCCATCATCCTGCTCTCCCTGCCCCTGTCCTTCTGGCTCGACCCCCAGTTTGGCCTCATCGCCCTGGCCTACCTGCTGACCATGATCGCCTATTCCTTCGTCCTCAAGGACATCGTCATCGTGGACGTGTTGACCGTAGCGGCGGGCTTCGTGCTGCGGGTGGCCGCTGGCGTGGTGGTCGTCCGCGCCGAGCGCTTCTCCCCCTGGCTCTACATCTGCATGACGCTCCTGGCCCTCTTCATCGGCATCGCCCGGCGCCGCCACGAGCTGGTCCTCCTGGAAGGGAACGCCAGCGAGCATCGGGCCATTTTGGGGGAGTACAACCTCCGCCTCCTGGACGAGATGATCACCCTGGTGACGGCGGCCACAATGATCGCTTACTCCCTCTACACCTTCTCCGCCCCCAACCTGCCCGGCAACCACGCCATGATGCTGACCATCCCCTTCGTCCTGTACGGCATGTTCCGCTATCTTTATCTGATCCACGTCCGCCACGAGGGCGGCAGCCCTGAGGAGCTGGTCTTCAAGGACAAGCCCCTGTTCCTGGCTGTGGCCCTGTGGGCGATGACGGTGGTGGTGATCATGTATTTTCTGTAAGCATTGACCCTAGACCGCCGTTGACGCAAAAAGCCCTCTCCACCGATGTGGAAAGGGCTTTTGGGTTTCCTACAAGGTTAACCAGATGAGCGGAGGTGTCTGGGATTTGTGTTGAGGAAAAAGGGCCACGTCTCGAGGAAGATGAGGGAAGATAGCCCTCTCACTCTGGGGTGAGCAAATCCTCAAGCATGGGTGGGTTGGCTGGCCATAGGCCCTTCGTGACAAGCCATTCCCTTTCTCGACGAAGCGCATCGCAGAACTCACGATCGACTTCCTCCAGGGTGTGGGCGTGTTCGTAGTGACGCAGAATGGACTGCAGGGCGGCCAAGTAAAACTGAAGGGGGTCTACCTCGGCCAGTCGCCGGTGAAATCCCTCTTCATCCAATCCCCACCTTGCCCCCATCTCACCCATCAGCAACTCCGTTTCGGAAGCCAATTGGTCGGGAATGGTCTCCTGCTGGGCAGTGAGTTCCAAGATTGGCGCGGGCGAGCGGATCGAATACACCTCCTCCCTGGGCCCCGACGTCACTTCCAGCGAACCGCCGAAGGTGAAAAAGTCGGCGCGTTTGTCAGTCCGGTCGCGCAAGCTCACCTGTCCCGGACAGACGCGGTTGGAAGGCGCTGGTGGAGATAACAAGCTCAAGGTTCTCCATCTAGCGACGCCATCAACGTCACGGAGACGTAGGTGTAGCGTTTCCGGGTCAAAGTGCTTGCCAGATGGCCGCTTCCGTATGGCCACCAGCAGCCCAGTGTAACCAGGACTGTCACCATGGGGCTTGGGAAGCAGGTAGTAGCCCCAGTCTTGCACTTGATCCAGAACAGATGTCTCAGTCATATCTCGTCCAGATTGATTTGTCACACGAATTGAAGGTGATATTTGACTTACAGGTGAGCTTTACCGCTTCGTGTACTGCGGCGCCTTGCGGGCACGCTTGAGACCCGGCTTCTTCCGCTCCTTCTCCCGCGGGTCCCGCGTGAGAAAGCCGCCTTTGCGCAGGGTGGGCCGATAATCGGGGCTGGCCTTCAGCAGGGCCCGGGCGATGCCGTGGCGGATGGCCCCCGCCTGCCCGGTGATCCCCCCACCCCGCACCACCACGGTGATGGTGAAATCGTTCTTGGTGGCGGTCACTTCCAGGGGTTCCATGATGTGAATCAGATCGCGCTGACGCGTGAAATATTCCTCCACCGGCTTGTCGTTGACGATGATGGCCCCGTTGCCCGTGGGATAGAGGCGCACCTGAGCCGTGGCCCTCTTGCGTCGCCCCACAGCATAGTAGTACTCGCCCGTTAATGTCGCCACTTTCTCTCCTCCCAACATTTCTCAGTAGTCCTTGGTCCTTGGTCCCTTCCTATTTGGATTTTGGACTTTGAGCTTTGCGCTTTGGAAGCTCCAACGGTATCGGCTGCTGGGCCTGATGGGGATGGGAATCCCGGGCGTAGATCTTGAGCTTCTTGATCATCTTCCGGCCCAGCCGATTGTGGGGCAACATGCCCCACACCGCCGCCCGCAGGGCCCGCGTGGGGTGCTTCTTCAGTTGCTCGCGCAGGGTGATGCTCTTGAGCCCCCCGGGGTAGCCCGAGTGGCGGTAGTAGATTTTCTGATCCAGCTTCCTGCCCGTGACCCGGATCTTGCCGGCGTTGATGACGATGACATAATCCCCTGTATCCAGGTGGGGGGTGAAATAGGGCTTGTGCTTGCCCCGCAGGATGCGGGCGATCTCCGTGGCCAGCCGACCCAGGGTCTTCCCCTGGGCATCAACCACATACCATTTTCGCTCGATATCCGACGGTTTCGTGGTGTACGTCTTCACCGCGTATGACTCCTCATGTCAGTAATTCACCCTGATCAGGCACAGGCCGCGAGGCGGTGCCGTGGTCTTGATCAGCGATGGGTCCCTGGCCAGGAGGATCTCCCTGAACTCGTCGCTGCTGAGCCGACCCGTGCCCACCTCCAGCAGGCCCCCCACGATGCGCCGCACCATCCGCCGCAGGAAGGCGTCGGCCACAATGTCTACATATACGTGATCATCCTCCCGCCAGCACTGGGCCCGATGGACGGTCCGCTCCGTCGAGCCATCCTCCCGCATAGCGCGGCCAAAGGAGGCAAAATCGTGGCGGCCCACCAGATGGCTGCAGGCCTCGGCCATGGGCTCCACTGCCAGCGACGTGGCGAAGTGATAAGCGAAACGCTCCGCCAGGGGCGACCGCACGGGTCGGTTCAGCACCGTGTAGCGATATTGCCGGCTCACGGCGCTGTAACGGGCGTGGAAGCCCGGAGGCGCCTCGGCTATCTCGCGGACGGCGATGTCCCGGGGCAGGACAGCATTCAGGGCCCGCTGCAATTCGGCCAGGGGACGATCCCATCCCGTCGTGAAACTGATCACCTGCCCCAGGGCATGGACGCCGGCGTCGGTCCGTCCCGCCCCCACAACCCGGATCTCCTCCTGCGTGACGGAGGCCAGGGCCCGCTCCAGCTCCCCCTGGATGGTCCGCCGCCCAGGCTGGACCTGGAAGCCGTGATACGCCGTGCCGTCATACTCCACAACGGCCTTGACGTTCAATCCGAAGTCCGAGGTCCCAAGTCCAAAGTGCTCGGGTTCCCGACTTCGGTCTTCGGACTTTGGACTTTGGACTTCGGACCGTGGACATTTCATTCCACCAGCTCTAGGATAGCCATGGGGGCAGCATCTCCCGGACGGGGGCCCAGCTTGATGATGCGCGTGTAGCCGCCGGGGCGCCCCTCGAAGTCGGGGGCCAGGTCATGGAACAGCTTGTCCACCACCTCCTTGTCGGAGATAACACGCAGCACCTGGCGCCGGGCGTGGAGGTCCCCCCGCTTGGCCAGGGTGATGAGCTTCTCCGCCTGGCCTTGCACAGCCTTGGCCTTGGCCTCCGTGGTCTTGATCCGCTCGTGGCGAAAGAGCTCGGTGATCAGGTTCTTATAGAGTGCGCGGCGATGGCCGCTGGTGCGGTTCAGCTTGCGGCCAGCCTTACGGTGTCTCATAGCTGGGCTTCGATCTCCTCTTCGCTCTCCTCCTGGAGGAAGTCCTTGGCTCGCAGCGCCTCCTTCAACTCCTCCAGCGATTTCTTCCCGAAGTTGCGGATGACCAGGATCTCCTCATCACCTTTCTGCAACCTCTCCAGAACCTCCCCCACCTTAGTGATACCCGCCCGCTTGAGGCAGTTGTAGGCCCGCACCGACAGGTCCAGGTCATCAATGAGCGTCTCGTACACGTGGGCCGGGATGGCCTCCTCCACGACCTCCTCTTCGGCCACGGCCTCTCCCAGGCTGGCCACAAGGGAGAAGTGCTTGACCAGGAGTTGGGCGGCGTAGCTCAGGGCCTCCCGGGGATGGATGGTGCCATCGGTCCAGACCTCGATGGTGAGGTGATCGTAGTCCGTCATACGGCCCACCCGGGTGCGCTTCACGGTGTAGTTGACCTTGCGGATGGGGCTGAAGATGGCATCAACGGGGATCTCACCGATGGGCAACTTCCCCCGCTCCTCGGCCGGAGAGTAGCCCTTGCCCCGCTGAACGACCAACTCCATGTCCAGCTCGGCGTCGTCGGAAGCCAGGGTCAGCAGGGGCAACTCGGGGTTGATGATCTCCACCTCGCTGGGGCACTGGATGTCGCCGGCTGTGATGACGCCCTCCCCCCTGGCCTCCAGGCGCAGCCGCACCGAGTCATCGGAGCGGCTCTTCAGCCGCAGCTTCTTAAGGTTCAGGATCAGCCGCGTAGTGTCCTCCCTGGCGTGGGGGATAGGCGAGAACTCGTGGTAGACATCGTTTATTTTGATAGAAGTGACCGCTGCCCCAGGCAGGGAGGAGAGCAGGACCCGCCGCAGGGCGTTGCCCAGGGTGATCCCGAAGCCTCCCTCCAAAGGGCTGATGGTAAAGCGGCCATAATCCCGGGAAATGGCCTCACACTCGATTTTGGGTAAAGTCGTATCTAACAAGGGATGCCCCCTCCTCAAACTGCCAATGGCCCAGGGCCATCGCTCTATACCAGCACCCATCTGAGTGCTGCTTAACCTCAGACCTCTGCGACTAGCGGCTGTAGTACTCCACGATCAACTGCTCGCTTATGGTTATATCAAGGTCCTCGCGGGAAGGGAGATCCAGGATCCGCCCCGACATGCTGCGCGGATCGAGGCTCATCCACTGCGGTATGGTCCCCTGTCCCAACTCCTGGGCCAGGTCCTTGAAGTAGGCGGACTTTTTGCTCTTCTCCCGCACCGCGATCTCGTCTCCAGGCTTCACCAGGTAGGAGGGGATGTCGGTCTTGCGCTTGTTGACCTCGAAATGCCCGTGGCGGACTAACTGCCTAGCCTGGGCGCGGGAGGAAGCGAACCCCAGGCGATAGACTACGTTGTCCAGCCGCCGCTCCAGCGTCTGGAGGAGGATCTCGCCGGTACGCCCCTTCCGCTTCTGGGCGTCCTTGAAGTAGCGGCGGAACTGCCGCTCTAGGACGCCGTAGATGCGCCGCGCCTTTTGCTTCTCCCGCAACTGCAAGCCGTAGTCCGATACCTTGCGCCGAAACCTCCCCCGGCGCCCGTGGAAGCCCGGGGCATAGGAGCGTCTCTCGATAGCACACTTGGGCGTGAAGCAACGCTCGCCCTTGAGAAACAGCTTCTCCCCCTCCCGTCGGCATAACTTACAGACTGGACCCGTATACCTTGCCATTGGACCTCCGTTCCACACTGTATACCTGATTCTCTAACCCTACACCCTTCTCTTCTTGGGAGGACGGCAGCCATTGTGGGGAATGGGTGTGACGTCGGTGATGGACCGCACCCGCAGCCCCGCCGCCTGCAGGGAGCGGATGGCTGCCTCCCGGCCTGGGCCGGGCCCCTTGACGAAGACATCAATCTCCCGCACCCCGTGATCCATGGCCTGCCTGGCCGTGGCCTGGGCCGCCATCTGGGCTGCGTAGGGCGTACTCTTGCGCGAGCCCTTGAAGCCCACCGACCCGGCGCTCCCCCAGGTGATGGTATTGCCTTGCAGATCGGTGATAGTAATGATGGTGTTATTGAACGTGGATTGGATATGGGCCTGGGCATGGGGGACGTTCTTGCGCGGCCCCCGCCTGGGCGCCCTTTTTCTGCGTGCCATTCTCCCCTCCTGGATCAGTAGCCAGACAGAACCATCTGACTACTCGAACTACTTCTTCCGACCGCCCTTGGGCCGACCGCGTCCGGGTACCGTCTTCCGTGGGCCCCGCTTGGTGCGGGCGTTGGTGCGGGTGCGTTGCCCCCGCACCGGCAGATTGCGCCGGTGGCGCAGGCCGCGATAGCAGCCGATCTCCTGCAGCCGCTTGATGTTCTGACTCACCTGGCGGCGCAGATCGCCCTCTACCCTGTACTCCTGATCAATGAAAGCGCGTAGCTGGCTGACCTCCGCCTCGGTCAGGTCCTTGACCCGCGTGTCGGGGTCCACCCCGGTCTCGGCCAGGATGCGCTTGCTGCGCGTGTTCCCGATGCCGTAAATGTAGGTCAAGGCCACCTCGACCCGCTTGTCCCGGGGCAAGTCCACGCCTGCAATTCTGGCCATTCTACACCTCCCTCCGATAGCCGACCACCGACCGCCGCCATCGTTTTGGCGGCCTGCCGCCGGCCGTCGGCGGTCGTACTTACGCCTTTCTATCCCTGCCGCTGCTTGTGCTTGGGATTCTCACAGATGACCCGCACCACCCCTCGGCGCTTGATAATCTTGCACTTCTCGCAGCGTCGCTTGACCGATGGTCTAACCTTCACCTGAAATCACCCCTCTCGAAGTCGCGTCAGGATCTCCGGCCCGTCCTCCGTCACGGCTATGGTGTGTTCGAAGTGAGCCGATAATCTCCGGTCCTTGGTCACCACCGTCCATTTGTTGCCCAGCACCCGGGTGGGCCAATCGCCGGCCACCACCATGGGCTCCAGGGCGAAGGTCATGCCCGGCCGCAGGCGCACGTTCCTGGGCCGTTGGTCCGCATCGCCCAGGAAATTGGGGATGCTGGGCTCCTCGTGCATCTCCCGCCCGATGCCGTGGCCCTGGTACTCGCGCACGACGTTAAAGCCCCGCTCCTCCACGTAGCCCTGGATGGCCCGGATCACGTCCCACAGGCGGTGCCCCGGCCGCGCCTGGGCAATCCCCGCCTCCAGAGCACCGACCGTCACCTCCAGCAGGCGGGCCGCCTCCTGGCTGATCCGCCCTACCCCTACGGTGATGGCCGCGTCACCGTGGTAGCCCTGATAGATGGCCCCCACGTCCAGGCTGATGATGTCCCCTTCTTCCAATGTCCGTGGCCCGGGGATGCCGTGCACCACCTCCTCATTGATGGAAGCACACAGGGAGGCAGGGAATCCCCGATAACCCTTGAAGGACGGGATGGCCTTATGTTCAGCGATGATCTGATAGGCCAGGGCGTCCAGATGGGCCGTGGTGACGCCCGGCCTGATTTCCTCCCGTAAGGCGGCCAGCACCTTGGCCACGATCTGCCCTGCCTGTCGCATGCGGGCCAGCTCCCAGGGCGATTTCAAAATGATCATTGGCTACTGACGACTGACAGGATGTCCCGCTGCACGCCATTGATGTCCTGCTCCCCGTTGATGGTCGTCAGGAGCCCACGCTCCTGGTAACAGGCCACCAAGGGTTGGGTCTGGTAGAGTTCCAACCACCTCTTGATGGGCTCGGGCCGGTCATTGTCGCGCTGGTAGAGCTCGCCGCCGCACAGGTCGCACTTACCCTACCGGATGAACCCCTCGTAGTGGCGCATGAGGAGCTGAGCTTCCAACTGCTTCATGGTATCCAGGACCACGCCCACCACGATGAGCAACCCGGTGCTGGTGATGAGCAATACCTGCACGTTGGTGATGGTGCGGGCGAAGAAGGGCAGGATGGCCACCACTCCCAGGAAGACGGCTCCCACCAGGGTGATGCGCTGCAGGACGGCGTTAAGGTATTCCTCGGTCCGCCTGCCGGGACGGATGCCGGGGATGAAGCCTCCCTGTCGCTGCAAAACCTCAGGCAGGTTCTGCTGACGGAAGATGACGTCGGTGTAGAAATAGGTGAAGCCCACGACCATCAGGAAGTAGAGCACCCAGTAGAGCCCACCCGTCCTGTTAAAGGTGTTGTAGACCCCTTCGGCTATGGAGGCCACCCAGGGGTTCTCCGCTCCGACGAAGTAGCTGGCGATGACCCCCGGAAAAATCAGGATGGACGAGGCGAAAATGAGGGGGATCATGCCCGCCGAGTTGACCCGCAGAGGGATGTGAGTGCTCTGGCCGCCGTAGATGCGGGTGCCCCGCACCCGCTTGCCGTACTGCACAGGGACGCGACGGTGCCCCTCCTGGATGATCACAATGGCCGCTACCGTGATGACCGTCAGGATAGCGAGGATGATAAGGGCCCGTATATCGCTGACCCACAACTGGGCCACGTTCTGGGGGATGCCGGCCACGATGCCGCCAAAGATGATGATGGACACACCGTTACCGATGCCCTGCTCGGTGATCAACTCCCCCAGCCACATGGCGAAGATAGTGCCTGCCGTCAGGGTGATGATGGTGGCGATGGTGGGCAGGAGGGTCGGACCGGAGAGGCCGAAGTTGGTCAGGACCGGCGGGTTAGAACGGGTCAGGAAAGTCGCCTGCCCGAAACCCTGCAGGGCTGCCAGAGGGACGGTCAGCCAGTAGGTGTACTGATTGATCTTGTTGCGGCCCGCCTCCCCCTCCTTGGCCAGCTCTTCCAACTGGGGGATGATGGGCATCAAAAGCTGCATGATGATGGACGCAGTGATGTAAGGATAGACACCCATCATGACCACGGAGAAGTTCTTCATGGCTCCCCCGGAGAGCATGTTGAGGAAACCCAGCAACTGGTTGGCCTGGATGACCTGGCGCAGGGCCTCGCGGTCCACGCCCGGAACCGGGATGTGGGCCGCCAGGCGGAAGACGACCAGGATACCCAGGGTGAACAGGATCTTGCGCCGCAGATCCGGCAGCTTGAAAGCATTGCGTACCGCTTGTATCATCTCTTCCCCCCTCTCCACGCCATCTCCTCGACGGAGCCACCGGCGGCCTCGATCTTCTCCCTGGCACTGGCCGAGAAGGCGTGAGCCTTGACGGCCAGGGCCTTCCCGATCTCGCCCCGACCCAGGATCTTGACCGGCTCGTCAGGCGACTTGATGAGGCCCACCTCAGCCAGGGTGACAGGGGTCACCTCGGCTCCCACCTCGAACCTCTCATCCAAGCGATTAACGTTGACCACGGAGTACTCCACCCGCCAGATGTTGGTGAAGCCCCGCTTGTGGGGCAAACGCCGTACCAGGGGGAGCTGCCCGCCCTCGAAGTAGGGTCCCTTGGTGCCGCCGGCCCGCGCCTTCTGGCCCTTGCGGCCTCGCCCGGCGTAGGTGCCTCCCCGGCCCGCGTTGCCCCGTGCTATACGCTTCCGCTTTTTCTTAGCCCCTTTGGGGGGGCGTAACTCATGCAACTTCATAATGCCTCCCAACGCTTCTCCTAAGTAGGTCGCCATAAGTTCTTTCAACTTTTCACCTGCTACAGAGGGGCGTCCTCTGACAAGCGGGCACGCTCGCTTGTCTCATGGCCAGCTTTTTGCCAAGACCCGCGTGACCGCTTGTCACCGCCCTGATCCTCAGGGCTAAACGGCCACCAGACGGGGCGAGGACACCCCTTGATAGCAGTTTTGGTGAGTGGAGAAAGCGCAAAGAACTTTTGCAGGTTGCTTAGGACCTCAACAGGAGGGCCAGGATCCCCAACATGGCTGCCATCTGGCCCACCCAGAAGAGGAACATCCAGCGGATCAATCGCCCCTCCATCCTCGCCATCTCTTTCCGCACCTTGGCCAACCCCGTCCGAAGCTCCTCTCTCACCTCGGCGATCTCATCCCGGAGTCCCTCCTGGACCTTGGCTGTCTCTTCGCGCAGATCCCCTTTGGTGACAGCTTCCCTTTTGATTGATGCGCTCGTCCACGTAGGCGATAAACAGCTTGGTCGCCTCATCGCCCAGCTTGTCCTTCAACGTCTCGTAAAGCTCCAGGGTGGTCACAGCCTCGCTCATCGCTACCCTTCCGGTGAACTCTAGCCCTCGATCTCCTCGACGGCTACCAGGTGGCTCACTTTGGCCACCATGCCCCGGATGGGCGGGGTATCCTGATGTTCCACCACGTCTCCCAGGCGATGCAGGCCCAAGGCCCTGATGGTCGCCTTCTGGCGTTGGGAGTAGCCGATGGCGCTCTTGACCCAGGTGATGCGGATCCTCTTAGCCTTCGCCTTCTTGGCCATAGCCTCGACTCCAGAAGGGACTTACCTCAGCCACGGACTTGCCCCGCCGCCGGGCCTCTTCCTCCACGTCCTTCAGTTCCTTCAGGCCCTTCATGGTGGCCTGCACCACATTCAGGATGTTGTTGCTGCCCAGGGACTTGGTCAGGATATCCTTGATGCCGGCCGCCTCCACCACGGCCCGCACCCCGCTGGCGGCGATGACCCCCGTGCCCGGTGAGGCGGGCTTCAGGAGCACCTTGGACGCGCCGAAGGTGGAGACCACCTCGTGGGGGATAGTGGTGCCCAGGATAGGGATAGAGGTCATGTTCTTCTTGGCCCGTTCAATCCCCTTACGGATAGCCTCCGGCACCTCCCGGGCCTTACCTATCCCCACGCCGACGCTGCCGCGGTTGTCACCCACCACAACCACGACACGGAAGGAAAAGCGACGGCCTCCCTTGACCACCTTGGCTGTACGGGCGATATCAATGACCCGCTCGTCCAGCTCCTCTCGCTCTTCGTACCCCTCTCTGGCCATGCAACCTCCTTGTGACTAGCGGCTCAGAACTCCAGGCCAGCCTCTCGGGCCGCCTCAGCCAGGGCCTTCACCCGACCGTGGTAGAGATAACCACCCTTGTCGAAGACGACCTGCTTGATCCCCCGTTCCAGGGCTCGCTGGGCAATAAGCTCTCCCACCAGCTTCGCCCGTTCGGCCTTGGCTAGCCCGTTGAGGCGGCCCCGCAGCGCGGGGTCCAGGGTGGAGGCCGCTACCAGGGTGTGTCCCCGAGTATCGTCAATGATCTGGGCGTAGATGTGCCTCAGACTGCGAAAGACGTTGAGACGCGGGCGCTGTGGGGTACCGTGCACCCGCTTCCGCACCCGAAGATGGCGCCTGTGTCGCGCTACTCGCGGACTGGTCTTCATGCTATCCTATCCTGCCGGCCTTGCCGGCCTTGCGCCGGATCCGCTCGTCGGCGTAGCGGATGCCCTTGCCCTTGTAGGGCTCCGGCTTTCGCACAGCCCGGATCTTGGCTGCCCACTCGCCGACCAGCTCCTTGTCCACCCCCTGCACGGTGAGCGCCTTAGCCCCCCTCTCCACGGTGATGGTAATTTCGTCGGGGGGTACGATCTTCACTGGGTGGGAATATCCCACGCTCAGGACGAGGGTCTGGCCCTGCATCTCGGCCCGATAGCCCACCCCTTCGATCACCAGGCGCTTGCTGAAGCCCCTGGACACCCCCTCTACCATGTTGGCCAGCAAGGCCCGCGTCAGGCCGTGCAGGGAGCGATGAAGGCGGTGATCCGAAGAACGGGTCACCACGATTTGTCTATCCTGTAAAGATATGTTTATATCAGGATGAAAGCTCTTCGTCAATTGGCCCTTGGGCCCCTTCACCGTGACGCGGCTGCCTTCTATCTTGACTTCCACGTCCTTCGGCACAGGGATGGGCATGCGACCGATGCGAGACACGTATAGAACCTCCCAGCTACCAGATATAGCACAGCACTTCGCCGCCCACACCCAGGCGCCGCGCCTTTCTACCCGTCATGACCCCCTTGGGTGTGGACAGGATAGCGATGCCCATGCCGCTCTGCACCCAGGGGATCTCCCGCCGACCGGTGTAGATGCGGCGCCCTGGTTTGCTGACCCGTTTCAAGCCCCTCAGGACCGGCTCCCGATCCTGGGTGTACTTCAGCCAGATGCGGATGATGGGTTGGGGTCGATCCTTGGTGACCTGGTAGTCTCGGATGAACCCCTCATCTTTCAGGATGCGGACGATGGCCAGCTTCATCTTGGAGGCAGGCACTAGGACCTGGCTATGGCCGGCGGCCACGGCGTTACGGATACGGGTCAGCATATCGGCGATAGGGTCGGTCATGGTCATGACTTAGCTCTCCATTCGAAGGGCGTCACCAACTGGATTTGGTCACGCCGGGGATCTTGCCTTCCAGGGCCAGCTTGCGGAAGCAGATGCGGCACAACCCGAAGCGGCGCATGTAGCCCCGGGGCCGCCCACAGATCTGGCAGCGGTTGCGCACCCGCGTCCGGTACTTCCTCCGCTTCTCCCGTTCGATCATTGATTTCTTGGCCACAATCCCTCCCCATCAGCATCTTAGCGCTGAGAACTATCTTCTTTTGAACGGCATCCCCAGCAGTTCCAGCAAGCGCCGGCCCTCCTCATCGGTCTTGGCGGTGGTGACGATGCTGACCTCCATGCCCCGCACCTTATCAATGGAGTCGTAGTCGATCTCCGGCCAGACCAGTTGCTCCCTGAGGCCCAGGGTGTAGTTCCCCCGCCCATCGAAAGCATCCGGGGACACACCACGGAAGTCCCGCTGACGGGGCAGAGCGATATTGATCAGCCGCTCAAAGAAATCATACATCCGCTGGCCCCGCAGAGTGACCTTGACGCCGATGGGGTTCCCCGCCCGTAGCTTGAAGCCGGCGATGGACTTCTTGGCCCGGGTGACGATGGGCCGCTGCCCGGTGATGGTCGCGATATCCTGCACAGCATGGTCCAGAGCTTTGGCGTTCTGCAGGGCTTCCCCCACCCCCACGTTGATCACAATCTTCTGCAGGCGCGGCACCTGCATCACATTGCGGTATCCGAACTCCTCCATCAGAGCAGGAATGATCTCTTGCTTGTATCTATCTCTTAGCCTCAAGGCCATGGATTCATGCCCCCGGAAGAAGAATTGAGCACCTGACTAGCTCTACAACATGACTTCGTCTGAAACTGGGCCAAAATGCGCCCCCCAGGGCTACTAAGGGGCGTCCTCTGACCAGCGGTCACGCTCACCTTGGCTCCTTTTAGCTCTTAGCTGAGAGCCGCGTGACCGCTGGTCATCGCCCCGCTTTGTGCGGCCCGGACCAGCTAAGACGGGGCGCGGACGCTCCTCTGTAGCAGGCGCGAGAGGGAAGTCACGTGGCAGTACTAGTCAATGACCTGGCCGCATTTCTTGCAGACGCGAACTTTGCGGCCCTCGGGCAGGATCTGGAAGCCCACCCGCGTGCGTTGATTGCAGTGGCGGCAGACCAGGGCCACGTTGGACAGATGCAGGGGCGCCTCGCGCTCAATGATGCCCGTCTGGGTGCGCACCTGGCCTGTGGGCCGCTGATGCTTCTTGACGAGATTGATCCCCGAGACGATGACACGGTTCTTCCGAGGCAGGACCAGGTGCACCCTGCCCCGAGCCCCTCGCTCATCGCCGCTGATCACCTCTACGGTGTCGCCTTTCTTGATGCGTTGCATAAGCCCTACTCCGAGTTCCCCTGACTTCCTAAGGAACTTCACTACAGAACTTCCGGCGATAGCGACACGATCTTCATAAACCCCTTGTCCCGCAGCTCCCGGGCCACGGGGCCGAAGATTCGGGTTCCCCTGGGGTTCTGGTGGTCGTCCAGGATGACGGCCGCGTTCTCGTCGAACTTGATGTAAGTTCCGTCGGGGCGGCCATACTCCTTGGCCGTGCGCACAATGACGGCCCGTACCACCTCCCCCTTCTTGACGGGGCTCTGGGGGACGGCCTGCTTGACGGAGGCGACGATGATATCCCCCACCCCGGCATAGCGCCGCCGCGTGCCGCCCAGGACCGTGATACACATGATCACCTTAGCGCCGGTGTTATCCGCCACCTTGAGCCGACTATAGGATTGGATCATTTCTCCGCCTTGGCCCTTTCCAGGATCTCAGCCACGACCCAGCGCTTCTCCCTGCTCAGGGGGCGGGACTCGACGATGCGCACCACATCGCCGATCTGGCAGGCGTTGTCGGCGTCGTGGGCCTTATATTTCTTGCGCCTGCGGATCACCTTCTGATACAGGGGATGCCGTTTCAGGGATTCGACGACCACGACCACCGTCTTATCCATCTTGTTACTGACCACGCGGCCGGTCATAGTTTTGCGTCTCCCTCTCATGCTCGCTCTTCCTCCCATAGCTGCCACAACTCCCGCTCGCGCAGGATGGTCTTCATGCGAGCGATATCCCGCTTCACCTCGGTCAGGCGGTTAGGATTCTTCAACTGCTGCGTGGCCAACTGGAAGCGCAAGTTGAATAGCTCCTGGTAGGCATCCTCTAACCTGGCCTGGATCTCCTCTGAGCTCAAGGCCCGGATGTCCTCGGCTTTCATTCGCTGGCCTCCCCTCCTGCCAAGAACTCCTCCCGGGTGATGAACTGGGTCTTGATGGGGAGCTTGTGAGAAGCCAAGCGAAAGGCCTCACGGGCCATCTCCTCCCTGACCCCCGCGATCTCGAAGAGCACCCGGCCTGGCTTGACCACCGCCACCCAGTGATCCACCGACCCCTTGCCGCTGCCCATACGGGTCTCAGCGGGTTTCTTGGTCACCGGCTTGTCGGGGAAGACCCTGATCCACAGCTTCCCACTCCGCTTGACGTGGCGCACGATGGCCCGGCGGGCGGCCTCGATCTGACGGCTGGTGATCCACGATGGCTCCAGGGCCTGCAGGCCAAACTCGCCGAAGGACACCCGGTTCCCCCGGGAAGCCTTGCCCTTCATACGCCCCCGGTGGGCCTTGCGATACCTCACTCTCTTGGGCATCAACATAACGACGATCTCCTCAACTCAGGGCCAACCCTTCCGCCGCCCCCTCTTTCGAGGAGGGTAGCACGTCGCCCTTGTAGATCCAGACTTTCACGCCGATCCGCCCGTAGGTGGTCAGGGCCTCGCTCTGGGCGTAGTCAATGTCGGCGCGCAGCGTCTGGCGTGGGACGCGCCCCTCGATCACCTGATCCCGGCGGGCCATCTCCGCCCCCGCCAGGCGGCCGCCACACACGATCTTGATCCCCTTGGCCCCCAGGCGCATGGCCCGACTGGCGGCCTGCTTCATGGCCCGCCTGTGGGAGATACGCCTCTCCAGCTGAGCGGCGATGTTCTCGGCCACCAGGTAGGCATCCAGTTCAGGACGATCCACCTCCTGAACATCAATGTTCACCCTTTTCTTGGTCAGATCCTCCAGTTTGCGACGCAAGGCGTTGACGCTGGTGCCCTTGCGGCCAATAACAATACCTGGCTTGGCCGTGTGGATGACGATGGAAATCTCCTTGGGGAAGCGCTCAATCTCGATCTCCGAAATGCCGGCCTGCCTCATCTCCTCGCGGATCAGGTTGCGGATCTTAATATCCTCGGCCAGCAAGTCGGCGTATTCCTTCCCCTCGGCGTACCAGCGCGCCCGCCAGTCCCTGATGATGCCTATGCGGAAACCGTAAGGATGTACTTTGCGCCCCAACGATCCCTCCTTGCCAGTGCTAACTCTGAACCTCCGGGGGCTCGACCCCGCTGGAGCCTCAGACTTCCTCCCTCTCGTCCAGGACGACAGTGATGTGGGAAGTGCGCTTCAAGATGGGCCTGAACCGCCCCCGGGCCCCAAACCGACCTCGCTTGAGGGTGGGGCCCCCATCGGCCGCTATGTGGGCCACGTACAGGTCCTCCCGGGACAGCCCGTAGTTCTCCTCGGCGTTAGCCACCGCCGAGCGGATGACCTTGGCCACCGGCTTGGCCGCCGCCTTGGACGTGAACCTCAGGATGTCCAGGGCCTCATCCACGTCCCTGCCCCGCACCAGGTCAATGACCAAGCGGACCTTGCGAGGGGACATGCGAATATACCTGGCGACTGCTCTGACTTCCATCCCTATAGCCTTACTTCGCATCGGGGCAAAAGTCGTACGTGGAGCAACCTTTCCAGGCTGCTCGGCAGGCTCGAAAGCCTGCCCCACGTGTCACTTTTGCCA
>JBHIEC010000021.1:0-20353 GCA_046760425.1 Anaerolineae bacterium
ATTGACCAGAATCCTGACCGTTGCAGAGAGAAAAACCGGGTTTCTTTACAGAACACATGTTCAATATGACATTGTCGAGCTATCCTTGACGGATGAAGTGCACCAGGCGTTCGAGGAAGCCCGGCTGCGCCTGCAGAGGTAGGAAGGGTACCTCCTCCCCCAGGAGGCGGCGGGCGATGCGGCGGAAAGCGAGGCCGGAGGGGGAGTTATGATCCAGGGCCACCGGGATGCCCTTGTTGGTGGAGATGATGATGGCCTCGTCCTCAGGGACGATGCCGATAAGCTCTATGGCCAGGATTTCCAGGACGTCCTCAGTATCCAGCATGTCCCCCCGCCGCACCATGTCCGGCTTAAGGCGGTTGATGATCAGGCGTGCTGGCCCCTTCTCCTCCGCCTCGATGAGGCCGATGATGCGATCCGCGTCGCGGACGGCAGCCACCTCCGGCGTGGTGATGATTAGCACCTCATCGGCGGGGGCCACAGCGTTCCTGAACCCCTGTTCGATGCCGGCCGGCGAATCAATGAGGATGAAGTCGAAAGAGTCGCGCATCCCGTCGCACAGCTTGACCATGTCGGATGGGCTGACGGCCGTCTTGTCCCGCGTCTGGGCTGCGGGCATGAGGTGCAGACCCTCCAACCGCTTGTCCCGGATCAGGGCCTGTCGCAGGCGACAGCGCCCCTCCACCACATCCACGATGTCGTAGACGATGCGGTTCTCCAACCCCATCACCACGTCCAGGTTCCGCAGGCCGATGTCCGAGTCCACGACCACCACCCGCTGGCCTTGCATGGCCAGACCCACGCCCAGGTTGGCCGTGGCCGTGGTCTTGCCTACCCCGCCCTTGCCCGAGGTAATGGTGATCACCCTCCCTGCCATGATCTTGCCTCCTCAGTACTCAGTAGCCAGTAATCAGTAGCCGGACTTCTGAGCCATTGCAGCTAGCTGTCTGACTACTGGCTACTCCTACCGCCACGGCTCGACGACGATGCGCCCATTGCGAACCCGCGCCATTTCGGGGGTCGCTGCCCCGGCGGCATCCTCTGGCGAGCTTGCTCGCCTGGAAAGAGCCGCCCCTCTGGCCTGAGATTGGCGAGCGAGCTCGTCATCGTCCGGTGGGCGGGCGATGTGGTTGCCGATGCGCAATTGGGTGGGGGCCAGGCTCAGAGCACACACCAGAGCCTCATCGTCGCCCATGGCCCCGGCGTGCACCAGCCCCCGCAGCCGCCCCCAGACCACCACATCGCCGCCAGCTACTACCTCGGCGCCAGCGTTCACGTCGCCAATGACCACCACGTGGCCCGGGTGCCGGATGGCCTGCCCGGAGCGCAGGGTGCGCCGTACCAGCAGGCCCCCCTCCAACTCCCGTTCCGCCCGGGGCTTCGCTCTGGGAACCTCCCGGCTCGGCTCCGGCGCCGTGTGGAACCCCAGGGCCTGGGCCGCCTGTCGGGTCGCCTGGGCGGTGCTGAGCACCGTCTCCAGGGTGGCACCTCCCCGGGCGAACAGCTCCTCAACCGCTTGGAGCTGCTCACTGTCCAGTTCGCGAGCAGCTACATCGAGGGTCACCTGCGCCCCCCGGAAGAAGGCTGCCGTGCGCTCCAATCGCTCGGCCAGCTCTAACAGGAGAGCGTCCCACCCCCCCGCACCCAGGGTCACCAACAGCCCCTCCCGCATCCCCTTGATGGTCACGTTGCCGGTCGTCATGTCACCTGTCTACCCATGTACTTGTCTACCTGTTTACTTGTGCACTTGCTTCCGGAGTTGGTGTCGGTGTCGGCTCCGGCAAACCGAAATAGCTGCGCAGGATTTTTGCCGCAATGGGGGCCGCCACCTGAGAGCCCTCCAGCACCTCCAGGGGCCCCTTCGACGACCCGCCGTCCACGAAGACCACCAGGGCGATCTGAGGATCCTCATAGGGGGCGAAGGCGGTGAACCAGGCGTGGGCTGGCAGGTGGCCGTCCTTGTTCCGATCCTCGCGGCCGTCGCCGTCGCGGTCAATGAAGAACTCGGCTGTGCCCGTCTTGCCCGCCACAGCGACCCCATCCAAGTTGGCCCGCCAGGCGGTGCCCCAGGCCACGGCACCGCGCATTCCCTCCCGCACCAGGGCCAGGTTGTCCGCCGAGATGGGGACCTGGCGGATGACCTGGGGGGTGAAGGGCTGCACCACCCGTCCCTCGACATCGTGTACTTCCAGTACCACCTGAGGCCGGTAGAGAGTGCCGCCGTTGGCCACGGCAGCGGTGGCGTTCAGGAGCTGCAGGGGTGTGGCCAGGAAGAAGCCCTGGCCGATGGCCATGTTGTAGGTGTCGCCCGTGACCCAACTCTCCCCCAGATTCTGCCGCTTCCACCTGTCGTCGCCTACCAGGCCCGCGCTCTCCCCCGGCAAGGCGATGCCCGTACGTTCACCGAAGCCGAAGAGCCGGGCGTACTCCGCCAAACGCTCGATCCCCAGGCCCTGGAAGGGCTCGACGCGTTCCCCGCCGGGCACGTGCCGTCCGCTGAAGCCTCCTGCCACCTCGTAGAAGAAGACATCGCACGAATAGGCGATGCCCTCGATGATGTTGATGGAGCCGTGCCCGCTCTTGTTCCAGCAGTAGAAGGGCTGGGCCAACTCCGGGTCGTCGGGGGCGTACTTGTTGGGCACCCAGATGACCCCGGGATCGAAGAGGTGGGTCTGGCGGGTGATCACCTTCTCCTCCAACCCGGCTGCGGCAGGTACGATTTTGAAAGTGGAGCCCGTGGGATACTGGCCGCTGATGGCGCGGTTGAACAGGGGGCGGCCGGGATCGCTGCTCAGCCGCTCGTAGTCCTGGGCCGAGATGCCGCCAGCGAAGAGGTTGTCATCGTAAGTGGGCAGCGAGACCATGGCCAGGATCTCACCCGTCTGGGGGTTCATGGCGATGACCACCCCGGAATCGGAGCCCACGGCCTCCATCCCCTGCCGCAGAGCCTCCTCCGCCGCCCGCTGCAGGTCCAGGTCGAGGGTCAGGATCAGGTTGTGGCCGGGTCTGGGTTCCAGAGGCTGGCCCACGGTTCGCACCGCCCGCCCGGCCACATCCACCTCGATGTGCTTCCGCCCCTTGGTGCCTCGCAGCCAATCCTCGAAGGTCAGCTCCACGCCCGCAACCCCCACCCGGTCGTTGGGGTGGTAGCCCCGGCTGATGTACGCCTCAGCCTGCTCCTGGGGGATGCTCCCCACGTAGCCCAGGATGTGGGACAGGAGGGGCCCCTCAACGTACTGGCGGATGGGTTCGATCTGAACCAGCACCCCTGGCAACTCCAGGTGCTCCTCCTCGATGATGAAGGCCACGTCCCGGGGCACATTTCTCTTGATGATGACGGGAGAGTATGGGTTGGCCCGTCCTGCATCCACCAGTTCTTTGATCCCCGCCCTAGGATTCCCCCCGGCTAGAGCGGACTGGCTGCTGGCGGGCAGGCCCAGCAGGGCCGACAGGCGTACGAAGACGGCGTCCTCCTTGTCGCGGGGCAGGTCAGCGGGCACAATGGCGATGGTGAAGCTGGGCTGGTTCCGCACCAGGATGCGGCCCTGGCGGTCGTAGATCACCCCTCGGGGGGCATCCACGGACACCAGCCGGAAGCGGTTGCGGTCGGCCTTCAGACGGTAATAATCCCCCTGGACCATCTGCAGCCGCCACAACTGGAACGTCAGGATGGCAAAAGCCAAAGCCACGACGGCCCCGAAGATCAGAAATCTCCCTTTGGGAACTGGGATTTCCGTCTCATTCATCACTTTTGACCCCTCAGATTATACCCGACTTTGGGTATTATGGCAAGAGCATTGAGATATCTCACAACTTAAATCTCCATCTCCTCTCGGCCCGTGGCCCGGTGCAGCCAGCGCAGGGGAGTATAGACCAGGGGCATAAGCACCATGTTCCACAGGATAGCGGGCAGGATGATCCTGAGGAGGTTCAGACCCCAGGTGACGGGCCAGCCCAGGATCTGCAGCAGCAAGAGGAGAGCCAGGTTATAGACGAGGGTGGCGAAGAGGACAGTCACGCCGGGCAGGAGGATGTTGGCGCGGAAGATGTTGATCTCGCCCAGGCCCGTCAGATAGCCTACCAGGATCAGGCTCAGGGTGCATATACCGAAGGGCCCCCCGGACAGGAGATCCAGGATCAGGCCCCCGATAGCCCCCCACACGATCCCCTCCCCTGCCCCCCGCAGGAGGCTCCAGGAGACCACGGCCATGAGCATCAGATCGGGCTTCACCCCCGCCACACTCAGGTGGGGGACCAGGGTTGTCTGAAGGAGGGCCATGCCCACCAGCAGGCCGATGGTGGCGTAAGGGTTCACCTTGACCTCATGGGATTCAGATGAGGCCGACACGTCCGTCGGCCCCTAGGCATCTTCATAAGCCCAATTCTTGACGAATGAGTCAAGATTTTGCCTGTCATTGCGAGCCCTTCGATACCTCAGGATAGACTCCGCGAAGCAATCTCCTGCCAGGTTGGGGATTGCTTCGTCGCCGCCCGCCACGCTTCGCTCGCGGCTTCGGCTCCTCGCAATGACATTCCTGGTCGGTTTGAGGCGGAGCTTCGCTAGTGGATGGGGGTGAAGTCGGTGATGACCATGACCATCTCCAGGCGGCCAAAGTTGACCGTAGGCCTCACCTCAGCTTCCTGGAAGAGCTCGATGTCCCGCTGTCGGACGTCGGTGACCTGGCCGATGACCAGGCGTTTGGGGTAGTTGCCGCCCAGGCCCGAGGTGAGGACGATGTCACCTACCTGCACATCCTCGCCCTGGGCGATGTAGCGCATCACCAGGCCGCCCCCTATTTGCCCTTCCACCACCCCTGTGGCCCGTGAGCGCTGCAGGAGGGCGTTGACGGAGCTGGAGGCGTCGGTGATGAGGAGCACCTTGGCCGAGCGGTCGCTGACCTGAGTGATGTGGCCCACCAGGCCCTGGGCCGTGACCACAGGCATGCCCCGCGCCACGCCGTCTCGGGCGCCCACGTCAATAAGGAGGTACTGCAGGAGATTGGTGGGGTCGCGGCCCACAACGCGGCCGATGACATCGGCCGAGCGGATGTCGAAGGAGGGGTTGTTGCGCCTGAAGTTCAGTTGCTGGCGCAGGATCTCGTTCTCCGTGGCCGCCTCGCTGAGGCGCACGTTCTCGATCATCAACTGATCCACCAGGTCCTGCAGTTCCTTGTTCTTCTCCTGCAGGCTCTCCAGTTGGCGTGCCGTCTCGACGAGGTTGGTGACGCGGTCAGCGAAGCGGCTGAGGGCCTGCTGGAATGGGATCATCAGGTCAATGGCCAGGCCCTCCACCGGCTGGAACTGCCCCGTCTGATGCAGGACAATCCAGGCCACGCTCAGGATGGCCAACAGCAGGAGGACTGTGGAGCCATTCGTCAAGCGCCTCAACGTCCCACTCCTTGCGAACGCTCGCAGGGGTGACAAACGGGCACGCGGGTCCCGGTTAGAGCAAGCAATGAGCTTAAGCGAGCGAGGCCGCTTGTCAGGGCTCAAGACATCCCATAACTCGGGTGGTTGTCCTGCGAGCGTTCGCAACCTTGCCCGGCTAGGCTGTTCCTTTAGCGGGATACGCCACTCCGTTGGGTGCTGGCCAGCACCTTGTACAGGGTATCCAGCGCCTCCAGCACCTTGCCTGCTCCCCGCACCACGCAACCCATGGGGTCCTCGGCCACGTAGACGCGCATCTTGGTCTCCTCGGACATGCGTTCGGCGATGCCGTGCAGCAGCGCCCCGCCGCCGGCCAGGGCGATCCCCTGATCCATCAGGTCGGCCACCAACTCCGGCGGGGTCTCGTCCAGGGCGTCCCGCACGAGATCAACGATGGTGTTGACGGGGCCCGAGAGGGCCTCGCGGATCTCCACGCTGCTGACCTCGATAGCCTGGGGCAATCCCGTGATCAGGTTGCGGCCCCGCAGGACCATGGTTCTCTCTTCGTTCATGGGGTAGGCCGAGCCGATGGCTATCTTGGTAGATTCGGCCATCCGCTCGCCGATGAAGAGGTTGTACTTCTGCCGCGCGTACTGAATGATGGCCTCGTCCATCTCATCGCCGGCCACGCGGATGGAGCGGCTGACGACGATGCCCCCCAGGGAGATGACGGCCACCTCTGTGGTGCCGCCGCCGATGTCCACGATCATGCTGCCCATGGGCTCGGTGATGGGCAAGCCCGCCCCGATGGCCGCAGCCATGGGCTCTTCGATGAGGTATGCCTCTCGGGCTCCAGCGCTGAGGGTGGCGTCCTGGACGGCCCGCTTCTCCACCTCGGTGCAGCCGCTGGGGATGCCCACCACGACCCGGGGCCGGGGGAGGGGCATGAGGAGCTGGTCGTGTACCTTGTTGATAAAGTAGTGGAGCATCTTCTCCGTGACGTCGAAGTCAGAGATAACCCCGTCGCGCAGAGGGCGGATGACCACGATGCTGGCCGGGGTACGGCCCACCATCTCCTTGGCTTCGGAGCCGATGGCCAGGACCTTCTTGGATTTTTTCTCGATGGCTACCACCGAGGGCTCGTTGATGACGACACCCTGGCCTCGCACCAACACCAGGGTATAGGCAGTGCCCAGATCAATACCGATGTCACGGGAGAACAGCCCCAGGATAGCGTTTAGGGGGCTGAACACGGGACGCCTCCTCTCTTCGTGGCGTATCGCCTATAACTCGCTACTTCGTCGGCACTATAGCCTATCGTTTATCCTTAACTCTATCCCTCTTCCTCGCCCTCAGCCTCCTCTTTCGGCTCGGGCGGCCTCTCGGCCCGCCGTTTCTCGGCCATGGCCTCGGTGATGACCTCCACTTCGGGCACCTCCTCTTCGACTACCTCCTCCCACTTCTCCACGACCCTGGGTGGCAGAACCTTGGCCACTATCTCCTCGGCATCGGTCAGGATCTCAATAGCCGGGTCCACCTGGAGGTCGCCTACGTGGATGGCCTGGTCAATCTCAGTGAGGATGCTGAGGTCAACGGGGATGGCGGAGATCAGGTCACCGGGCAGGCACTCCGCCTCCACGGCTTCGAGGCCGTGGATGAGGATGCCCTCGCCCCGCTTGACCACGGGCGACTCCCCTTCGAAGAGGAGAGGCACCTCGGTGGTGATTTTCTCCGTCATCACCACCTCCTGGAAGTCCACGTGGAGGAGGGCCTGGGTGATGGCGTCCCGCTGGATCTCGCGGGCCAGGGTCATCCTCCGTTTGCGGGCCCGCCCAATCTTCAAGGCGATGAGCCGGTTGGCCCCGGCCTCCCGCAGGACGCGGTGCAGGGCCCGCTCTTCCACCTGGAGGGCAAGGGGCTTCGTGTTGTGGCCGTACAGGATGGCGGGGATGAGCCCCTCACGGCGCAGGTGCCTCACCTGCTTGCCGATGACCTCCCGCTTCTCCGCCTGCAACTCGATCTGTTCCATAAAATGTACACTCCTCTCGGTCTTAAGCTGGCGTGCAGATTATACCACACTTGACCTGTAATTCCAAATCCAACGGCCCCTTTTTGCTTTCCGTGCCAGCCTGTGGTATACTGGACTTTAGCACTCCCTGGCGGATCACAACATCGCTCCATGGTATCGTTTAGTCAGGGAGAACCCCGTTCTGGCCGCCATCTCTGACAAGTCACTGGCTGGTTTCCATGTCCCATCTGACACGTCTCTGGTCTCCCCGCAAGGGAGCAGGGTTGGGCCTCACCCTTCTGGGGCTGATCCTCTATACCCTGTGTCTGGCCCTCCTGGGCGGCCTGGCCTTCGCCGCCGCCTACGGCCACCGCTGGACCCACCGGGGCATCACCTACGGCCCGCCCCCCGACGTGCCCCTGGCCGTTGTGGAACCCCTGGGCGTCAACGCCTCCCTGGAGCAGTATGCCGAGGCGTACCTGCAGCGCGCCCTGGCCCTGATCGGCGACGGCGGCTTCCACTGGGTGCGCCAGCCCTTCCCCTGGGCTCAGATTGAGCCCCAGCCGGGGGAGTACCGCTGGGAGCCCTGGGATCGGATCGTGGACGCGACCCAGGAGCACAACCTGGCTCTCATCGCCGTGCTGGACACCTCGCCCCCCTGGGCGCGGGGAGAGGCCGACCAGGACAACCCCTACGCCCCCCCTCAGGACGTGGCCCACTACGCCCGCTTCGTGAAGGCTTTCGTGGCCCGCTACCGAGGCCGGATCGGCGCCTACCAGCTCTGGGACGAGCCCAACATCCGCCCTCATTGGGGCGACCGGGACGTGGACCCTGCCGGGTACGTGGCCCTTTTGAGAGCGGGCTATCTGGCCGCCAAGGAGGCCGACCCCCAGGCCCTGATCCTGAGCGCAGGGCTGGCCCCCAACACCGAGGGCGGCGGCCCCAATATGAGCGACCTCCTCTTCCTGGAGGGGATGTACCGCGCCGGGGCCCGGGAGGTCTTCGACATCCTGGCCATCAAGCCCTACGGCCTGTGGACAGGGCCTGAGGACCGGCGGGCCTCGCCCCAGGCCCTCAACTTCTCCCGCGCCATCCTCCTGCGGGAGATTATGGTGCGGCACGGCGACGGGGGGAAGGCGGCCTGGGCCGTGGAGTTCGGCTGGAACGCCCTTCCCTCCGACTGGCGAGGGCGGCCATCGCCCTGGGGGACGGACGCGGAGGCCAAGCAGGCTCGACGTACTGTAGAGGCCATCCAGCGGGCCCAGGAGGAGTGGCCCTGGCTGGGGGCCATGATCCTACAGGGCTTCCAGCCCGCCGCTCCGCCCGATGATCCCGTCCATGGCTTCGCCCTAATGGAGAGTGATTTCACCCCCCGGGCCACGTACGAGGCGGTGCGGGAGCTGGCGGCCTCCCCGCCCGTGGCCCCCGTGGGGCGCTACCCCGCCACGGCCTGGATGGCCAAGTACCGGGGGGCCTGGCTGCGTGACGGCGAGGTCATGCGGAGCCAGGGGGCCGGCGCGGAGCTGATCCTGCCCTTCAAAGGCACCCGGCTGGACCTGGTCGCCCAGGGGGAAGGCAGCATCCAGGTGACCGTTGACGGAGGGGAGCCCGTTGTGGTTGCCCTGAGGAGTTCGGGCCCGCCAGGGGAAACCATCACCCTGGCCCGGGGCCTGCCCTACGGCCAGCACCTGGCCCGCCTGGCCGTCGAGGGGAGCGTGGCCGTGGCCGGCTGGGTCGTGGCCCGCGAGGCGGACTTCACCCCCTACTATGCCTCCCTGGCCCTGCTGGGGGTGGGCTTCCTGGTGGTGCTGTGGCGCTGGTGGCGGCTGGTGCCCCTGGTCCCGTGGGCGGAGTGGTGGCGCGGCTACGCCCGCCGCTACGGGGCGCTGACGGAGAGGGGGCAAGTGGCCCTCATGGCCCTGGCCATCGCCCTCTTCTACCTCTCCCCCTGGCTCCCCCTGAGCCTGGCTGCTCTGATCGTCTTGGCCAGCCTGATCGCCCTGCGGCTTGACCTGGGCCTGGCCTTCCTCGTCCTCACCATCCCCTTCTTCCTCTACCCCAAGCCCATCGGCCCCAAAGCCCTCTCCCTGGTGGAGGTGCTGACCCTCCTCTGCTTCGCTGCCTGGCTCCTCTTACGTTTCACGTTTCACGTTTCACGTTTTACGCTTCACGCCTCCAGCCTCGACCTTCCCATCGTTCTCTTCCTCCTGGTCAGCCTCCTCTCCCCCCTCATGGCCGAGAACCGGGGCGTGGCCCTGCGGGAGCTGCGGGTGGTGGTGGTGGAACCGGCCCTCCTTTACCTCATGTTGCGCAACACGCCCCTGAGCAAGCAGGCCATCTTCCGCCTCATGGATGCCCTGATCCTGGCAGGATTGGCCGTCTCCCTGGTGGGGCTGTACCAGTACTTCGTCAGCGGGGACGTCATCGTCGTGGAGGGGGTGCGCCGCGTCCACGGCGTCTACGCCTCGCCCAATAACCTCAGCCTCTTCCTGGGACGCGTCCTGCCCCCCCTGGCCGTCCTGGCCCTGTGGGGCCCGGGTGACAAGCGCTCACGCTCACCTACCTTTGAACGCGGCTCTAACTGGGACCCGCGTGAGCGCTTGTCATCGCAGACTAGGCGGATCCTCTACGGATTGGCGGGTCTGCCCATCGTCCCGGCCCTCTACCTGACCTACTCCCGGGGGGCGTGGCTGCTGGGGCTGCCCATCGCCTTCCTCTTCATCGGCTTCCTGCGGGGCCGACGGACGGCACTGGCCGCCCTGGGCCTGGTCCTCCTGGCGCTCCTGAGCCTGCTCCCCTTCGCCCAGGCGGAGCGGATCGCCTCCCTCTTCGATTTCCAGGCCGGCAGCACCACCTTCCTGCGCCTCAAGCTGTGGCAGGCCAGCCTGAACATGATCCGCGACCACCCCCTCTTCGGCGTGGGCCTGGACAATTTTCTCTACCAGTACCGCGACCGCTACGTCCTGCCCGAGGCCCTGGTGGAGCGGAACCTCTCCCACCCCCACAACATCGTCCTGGACTTCTGGACCCGCCTGGGGATCCTGGGGGTGGTGGCCATCATCTGGCTGGAGATCATTTTCTTCCGGGAGGGGCTGCGGCTGTATCGGGGGCTGCGGGATCCGGACCTGCGGATCCTGGCCCTGGGCCTGATGGCCAGCATGGCCGATTGCCTGGCCCACGGCCTCATTGACAACTCCTACTTCCTGGTGGATTTGGCCTTCGTCTTCATGCTCACCGTGGGGCTGGTGCGACGGATGACCATCGCCCAGGAGGGTGGCTGGTGAACTCGCGACAGAGGGTCTTGACCGCCCTGGCCCATCGGGAGCCGGATCGGGTGCCCGTTGACCTGGGCGGGACCCGGGTGACCGGGATCACGGCTGTGGCGTACAACAGATTGAAGGCGCACCTGGGCCTGGCCGACGCCCCCACGAAGGTGTTCGACATCTCGCAGCAGTTGGCCGAGCTTGAGGAGGAAATCCTGCAGCGCTTCGGCGTGGATGTCATCGCCCTGAACCGGGTGCAGACCGGTTTCGGGATCATGAACTGGGCGTGGAAGGAGTGGCGCCTGCCCGACGGGTCCCCCTGCCTGGTCTCCACCCAGTTCGATCCCGTGCGGGAGGAGGGTGGGGGTGACGAACGGTCTCGCGGGTCTGGGCAAAGGGTTGGCAATGAGGTTAGCGAGCGAGACCGTTCGTCATGGGCCCTGGTGCGCGACGGGGTGGTGGTGGCCCGCATGCCAGCGCGGAGCTTCTACTTCACCCGCGTCCACTACCCCCTGGCCGGGGTCACGACCAGAGAGGAGGTTGACGCCTACCCCTGGCCGACCATCTCCGACGAGGAGCTGGCTTATCTGCGCCGCCGGGCCAGGCACCTGTACGAGAACACAGACTACGCCATCGTGGGGGAGTTCGGGGGCAACATCCTGGAGTGGGGCCAGGACCTGCGGGGCTGGGACGTCTTCCTCATGGACCTGGTGATCCACAAGGATCTGGCTCACCACCTGATGGATCGGATGGTGGAGTGCCACCT
This sequence comes from Anaerolineae bacterium, assembly GCA_046760425.1. Taxonomy (GTDB): domain Bacteria; phylum Chloroflexota; class Anaerolineae; order JBHIEC01; family JBHIEC01; genus JBHIEC01. The sequence continues at coordinate 11,405 of JBHIEC010000021.1, forward strand.
CAGGAACCTGGAGCGGTACCTGGATGCCGTGGGGGACTACATCCAGATCATCCAGATGGGGGACGACCTGGGGACCCAGTGGGGCCCTCAGATATCGCCTCAGCTCTACCGGGAGATGATCAAGCCCCGCCATCAGCGGGTCTACGGCTACGTCAAGGAGCACAGCGACATCTACGTCTTCCTCCACTCCTGCGGGGCCATCTTCGACCTCATCCCTGACCTCATCGAGGCCGGGGTGGACATCCTGAACCCGGTGCAGACCTCGGCCAGGGGGATGGACCCTGTGGCCCTGAAGCGAAAGTTCGGCCAGGCTCTCACCTTCTGGGGCGGGGGCTGTGACACCCAGCGGGTGCTGCCCCGGGGCACGCCGGAGGAGGTGCAGCGGGACGTGCGGGAGCGGCTGCGGATCTTCGCCCCGGGTGGGGGCTACGTCTTCGCTCAGGTGCACAATGTCCAGCCCGACGTCCCCCCCGAGAACCTGGTGGCCATGTTTCAGGCGGTCCAGGAGTTCGGAGCGTACCGTTGACAGGGGGCCCAGATGGGGGTATAATAGATACGCTCTTCACCACTTTCGTGTGAAGCACCTTGACAACTGAGGCATGAACGGCTAAGCTATTGAGCAACCTCCTACGAAAGGAGCTCAACATGCTTAGCCGTTCGACCTGTATTATAGCACTGATCTTGCTCTGCGGGCAAATCCTGCTGGCGGGGGCCCTGCCCGCCCCAACCTGGGTACCGCTGCACCCGGCCTGGCTGCTGCAAGACCACCTGAGGGCGCAAATCCGTCAGGGGACCCAACAACCCTGGCCCTTCAGACCAGGACGCCGCCTCCGGCCCCCGCAGAAGAGAGGGCCGAGGCCCCACCTGCGGACACTTCCCATCACCTGGGTAGAGACGGAGGCCACGCAACCACCCAAGGCCTGGCCAGATCAGGTGACGGCCCTGATGGACCAGGAGGCCTGTCGCCGCTTGATCCAACAGGTACGCTGGGAAGAAGGGCTGGCCCTGTGAAATATCTGTTTCACAGGGCTGGTCTGCCCTCATTGCGGAAGCTCCCAGGTGCAGGTGCTGCGGGGGCAGCTCACTTCGGCGGGCTGGCAGCGCTACGCCTGCCAGGTGTGCCGTACGCCCAGGGGCTACCCCAAGACCTTCAGTGATCTGACGGGCACCTCTTGGGAAGGGAGCCACCAGAACCCAGCCCAGTTGCTGGTCAGCCTGGCAGCCTATGTGGAAGGCCACCCGGCGGAAGAGATGGCCCGCCAGATAGGGGTACGCCCCCGCATTGGCCAGCGGACGCGCCGTCTGTACCAGGTGGTGCTCTACTTGAACCGTCCCGACATCCCCCTGGAAGGGGTGACCGAGGTGGATGAGGTCTACCTCATCAGCGGGTGGAAAGGGCGTCCCGCCGGCCACAAGCCGCCTCGCCCCTCCCGTCGCCGAGGCTAGAAGGGCCGACGGGGCCGCGGGACGTGGGAGACCGATAAGCTGCCCCTGGTGGCCATCGTACAGCGGGGCGGTCAGGTGCGCCTCTTTGTTCAGCGTAACCTGCGGAAGGAGACCCTTCGCCCTTTGCTGCGCTGCTGGATCCGTCAGGGGGCTCAGGTCTATACCGATGACTATGACATCTACCATTTCCTGACCTCGGCGGGTTACCGACATCGTTCGGTGTGCCACAAGGAGGGCCAGTACGCCTGTGGCCAAGTCCATGTCAACACCACCGAAGGGCTCTTCAGCCTGCTGCGTCCCTACCTGGCAGCCTTCCGTGGGGTGTCCAAGGTTTACTTGCCCTTGTATGTAGCAGCCTTTGAGTTTCGGTACAATCATCGTCATCTGACAACCCTTCGGCAAGCTCAGGGCACCGCCTGGCAGCAGGCCGCCGGCCTGCTGCGGATGCTCTTCCATACGGATGGCTCGAAGGTTCGTCAAGCCCTACGGGACACCACGGTGGTGGAGTTATGCCAGCTCCCCACATAGGGCTTAACCCCCTCCCCACACAGAAGTGGCGAAGAGCGGTCATTTTACTCAGACGGGGGCAAATGTCAAGTCAAAGGTCAGCCTCCGCAACCTCTCGCGGAGGAGGGAGTTAGCGACTCCCATATATTATACAAGGGAGGTGATGTGCTCAGGATCCATCGGGCGTTGCCGGGCGAGAAAGGGATACATAGGAGGAGGGTAAGATGGAACGATCCATTGATCTGGGCTCCCAGGCCGCACTACGGATCGCCGAGCAGGAAGGGATCGCCACGGTCTGGGATCGTTACGAGGCCCAACTGCCCCAGTGCGGCTTCGGGCTGCTGGGTCTCTGCTGCCGCAACTGTATGCAGGGCCCCTGCCGCATTGACCCCTTCGGCGAGGGACCGCAGGCGGGCGCCTGTGGAGCTACGGCGGATACCATGGTGGCCCGCAATCTGGATCGCATGATCGCCGCCGGCACGGCCTCCCACTCCGGGCACGCCAAGCACCTGGCCCATACCCTGCTCAAGGCCAGCACCGGCCAGGCGCCGGATTACCCCATCAAGGACGAAGGGAAGCTCAGGGCCGTGGCTGCCCGTCTGGGGATCGCCGGCGACGGCAAGGGCACCGAGGAGCTGGCCCGGGAGGTGGCTGAGGCGGCGCTGGCCGAGTTCTCGGAGAAGGAGACCCCCCTGGCCTGGGCAGCGACCACGGTGACCAAAGGGCGCGTGGAGGCATTCCTCAAGCTGGGGGTGGTGCCCACGGGCATAGACAGCGCCATCGCCGAGGTGATGCACCGCACCACCTACGGCGTGGACGCCGACCCGGTCAACCTGCTCCTGGGCGGGGTCAAATGCGCCCTGGCCGACTACGCCGGCTGCCATATGGCCACCGACCTGGCCGACATCCTCTTCGGCACCCCGCAGCCGGTCGTCACCAAGGCCAATCTGGGCGTCTTGAAGGAGAACGCCGTCAACGTCGCCCTCCACGGCCACAACCCGGTCCTGTCTGACGTCATCGTCCAGGTGGCCCCGGAGCTGGATGAGGAGGCCAGGGCGGCGGGGGCCAGCGAGGGCATCAACCTGGTGGGCATCTGCTGCACCGGCAACGAGGTGCTGATGCGCCACGGCATCCCCTCGGCTACCCACTCCGTCTCCCAGGAGCTGGCGGTGATCACCGGGGCGCTGGACGCCATGGTGGTGGACTATCAGTGCATCATGCCGGCCCTGGGCAGTGTCGCCGAGTGCTACCATACCCAGCTCATCACCACCATGCCCATGAGCAAGATCCCGGGCGCCATCCACGTGGCCTTCAGCGAGGAGAAGGCTCGGGAGTCGGCTCGGGAGATCCTCCGCCTGGCCATCGAAGCCTACAAAAAGAGGGACCCGCAACGGGTCAACATCCCGAACCATATCAACACCGCCATGGCCGGCTTCTCCACCGAGGCCATCGTGGGGGCCCTGAGCCAGGTGAACGCCGAAGCCCCCCTTAAGCCGCTCATTGACAACATCGTGAACGGCAACATCCAGGGCGTCTGCCTCTTCGCCGGCTGCAACAACGTCAAGGTGACCCAGGACGAGAGCTTCATAGCTATGGCTCGGGAGCTGGCAAAAGAGAATGTGCTCCTTCTGGCCACGGGCTGTGGCGCGGGGGCCTTCGCCCGCCATGGGCTCCTCACCTCCGACGCCACGCGGGAGCACGCGGGCGACGGGCTGAAGGCTGTCCTCACCGCAGTGGGGCAGGCGGCGGGGCTGGATGCCCCCCTGCCCCTGGTGCTGCACATGGGCTCCTGCGTGGACAACACCCGTGCCGCTGACGTGGCCGTGGCCGTAGCGAATAAACTTGGGGTAGATCTGGACAAGCTGCCCGTGGTGGCCAGTGCGCCCGAGGCCACGACGGAGAAGGCGGTGGCCATCGGCACCTGGGCCGTGGCCGCCGGGCTGCCCACCCACGTGGGGGTGGTGCCGCCAGTCCTGGGCAGCTCGCTGGTGGCCGAGGTGCTGACCAAGACGACCAAGGAGCTCTTCGGCGGCTACTTCATCGTGGAGACGGATCCGGCCCAGGCGGTCGAGAAGCTGATGGAGGCCATCAAGGAGCGGCGCAGAGGGTTGGGATTGGGGACCTGAGGAGGTGTACGATGAAACAGATTTTCGTGCGTCTGGATCGCTGTACGGGCTGCCACACCTGCGAACTGGCCTGCGCCGTGGAACACTCCGCCTCCAAGAACCTCTTCGCCGCCATCTTCGAGACGCCTCTACCTCGCAAGCGGCTGTGGGTGGAGCAGGCGGCGGACAGGAAATTCCCCATCCTCTGCCGCCACTGCGAGGACGCGCCGTGCCTGGCGGCCTGCATCAGTGGGGCCATCTACCGTGATCCGGCCCGCGAGGGGGTGGTGATGCAGCGGAGCGAGAAGTGCATCGGCTGCTGGACGTGCGTCATGGTCTGCCCCTACGGCGTTGTGGGACGGCAGACCAACGGCCGCACCGTGGCCGTCAAGTGCGACCGCTGCCCCGACTTGGAGACCCCCGCCTGTGTGGAATCCTGCCCCACCAGAGCCCTGGTCTACGCCGAGGTGGAGGAGTTCTCGCGGGATCTACGGCGGGGGTATGCGGCGGCCATCGCCGCCTCAGGGGGGTGAGAAGCATGCGCTATGTGATCATCGGCAATGGTGCAGCCGGCAACGCGGCGGCAGAGGCCATCCGCTGGCACGACACCCAGGGTCAGATCACCATCGTCTCCGACGAGCCCCATCCGGCCTACTATCGCCCCCTCCTCCCCTTCCTCATCGAGGAGGCGCCGGAGGCGGAGAACCTTTTCCGCGATGAACTGCACAGACCACCGGATGTGGAGGTGCTCCTGGGCTGCCGTGCCCAGGCCATCGAGGTGGAGGAGAAAAGGGTTCTCCTGGACGATGGCCGACAACTGCCCTACGACAGGCTGCTCATCGCCACGGGGGCACGCCCCTTCCGGCCCAGGATCCCTGGCCTGGAAGGGCCCGGTGTCTTCACCGTGCGCTTCATTGACGATGCCAAGGCCATCGCCGCTGCGGCCTCGGAGGCGAAACGAGCGGTCATCATCGGTGGGGGGCGGATCGGCAGCAAGTGTGCTCTGGCCCTGCGCCACCGGGGTCTGCAGGTAACCGTGGTCGAGCTTCTGGACCGCATTGTCCCCTTGCAGTTCGACGAAACCGCAGCCGCCATCTTCCAAGATGCGATGGAGGCCCAGGGCGTGGAGCTGATCTTGGGCCACACAGAGCGGCAGGTGCTGCGGGAGGATGGGCAGGTCAAGGGGGTGGAGCTGGATGACGGCCGCCGGCTGGAAGCCGATTTCATCCTCGTCACAACAGGGGTGCGGGCCAACACAGAACTGGCGCGCGGGGCCGGCCTCGACGTTGATGGCGGGGTATTGGTGGATAGCCAGTTGCGCACCAGTGGGCCAGATATCTACGCCGCCGGCGACGTGGTGCAGACGGTGGACGTGGTAACCGGTGAGCCCGTGGTCAGTGGCATCTGGACCAACGCCGTGGCCATGGGGCATGTGGCTGGCGAGAATATGGCCGGCGGGCACCGCGAGTACCCCGGTGCCTTCGGCTTGCTCAACGCCATGGAGCTGGCTGGGGTGCCCGTCATCTCCGTGGGGGTTATCTCCCCCCCGAACGAGGGCTACGAGGTCTACGCCACCCGCCGGGACGGCACCTACCGCAAGCTGGTCTTCCACGGAGATCGGCTGGTGGGGGCCATCTTCGTGGGCGACATCGAGGGGGCCGGCGTGTATACGGCCCTCATCCGTGAGCAGGCCGATGTGGGCCCCTTCAAGGAGGACCTGACAAGGAGAGGCTTCGGTTACGCTCACTTTCTGAGAGTACAAAGCCCCCTCACCGATGTCTACATGGCCTGAGGGGCCCTGTTCATGGCCACCGACCGAAAAGAGCCCTTCCGGAGCGAGTTCTCAAGCTGCGGAAGGGCTCTTTATGGATGGCCACTGGCTGGGGCGGCTCGGTCCCCTGACGGATGCGCTGGCGGTACCGCTGGCCTGACTTGCATTTTCGGCCCATCAATGGTAAACTTGGGGGCGAAAGCTGAAGGGAGGATAGGTGATGGCCGCCCAAGCCCTGTATCGCCGCTGGCGTCCCCAGACCTTCGCCGAGGTGATCGGCCAGGAGCACGTGACGCGCACCCTGCAGAACGCCCTGGCCGATGGTCGGGTGAGCCATGCTTACCTCTTCGCCGGCCCTCGCGGCACAGGCAAGACCAGTGTAGCTCGCATCCTGGCCAAGGCAGTCAACTGCACTTCGGATGGGGCGGAGAAGCCCTGTAACCAGTGCCCCATCTGCATCAGCCTCACCGAGGGCCGCAGCCTGGACCTCATCGAGATTGATGCCGCCTCCAACCGGGGCATTGATGAGATCCGCGACCTGCGGGAGAAGGTTCACTTCGCTCCCTCTGAGGGGCGTTACAAGATCTATATCGTGGACGAGGCTCACATGCTCACCAACGAGGCCTTCAACGCCCTGCTGAAGACCCTGGAGGAGCCGCCACCCCACGCCATCTTCGTCCTGGCCACCACGGAGCCCCACAAGATCCCCGCCACCATCCTCTCCCGCTGCCAGCGCTTCGACTTCCGCCGTGTTACCCTTCAGAACCTGCTGGGCAAGCTGCGGCACATCTGCCAGGAGGAGGGGATCGCCATTGAGCCGGCCGCCCTGGAGCTGATCGCCCGCACCGCCACAGGCAGTTTCCGTGATGCTGAGAGCCTGCTGGATCAACTGGTGGCCTTCGCCGACGAAGAGATCACCCTGACCCAGGTGCAGGCCCTCCTGGGCACCGTCCCCTCTCAGGCGGTGGAAGGGTTGGTGGGCCATCTCTTGGAGAGGGACGTCGCGGCCGGCCTGCGCCTCATCAACCAGGCCGTGGATGATGGCATGGACCCGCGCCAGTTCAATCGCCAGCTCCTGGAGTACCTGCGGGGCTTGCTGCTGATCCAGACGGGCGGGGGCGCGAGCCTCCTCAACGTCACCGAGGAGGATCTGACCCGCATGAAGGCTCAGGCCAGGAAGATCCCGGCCCGTCAGCTCGTCCAGACCATCAGGCTCTTCAGTGAGGCCGGCCTCAACATGAAGATCGGCTTTCAGCCCCAGCTCCCGCTGGAACTGGCCTTCGTGGAGGCGACCATGATGGGCACCCAGGAGGAGGCTAAGCCCGCGCCTCCTGCGCCCGGGGCATCCGTCAGGGAGAGAGGCGTGCCCCCCTCCCCTGAGAAGGCCCGCCGGGTCCCTGCCAGGCCCCAAGACAAGGCCAAAGCACCGCCCACCTCCGAAGTCCTGCCGAGGGGTTCCTTAGAGCAGGTGCGGGACAAGTGGCCGCAGGTCCTGGCTGCCATCCGGCCCCACAGTCGCAATGTGGAGGCCCTGCTTAAGTCCTGTAAGCCTGTAGCTGTGGAGGGCTCGACCGTCACCCTGGGCTTCTACTACACCTTCCACAAGAGCAAGATCGAGGAGCCCCAGCACACAGCACTGGTGGAACGGGCTCTGAGCCAGGTGCTGGGTGCAGCCTATCACATCAAGTGTATTTTAGCGTCCAGAGATCAACGGAAGGCCGAGGGGGAGAGGCCCAGGACCAAATACGAGATCGCCGCCGAGGACCCTCTGATCCAAGAGGCGGTGAGGAAGTTCGGGGCCCGTATCGCCGATGTACAGAGCCCGCCACCGGGTTAGACCGTCGGAGGGGGAAATGGCACGGAAAGGGAAAGGCAGACGGATGCGAACCCCAGGTGGCCAACGGGGGATGATGCAGCAGATCCAGGAGCTCCAGGCCAAGATGCTGGAGGCTCAGGAGGCGCTGGGGGAGGAGACGGTGACCGTCACGGCTGGCGGTGGGGTGGTCACCGTAGTGATGACGGGGCATCAGAAGATTCAGTCCCTGACCATTGATCCCGAGGTTCTCGACCCTGACGACGTGGAGATGCTGCAGGACCTGATCACGGCCGCCGTGAACGAGGCGGTGGAGCGGTCCCAGGAACTGGCCGCCCAGCGCATGGGTGCCCTGACCGAAGGGCTTCGTATTCCGGGGTTGATGTAGCCATGCAGACCGTTGCCCAGCCTGTGGCCCGCCTTATCGAGGAGTTCAGCCGCCTGCCGGGGATCGGCCCCAAGACGGCCTCGCGTCTGACCTTCTACCTGTTGCGCGCTCCGGACGAGCAAGCCCTGGCCCTGGCCCAGGCCCTGCGGGAGCTCAAGGAACGTGTCGTCTATTGCTCTCGCTGCTTCAACATCACCGTGGAGAACCCCTGCCCCATCTGTGCCAGTGAGGAGCGTGATCCGTCCACCATCTGCGTCGTCGAGGAGCCGTTGGACGTCCTGGCCATCGAGCGCACGCGGGAGTACAGAGGCCTGTATCACGTCCTGCATGGGGCCATCTCGCCGGTGGAGGGCATTGGTCCCTCGGACCTGCGGATCGAGGAGTTACTCCAGCGGCTGCAGGCCAGGCCGGTGGCGGAGGTCATCCTGGCCACCAACCCCAACCTGGAGGGCGAGGCCACGGCCATGTACCTGGAGCGGCTGATCAAACCCCTGGGGGTGCGGGTCACCCGGCTGGCGCGAGGCCTGCCTGTGGGGGGGGATCTAGAATACGCTGACGAGGTGACCCTGACGCGGGCTCTGGAGGGGCGGCAGGAGATGTAGACGGGTTCCTTAAGATTGCAAATTTTGGCTCTTAGGCCCTTGACAAGTTCTTTGATTTGTGGTAGAATATAGTTGCTTATAGCGGTCGATCTCGTTCGCCATTGGCGAAAAGATCTAACAATCGCACAGAGGGGAGGGAAGAGGTCATTTAGAAGTTGCAGCACAAGGTAAACCATCTCCCTCCGCCGGTGCAAGAGCATCGGTTTTTTGTTGCCCTTGACAATATCCCAGTTGTGTGTTATACTGGTATTGCTCTGGGATAAGCACCTTAACAACTGAAGAGTGGTAGGGAGCGAGGAGGGGACTCTGTGGTGATT
>JBHIEC010000022.1:0-20076 GCA_046760425.1 Anaerolineae bacterium
CAGAGATCTCTGTGGCCGTGGGCGGTGGGGGAGTCCAGGTGGCGGTGGGGAGCAGAGGTGTCTCCGTCGCTGTGGGGGATGGCGGGGTTGGTGTGTCTGTCACCACCTTCAAACCGGGCGTGGAGGGGCCGATCGTCTCCGTCGGCGTAGGGATGAATGGCGTGGCCGTGGGCAGCAAGGGGGTCGGCGTTGGAGGCAGGGGTGTAGCCGTGGGCTCTGCTGGCGGTGTTGTCGGGACCACGGGACCGCCAGGCACGGGGGTGACAGTCGGCGTGGGCCAGGGGGTGGGAGAGGGCGTGGGGGTAGCGGGGCTCGGCGCTCCCAGCTCGGCCAACTCCCCCTCGACCCGACTGGTCGCCCTCAGAGCCTCCTCCACGGCCCAAGCGGGCAGTTGGTCGCGGGACGCCTCCAGGACCTGCCGCTGGCTGGCCAGTTGTTCTCGCAGTTGGGCCGAGAGCTCGGCCGGGCTCCTACCCTGCGTTGCCATCTTCTCGATGGTGGCCAGGGCCCTCTCCAGCTCCCGCCCGTACTCGTCCAGCACCTGGCTCGCCTTCGCGTCCTTCCCCCGTTGGGCCATGGCGATGCCCTCAACCAGGCGCTTATCGGCGAACTCCAGGTGCAACAGGGCCCGCCTCTCCAGGCTGGGGGCCAGGAAAAGCTGCGTCCGCTCCGTGGCCCGCTTGATAGGGTACAAGGGGCTGTCGGGCAGGCTGTCGGCCGCAGCGTAGACGGTCCCGCCGCCGATCATCAGCAGAACGAGGAGGGCGGCCACGGCTCTGGTCAGCAGCGGCTGCCAGCGGAGCCCCCCCAGAGCCAGTTCGATCTGCTGACGCCAGCGGGCCCAGGGAGCCTCCATCGCCTCTCTGGCCGCCACGGGACGGGGTAGGCGAAGCAGTCGCTCCCGGGTGGCCTGTTTGAAGGCCGCCGAAGGCCTCACGTCAGGAGCGGACTCCAGGCTCTGGGCCAGGCGCAGCAACGGTTCCAGTTGCTCCCTCAGATGGGGGTGCCTGTCTAGGCAGTCCTCAACCGTTGCCTGGCGTATTTCGATGTCCCGCAGACAATCGTCCAAAACCCCGGCCAGGCTCATCTTCCTTCTCGTTTCAGGATCTCCCGTAGCGCGGATAGGCCTCGGAACTGGAGCCCTCGGATAGCTCCCGGTTTTTTGCCCATGATAAGCGCCACTTCGGCTGTACTATAGCCTTCCAGGAAGCGGAGGATAATGACCTGCTGTTGCTCCTCCGTCAGTTGGGCGATGGCCTCCCGCAGCCGCCTGGCCATCAGGATCTCCTGCAGGGCCTGCTCAGGCCCCACCTCTTCGCCCTCGATGACCAGAGGCGGCCTCTCCTCCGGCTGCTCTATGGACACCACCTCACGGCGGGCGCGGTGGTAGTCAACCACCAGGTTGTGGGCGATGCGGAAGAGCCAGGCAGAGAAGGGGACCTCCCGCCACTCATAGTCGCCGATTGCTTCCCAAGCTTTGAGGAAGGCCTGAGCTGTCAGGTCCTCAGCTTCGGCCACGTTGCCGACTTTGTAGTAGATGTACTTGTAGATTTTATCAACGCACAGGTCGTACAACTGGGCGAAGGCTTCGGCGTCGTAGCGCGAGGCCCGCAGGGCCAGCTCCTTCTCTCGCTCCATCAAGGCGCCTCCCTACGGTGCGCACGACCCCACGCATTCAATATAACGAGGAAAGGAATGAGGCTGTTATGAGGAACTAATCTCATGCTTCTGGCGCTCCCTGCGCGCCCCGGCCCTCACCCGCGTCAGGGCCAGGACCCCCATCAAAGCCAGCAAAGCGATCCCACCCAGGGCGTAAAAGACCTGGCTCAGGCCGTAGTGCTCGGCGATGTAGCCTGAGAAGCCAGCGGCGAAGGAGCCCATGCCGAAGGTGAAGAAGAAGGCGATGCCGTAACCCAGACCCCGCGCCCTGGCCGAGGTGAAGCGGGCCACCAAGACATTGCTCACCGGCTGGGCGCAGAAATAGAAGAGGACGAAAAGGATGGTCGCGGCTACCAGGGGAGCGTCGGCCAGGCGGCCTATGAGGAACAGGAAGGGGGTGAAGGCCGTCATCAGGAGGGCCCACACGACCTCCGGCCTGGCCCGCTCAGCCAGGTGCCCCCCCACGTACTGGCCCACCACGCCGATCAGCAAGGCAATGGTGGTGATCAGCCCCCCCAGGGCCGTGCCCCCCAGGCCCAGGAAACCGACTGTCACCTGCTCCGTCAGGTAAGTGGGCAAGAAAGTCAGCGAGCCACGGTAGATGAATCCGCTCAGGGTAACCACAGTGTAGACCAGGATCAGGGCCAGGGGGGCGGCGGGCCCTGGGCTCCCTGCCTCCTGGGGGGAGGGGTTGGCCTCCTGGGCGCTCACCCCCTCCGTCGTGAGCTCGGAGAAGAGAGCGACCAACCCCAGGGCCATGCCCGGCAGGGCCAGAAGGAGGTAGGCTCCTCGCCAGCCGTAGACAGCGGCAATGGCCCCGGCCAGGAAGGGTGAGAGGGCCAGGCCCATGTTCCCGGCCATGCCGTGGTAACCCAAAGCCCTCCCCTGGGCCCTCACCCCTCTGGACACCAGGGACAGGCCGGAAGGGTGGTAGAAGCTGGCAAAGGCACCAAAGAGGATCATGGCCAGGCTCAGGGCCAGGAAGTGGGGGGTCAGGCCTATAGCCAGGGAGACCAGCGATGTTCCCAGGAGGCTGGCGGCGATGAGCCGGCGGGAGCCCACCTTATCGGCGATCAGGCCCGCAGGCAGGGCTCCCAGACCGTAGGTGAAATAGGCCAGATTGCCCACCAGGCTCATGCGGAAGATACCCACCGGGAACTCTCGAAGCATCAGGGGCAACACGGCGGAAAAGATGAGCATGTAGACGTGGTTCAGCCCGTGGGCCAGGCTGGTCAGGGCCACAACCCGTCTCTCGGCGCTATTCATGTTGAGGGTGTCTCCTGTGGGTGGGATCAATGCTTGCTGTACGGCAGCTAGCGATTATTTTACCATCAAAGCCCCCGAATTACAAACCGCGCCTGGCCCCACAAAAGGGGAGCGGGCCCCTCATCGTTGAGAGGGACCCGCTGTCTCCCTGCTGAACCTGAGTAGGTTGGCCATTTTTTTGCCCTGCTACGAAGGGGCAACCTCGCCCCGATTTCGTGGCCAAACTACCCGCCCCTTGGTAACGGTTTTAGCGCGTGAAGAAAGTGCCAAAGAAAGGCGCAGCTACTCTGGCAGACGCGCTGTCGGTATCAACTGGAGATCACAAGGGTGTCGCGAAGCCGTGACGCAACCTCCTGGCCATAGAATCAAAGACTGGCCGTTCCCGTCGGCCATTGGTTTCCATGATCCAGCGGTGCAACTGACCAGCGAACTGCTCGAAGGACTCGGCCTTGATGGACGTGATGGCCTGCAACTCTTCTGGCGTCAGGTCGAAACCAGCCACGGCCTCCTCCAAGCTATCCAGCAAGGCTTGGCGAAACGCTCGATCAATGATCGCTGTGCCCACGATGGCCTGCAGTGCTTCCTGTGACATCGGTTCTTTCCCTCCTTACATGTTCTCAGACTGCCCCCAAACGGGAGGCAGCGAAGTCCACCTTATTTCCAAAGTAAGTTGACCCCCATAGCTGCCTGGAGGAGCATGAAGGCTCCTACGGCGATGAGAACGTCGCCTGGGCTGAAGGTGCTGGCCACAGGCAGAGGAGTGGGGAGGACAAAGACATCTGACAGGATCCACAGCTTCGTCTCCTCCCTGGTCAGTATGATGTCCTTGGTGCTGCTGACCAGGGTCCCCGATTCCAGACTGGGGGCCAGGTCGGCCTGCCCCGCCCGTTTCAAGGCCTCCGGCGTGACAGGCATGAACCCGCCATTAGCCACGATGACGGCCAGGTTCAGCGCCAGGCCCAGACCGATGATGGCCACGCCGCTAAGGCTGCGGTTAGACCAGACGACGGCGAAGAGAAGAAGATAAGATAGCACCAGAATGCCCGCCCACGGGCTCAGGAGCCTGCCCTGCGTTTCCAGCGGGGAATAGACCAGGAAAACCTGCAGAGCGAAGGCCAGCAGTGCCACCCAGCCCCAGTGTAGTGGCAGATCGGCCACCTGGCGGAGGCTGCCGCCCCGTGCCAGACCGATCATCAGAGCCAAAATCACCGCTACAAGCAGAATCATCCCTCTACACCAGTTGCCCCTATGATAACACATGTAGCTCACGGAACGCTCACCCCAAGGGGGACCAAATCGTCATTTTTTGGCCCCTCCGTTCACCCTGTCACAGGGCGCTCACCGGACACTCACGAGACGCTTAGCCCCGAGGGGAAATGAAAAAGGAGGCCATCTCGGCCTCCCTCCTTCATTAGCACGCATAAACGAAGGGTTAATTGCTGGACTGTGATCATGAGCGCTCACCTACGAATTTGGTAGGAGCATGCTCTGCGCGCATGCACAGTAAGCGCTTACAAACTGAACCCCGCAATTATGCGCGCCAGGCATCCTTCTGCTCAGATGCCAAAATGCGGCGTTTTTATTGGTCCAGATCCAAACGTTGCGCTTCCCCGTGCTGGACTACCCGTTCCCCCCTCAGCCAAGGACGAGGCCCAGCGTAATGCCAGTGGAATACTCCACGGACCTGCCCAAGGTGAAGCTATCTCACCCCGCTAGAGCCGTGGTTTGTCTTTTCCCCGGCGATCAGGGAGCCGCCGTCTACCAGACAGGCGTACTATCTCTGCTCCCCCAGAGTGACACGCTCACCACTAAAGGACCTGACAGTAAACGCCTTTGGCTCTCTTACCCGCTCCAATTGACGGGCGCACCACTGGCCAGCACCAGAGCGGCGATGGCCATCAGGACGTAGAGAACCTTGAGGTAAGCATATCTAACCTTGCTCATCTTAACTACCCCAATTGACGGGCGCACCACTGGCCAGCACCAGAGCGGCGATGGCCATCAGGATGTAGAGAACCTTGAGGTAAACGCTCCTTACCCTTGTCATCTGTTTGCCACCTCCATAGCTAATTCTCCTCACGGGTATAAAGAACCCGCTGGGTGATTATATTATAACATAAAACAGTCACGAAATACTCACGAAACGCTCCTCTCGGCCAGCATCTTCAGAAAATCAAAGGGGGGCATCTGCTAGGGATGCCCCCTTGATGTGGTCCAGAGTTGCGAGAAGAACTGCGCTATCCTGTTGTGATATCGCCACGCCGTATGGCTTCGTAGACTGCTACGGTCTCAGGCATGGGTGGTGCATCCAGTTCATCGGCCAGGAATTGTACCAGGCGTTGATAGTATTTGATGGCCGCAGCCCGATCTCCGGCTAGAGCAAGACAGCGCATCACCTCCCGGTGGGCCTCCTCCCGATAGTCGTCTCTGGCCAGGATCTTCTTGTACAGCTCGATGCTTTCGCCAAACTCTCCACGGCGGGCCTTAAAGGCCGCCAGCCTCATGAGGGCGGCGAAATATTTCTCCCTCAATGCCTCCCTCTTGAGCAGGCACCAATCGGAATAGAATTCTTCCAGGTAGTCCCCCCGGTAGAGAGCGATAGCCTGACGGTAACGCTCTGCTGCTTCCTCGCTGTCCGAATCCAATCCCTCCGCTTCTTTGATCAACCTCTCGAATTCCTCCACGTCGTACCAATAAGGGACCCGGCGGTTAAAGCGATACAATCCATCTTCCTTGACCACGCATTCGTGGAAGAGGGCGTGACGCAGACGATAGTTGGTGGAGTGGAAGGAGCTGTTCGCTTTGGGCGGTGGGGCCTCACCCCAGAAGGTCTCCATGACCTGTTCCTTGCGCAGGCCCTGGGGGTGGGCCAGGAAATAGAAGAAGAGCTCTTTCGTGCGAATTGAGTCCCACTCGGACTTGCTGACGAGGCGGGAGTTATGCAACACCCTGGCCTGGCCAAAAGCATAGACCTCCAGAACGGGGGGCGTTACGGGCGCTACCTCTGGCGCGCCCTCGGGCATCGCCCTCTCCGCCATACGGGCCTCATGCTCCTCGATCCTGGCCATTACGCGAGCCAGATACCCGCCCCGCGCCATCCTGGCATCCTGGGAGGTAGCGTATTTCAGCAGAGGCAGGGTTCTCCGCCCCTCGACGACGAGGAATTGATCATACCCCAGTTGAGAGATGAGTTCGAGGACCGTCTCCAGGTGCTGCAGTGCCTCTGGAAACTCCTGGCGCAGGAAGAAGGTCTGGGCCAGATGGAGGTGAGCCCTGGCCAGCTCCCGCTTCGCCCCACACCGCTGGAAAAACTCCTGAGCCCGGGTGAGATGCTCAAGGGCCTGTTGCGTGTCCCCCTGAGCGTAGCACAGAATCCCCAGCGACGTCTTGCAAAGTCCAGTCTCGTAGCCCAGTTGGTGGCGTTGCCCCTCCTCAAGAGCATAGGAGATGAGCTCTCTGGCCCTAACGTCATTTCCCATCAGCCGGTGGGTATCACCCATAGCATTCAGTGTGTAAACAGTGATAAGGATCTCATTTGCCTGCTCAGCTACTCCAAGCGCTCCCTCGTATGCTTCCAATGCTCGTTCGTAGTTCTCCACATCCCGGTAAACGTCCCCCAGACTGGCCAGAACAGTTGCCTCGACCCGCAGAAAACCAGCTTCCCGAACCTTATCCAGCGCTTCCTCAAGGGTGCTCAGGGCATCCTCATACTCCCCTTGAAAGTATTTGAGCACACCTATGCTGTTAAGGGTATTTCCTAGAGCAGGTGGATTTCCGATTCTTCGCCAGTATTGTTGGGCGCGTTGATAATAGGCCAAGGAACTGGACAGACTGCCCATCAGAGCGTGAGCCGTTCCCAGATCGTGGTACAGGCTGGCGCTGTTGTACAGGTCACCCCCCCGCTCGTAGAGCTCCAAGGCTATCTCCAGCTCCCTGATCCCCTGTGAGAATTTGCCCTGCATGCCATAGCATATCCCGATGTTTCTATGGGCCTGGGCAGTGATAAGCACTTCTTTCTCGTCCAGTGTGGAGAGGGCCCTCTGGCAACAGTCTATGGCTTCCTGGTGTTGGCCCTTGATGCGGAGGGCGATGCTCTTCCACACCAGCGTATCGGCCCCTCCTGCCCTATCACCCTGCCTGGCGAACTCCCGATGGGCCCGGTCGAAAAGCTCGAGGGCTTTGTCCAGCTCACCTACCTGGGTATAAATCCTGGCCCTCAGGGTGATCAGGGACGGCCTGGCGACCAGCAGCACCTCGGGCAAAGCATCGATCCAGTTGGCTAAGGTCCTCCAGAGGCCGGCGTTGAAGGTCTCCTCCGCCACCGCTTCTATGGCCTGCACCGCCTCCTCGTAGGCCTCCGCTTCCAGATAATGGTCAATGCCCTCCTGATGTGCCCCCTGCCTCTCAAACAACCGGGCTGCCCGCCTGTGCAGCTCGGCATGTCTATAACGTTCGTCGCGCCGCAGCTTGTCTATCAGAAAATCCCGGAAGAGATGGTGGTACCGATACCACTCCCCCTCACTTTCCAGCTTCATGATAAACAGGTTCTTCCTCTCCAGAAGCTCCAGCGTGTCTCGGGAATCCTCTATCCCCAGCAGTTCATTGCACAGGGCAGGGTTCATCTGCTTTAATATAGAAGAGTCCAAAAGGAACCGTTGCACCCTTTCGGGTTGCTGGGCGAAGACCTCAGTGACCAGATAGTCAAAGACCCCCCCTTCCGGCCTCTGCCTGCGGATTATGTCCTTGAAGAGACCCCGCCACAGGGTATGGGTGGTGAGCAACAGACCGGCGATCCAGCCCTCCGACTGGAGGGCCAATTCCTCCGCCTGCTTATCGGGCAGGTCCAGGTTATAGTTCTGACGCATCAACTCCTGGATCTCCTGCGCCGTAAACCGCAGATCGGATACCCCCAACCCTACCACCTGCTGCTGAGCCACCAGGCGCGTCAGGGTGATCCTGGGCAGGGTCCGACTGGAAAGGAGGATGTGGCAATTCTCCGGGAGGTAGTGCAGAAGGGTGTCCAGGAGGGTATTGACCGCCTCGCTATCGTCAACGAAGTGGTAGTCATCCAGGACGACGACGAAGTACTGAGGAATGGCCTCGTATATCTCGTTGACCAGGACGCCAACGATGGTCTCCATCTCCTGGGTAAGGCCCTCACCTGTCTGGAGCAGGGCCTGAGTACGCTGGCCGAAATGGGGGAAGCGCTGGCGGATGCTGGCCACCAGGTACTCCATAAAGATGCGGGGGTCCTGATCTGCCTTGTCCAGGGAGTACCAGCATACGGGGAGATCGGTGTCGTGAGCGTAGTCAATAAGGAGCGCGGTCTTGCCGTAGCCCGCTGAGGCAGAGATGAGGATAAGCTTACGATCAATGTGCTCGTGGATGAAGTCCACCAGGCGCTGGCGTCTCAGGAGGTCATCTCGCTTCTGGGGCAGGAGTATCTTGGTGATGATAATAGAGGACAGGCGTTCCACGGTGTCACCTCCTAAGCTGCAGCGTGGCAGGGGGGAGGCAGGTAAAAGGGCCGGGATCAGTTCTTATCATAGCCATGGGGAAGGACTCTCTTTGGCTCGGAAGGAATGATGGCGTGCCACTTCGTCATATAGCTTCAGCAGGTGGCTGGCTAGCTTGCGCGGATCGTGCCGCGTAGGACGGGTCTCATCCACCACGTCGGCCGTGACCACCCGCAGCCCCAAGCTTGACAGGTCGTCATCAATGCGCACAGCCTCGACGCCCCACTGGGGAGGGATGAGGGGGCTGAAGTTATCATTGGCCAGAACGTAGTAGAACAGGCCATCACTCACATGGCGGTGCAGGGCCTGGATGTGATCGCTGAGGGCGTAACCATCCGTCTCCCCCGGCTGGGTGGCGACGTTGCAGACGTAGACCTTCAGGGCCCGGGAGGCGCGGATGGCTTTAGCGATGTCGCCCACCAGGAGGTTGGGCAGCACACTGGTGTAAAGGCTGCCGGGGCCGATAACGATGAGGTCCGCCTCCAGGATAGCCCCCACCGCCTCGGGGTAGGCCAGGGCATCGGCCGGCTGCAGGAACACCCGCTGGATGGCCGCTCCACCATGGGGCAACTGTGATTCGCCGTGGACGACCGCCTCGTTGGCCAGTTCGGCGCTCAGCACCACGTTCTGCAGGGTGGAGGGCAGGATGCGCCCCCGCACGGCCAGCACCCGGCTGGATTCCCGCAACGCCCCCTCGAAGTTGCCTGTGATGCCGGACATGGCTACGATGAACAGATTGCCGAAGCTGTGGCCGTTCAGGCCCGATCCCTCGCCGAAGCGGTACTCGAAGAGCTGGCTCATAAGGGGCTCCACCTCAGCCAGGGCGGTCAAGCACTGGCGGAAGTCGCCAGGCGGCAGGACGCCCAGCTCGCGGCGCAGGCGACCGGAGCTACCCCCATCGTCGGCCACGGTGACGATGGCCGTGAGGTTAGCGGTGTACTCCTTGAGCCCACGGAGCAGAGTGGAGAGCCCCGTTCCCCCGCCGATGGCCACGATCTTGGGGCCACGGCTGCGGGAACGGTGGCGATAGACCAGGTCTACCAGGTTGCTCTGGCTGGACAGGGGGAAGACAGACAAGAGGGAGCGGTTCAGTTGGACAATGGCCACGATCACCATGACGCTGCCCACGAAGCCGAAGAGCAGGCCCCGGTAGAGGCGGGGGATGAACTGCAGAGTAAGATAGTAGAAGATCTCGGGCAGGGGTTGTTGACGATAGATGTTGACCAGGATGTAGGCGATGCCCAAGCTGAGGATGGTGATGCCACCCATAAGGAGGAGCAGCCATCGCTTGACGCCCATGCCCGGGTAGAACCACTTAAGAAAATGCATGGCCCCTCGGTCCTTAAAAATCAAAGGCCCCAACCAGAATCGCCTTGGCTGGAGCCCGCTTCGTTGAGGGCTTAGATACACCACAAGTCGAGAGAGAACAATTCGCCTATCCTCTCCCAATGGACAGGACACACCAGCCAATCACCTCTTTTAGTTTACCCTTTTTCTTTCTCTTTGTCAAGCCCTACGAAATGCCGCATCCCATTTTGTAGGGGCCGTGCCTTGCGCCGGCCCCACAGGGCAACCGCAAGGGATTGCCCCTACAAATCTGGGATAACCCTGACGAGGATGCCGCTATGGTCAACAAACACAAGAGGGCCCGCCCAACAGACAGGCCCTCTCGCCTACTCCCCCCAGAGGACTCGAACCTCTAACCCTTCGGTTAACAGCCGAGCGCTCTACCCATTGAGCTAGGGGGGAATGTGATGAGCACTTGGTCGCGCTACTGAGCCAACTCTCGCCTTTCATTATACATCTTTCAGGGCCAATGGTCAAGTCCGCTATTTCAGATAATCCCTGAGCTGGCGGCTGCGGATAGGGTGGCGTAGCTTGCGCAGGGCTTTGGTCTCGATCTGACGGATACGCTCCCGGGTCACGCCGAACTCCCGCCCCACTTCCTCCAGGGTACGGGCCTGCCCGTCCACCAGGCCGAAGCGCAACTCCAGGACGCGACGCTCGCGCTTGTCCAGGTCGGCTAGGATGTCCTGCATGATCTCCTTCAGCAACTGCTGGGAGGCGGCATCCCCCGGACCGAGCAGGGATTGATCTTCGATGAAGTCGCCCAGGTGCCTCTCGTTCTCCCCTTCGGTCCTGCCGATGGGCATCTCCAGAGACATGGGCTCCTGGGCGATGTGCACGAGGCGCCTCACCTTGGTCGTGGCCCGCTTCAGTTTCCGCTCCAGGGCCGGCTCCAGGGGCTCGCCCGCCGCCAGGGCCTCCTCCACAGCCCGCCGGTCCTTCTCGGAGAGCAGGCCCATCTCCAGGGCGATCTCCTCGTAAGTGGGCTCCCGCCCCAACTCCGGGAGCAGGCGGCGGGACACCTGGGCGAAGCGGTTGATGGTGTCCACCATGTGCGCCGGGATGCGGATGGTGCGGGCCTGATCAGCGATGGCACGGCTGATGGCCTGACGGATCCACCATGTGGCATAGGTACTGAACTTGAAACCCCGCCGGGGGTCGAACTTCTCCACCGCCCGCAGCAGCCCCATGTTCCCCTCCTGGATGAGGTCCGAGAAGGAGATGCCCCGCCCCACGTAGTGCTTGGCTATGCTGACCACCAGGCGCAGGTTGGCCTCCGCCAGCCGCCACTTGGCCATAGCTCCCTCAAAGATCTCCCGATCCAGCTCGGTGATCTCCCCCGCATCAACCTCTTTTTGCCTCAGCCGTCGGCGGGCCATCTCCCCCCGCCTGATGGCCTCCGCCAGCCGCACTTCCTCCTGGGCCGTCAGAAGGGGTACCCGGCCGATCTCCCGCAGGTACATCCTGACAGGATCGTCGGCCACCTCGGGCAGGCTCCAGTCCGGGATACCAGCTTCCTGCTCTGATCCCGAGTCCACCACGAGCTCCGGCTCCACCTCCCCTCCTGCCTCGGCGACCTCGATGCCCATCTCCGAGAGGGAGCGGCAGAGGTCCTCGAACCGCTGGGGGTCGGCTTCGATTTCGGGGAAGGCGTCCACCAGATCCTGGCGGGTCAGGTATCTCTGAGCCGCGCCTTTGGCCAGCAACCTCCTGGCCACGACCTCTCGGGGGGAAGATTCCGTCATCCCTGCTCCTCCTGCCGGGCCTCCCCGTGGGGGACCGCCAGCCTGTCCTCCTTCTCCGAGGCTTCAGGGAGAGGGCTCCAGAGAACTATATCGCCTCGCTCCAGCCGTGAGCCGGTGTTCAGGGCCTGCTGCAGTCGCTCCATCTCAGCGGTGAGGCTTTGCACCAGGCCCCGATACTGGTCTATGGCTCGCCCATCCCGCCTCTCCTCAGCGTCCTCCAGGAGAAAGCGCAACTGCGTCAGTTGTCCCCGACGGGATCGCTCCCGCAAGCGCAAGAGGCAGGCCCCGGCCTCCTGCTCCAGTTTGTCCTCGGGGAGGGGGGGCTCCTGGGCTGAGCGTTGCAGCAGGAAGTCGAGGTGCCGCCCCAGGGGTTCTGGCAGGTCCTGGCGAAAGGCTCCCAGGTCAAAGGCCAGACCCTGCTCCAGCCATCCCTGCAGAGCAGCGAAGATCTCGCGGTTCTCAATGCGAGCGAAATCCTCGGCCTGCAGCGCACCGCTGCCCACCCGCTCCAACAGTACCTGTAGAGGCTCCAGGAGCCCCGGTTCCCGGAGCAGGAAGGAGAGGAGATACTCCTCCAGCCCGAAATCCAGGGCTGGCACCCCAGCAACCCCTTTTCTCCGCCGGGCCGCCTTCGCTTTAGGGCTCCCCAGTTGCTGCCACAGGGTCCGCTCGTCCACCCGCACCAGGCGGGCCAGCCTCTGGAGATAGTGGGCCTGCTCCACCCGGTCGCTGATTTCCTGGATCACGGGCAGCAGCCGGCGGACGGCCAGGGATTTGTCCTTGGGGGACTCCAGGTCGAGCCCCGCCGTCAGCGCCGAGAAGTAGTAGTCAACCACCGGCAGGGCCCCCTGCACCAACTGGGCCCATTGCTGGGGGCTGGCCTTGATCACCTCATCGGGGTCCTGACCGGGGGGTAGGACCAGGATTCGGATGTCAGCCTCCAGACGATGTTCGTAGCGGATCAGACCCCGCCAGGTGGGCACGGGCACTGGCCGCTGATCCAGGGCCTCTTTAGCCACCTCCAGCCCTCGCAGGGTGGCCGCACTGCCGGCCGTATCGGCGTCCAGGGCCAGAATGAATTGCTTCGTCCACCTTTTCAGGGTGCGTAGCTGCGTTTCGGTCAGGGCCGTGCCCAGGGAGGCCACCACATTTTGGATGCCGTTCTGATGGGCCGTGAGCACGTCCATGTACCCCTCCACGATGATGGCCGCGCCCTGGCGGCGGATGGCCTCCTTGGCCAGGTCCAGCCCGTAAAGGACGCTGCTCTTGTCAAAGAGGGGCGTCTGGGGTGAGTTCAGATACTTGGGCGTCGAATCGCCCAGGGTGCGCGCTCCGAAGCCGATCACGCGTCCTCGCACGTCTCGAATGGGGAACATCAGCCGCCCACGGAAGCGATCGTAGAAACCGTCCCCTCTCTCCCGCTCGATGATCAGCCCTGCAGCGTGGATGTCCTCCAGGGCATAGCCCTTGCCCGTAAGATACTGGCTCAGGGCGTCCCAACTGTCCAGGGAGTAGCCCAACTGAAAGGCCTGGATGGTTTCATCGGCGATGGCCCGTTGGGCCAGGTAGGCCCGAGCTTTCTCGCCGGCAGCGGAACTCAGCAGCAGGTGGTGGAAGTAGAGAGCCGCAGCGGCATTGATCTCTCGAAGACGTCGTCGCTGCTCGTCTTCGGCCCTCCGCTCCTTGCTAGGCGGGGCCAGGGGCACCCCAGCCTTCTGAGCGAGATATCGCAGGGCCTCGGCGAAGGTCATGTTCTCCACCTTCTGGATGAAGGTGAAAACGTCACCCCCCGTGCCGCAGGCTCCGAAGCAGTACCAGTTCTGGCCCTGGGGAAAGACGATGAAGGAGGGGGTCTTCTCGGTGTGGAAGGGGCAGAGCCCCTTGAAGTTGCGCCCCGCTTTCTTGAGGGCCACATACCCCGAGACGACCTCGACGATGTCTAGCCGCTCCTTGATCTCATCAACGACGCTCATTGATCACTTGCTCTTTCTGCTCCCCCTTCAAGGGACAGCAACCAGGAGGTGCTTGCCGTCAATCACCAGGGACTCTACTTTTTGGCCCTCACGCAGGCCCAGTAGTTGGCTGGCCTTTTCATCGAGGGGAATGGATAGCTGATCAGTGGAAGTGACAACGATTTCCTGCACAGAATGTACGAGGGGAAAGCCCTCCAGCTCCTCGATGGTTTGATAAGTCAAATCGGCAACAGTCTGATCCTCTGGACACTCATAGGCTGTCAAGACCTCGCCATGTCCCTCAAAATCTACGATGATCTTTTTCATCTCGTGTCCACACTCTGGACACTTTGGAACGGCCATGGTCATCACCTCTTCTTGATCTTCGCGCAGATTGCCTTCTCTGTCTTCACCACACAGGATATAGTCTCACGTCTCTTTGAGCGGCGGATGTAGCGAATCAAATTTGGGCCTACCCCCTTGCCCTTCGTCGTTCGGATCACCTCCAAAACGACTTCCCACGGTACATCCTTCTCATGCTCGGTGATGTAGTGGTAGGTCTTCTTGATCCTCAATTGCGGGATCCTCGGCTATCGAACCTCTATTGTGCTTATGGATATCTCCAGGAGGATCCTGGTGGGCTCGCCCATGGGCGAGCCCACCAGAACACCAGAGTTACCCCTTCTGACGCTTCTCGTTGAGCGCCGCATGGGCCGCAGCCAGGCGAGCGATGGGCACACGGAAGGGCGAGCAGCTCACGTAGTTCAGGCCGATCTTGTGGCAGAACTCGATGCTAGCCGGATCACCGCCATGCTCTCCGCAGATGCCGATCTCCAGGTCAGGGCGGGTCTGACGACCCAGTTTCACACACATCTCCATCAGTTTCCCCACGCCGTCCACGTCAATGCTGGCGAAGGGGTTCTCGGACAGGATGCGCTTCTCCTGGTACTCCAGCAGGAACCCGGCCTCGGCATCGTCGCGGGAGATGCCGAAGACGGTCTGGGTCAGATCGTTGGTACCGAAGGAGAAGAACTGGGCGACCTCAGCGATCTCGTCAGCCGTCAGGGCCGCCCGCGGGATCTCGATCATGGTGCCGAACTTGTAGTCAATCTCGATCCCCTGCTCGGCCATGACCTCCCTGGCGACGCGCTCTAGTTCTCTTTGCTGCTCCTTGAGCTCGTTGACGTGGCTGGTCAGGGGGATCATGACCTCAGGATGGACCTCCACACCCTCCCTGGCGACCTTACAGGCAGCCTCGAAGATGGCCCTCACCTGCATGGTGGTCACCTCGGGCATGTGGATGCCCAGGCGCACGCCGCGCAGACCCAGCATGGGGTTGGCCTCGCGCATGCTGGCCACGGCTGCCAGCATCTTCTCCCTTTCGGCCAGCAGCTCCGGGTTGTCGCCCCTGACCCGCAGCTCGATAACCTCTTGGAGTAGCTCATCATGGCTGGGCAGGAACTCGTGCAGCGGCGGATCAATGAGGCGGATGATGACCGGCAACCCGTCCATGACCCGGAACAACCCCTCGAAGTCCGAGCGCTGGAAGGGCAGCAGCTTGTCCAAGGCTTCCTGCTGCTCTTCGGCTGTCTTGGCCAGGATCATCTGCTGGACGATGGGCAGGCGCTCCTCCTCAAAGAACATGTGCTCCGTGCGGCACAGGCCGATGCCCTCAGCGCCGTAGTCCCGCGCCCGCTGAGCATCCCGGGGATAGTCGGCATTGGCCCACACGCCCAGCCGACGGAACTTGTCAGCCCAGGATAGGAGCTTGAGCAGGTAGGGGTCATTGATATCGGGCACCAAAGTCTTTATCTGGCCGGCGAAGACCTCGCCCACCGTGCCATCAATAGAGACCCAGTCCCCTTCTTTAATGACCCTGCTGTTGACCGTCATCTGGCGCCTTTCCAGATCAATGTCCAGCGCCGCACAACCGACGACGGCTGGCTTGCCAAACTGCCGCGCCACCAGTGCCGCGTGGCTGGTCCGACCTCCACGGCTGGTCAGGATGCCCTGGGCGGCCAGCATACCGTGCACGTCGTCCGGCTTGGTCTCGGGCCGCACCATGATGACGGCTTTGCCATCCTTGCCCCACCTCTCCGCCAGGTCGGCATCGAAGGCCACTATGCCCACGGCTGCGCCGGGCGAGACGTTCAGGCCTGTAGCCAGCATATCGCCGGCCTGTTTGGCCTCCTTCTTCGCCGCAATGTCGAACTGCGGGTGCAGGAAGAAGTCCACCTGCTCTGGAGTGACGCGCATGACCGCCTCTTCGCGGCTGATCAGCCCTTCCTCGGCCATGTCCACGGCGATCTTGACTGCGGCCTGGGCGGTGCGCTTGCTGTCACGGGTCTGCAGCATCCACAGCTTGCCCCGCTCGATGGTGAACTCCACGTCCTGCACGTCACGGTAGTGCCGCTCCAGTCGGCGGCAGATCTCCTCGAACTCGGCGTAGACCCGAGGCATCTCCTCCTCGAGCTGCTGGATAGGCTTCGTCAGACGGATCCCCGCCACAACGTCTTCGCCCTGGGCGTTGAGCAGGTAATCGCCCTCGATCTCTTTGTCGCCGGTGGAGACGTTGCGGGTGGTGGCCACGCCGGTGCCGGAGTCCCAGCCCATGTTGCCGAAGACCATGGTCACGATGTTGACTGCCGTACCCAGGTCATGGGGGATGCCGGCCGCGTTGCGGTAGTCCACGGCCCGTTTGCCATTCCAGCTCTCGAACACGGCCTCCGTCGCCAGGCGCAGTTGCTCGTAAGCATCGGTCGGGAACTCGCGGCCCGTGTGCTCCTTGATGATGCGCTTGAACGCCTGTGTGATCTCTTTCCAGTCCTCGGCCGTCAACTCGGCGTCGGTCTCCACACCGCGTTTTTTCCGATGCTCCGTGATGACTTCCTCAAAGGGCTCATCGGGAACGCCCATCACTACGGTGCCGAACATCTGGACCAGCCGGCGATACGAGTCGTAGACGAAGCGCGGGTCGCCGGTCAGCTCAATCATTCCCTGGGCGGTCTCGTCGTTGAGGCCGATGTTGAGGACGGTGTCCATCATGCCGGGCATGGAGAACTTGGCCCCAGAGCGGCAGGAGACCAGCAACGGGTTCTTGGGGTCGCCGAACTTCTTGCCGGTCTGTTTCTCCACCTCTTTGAGGGCCTCCAACTCCTGCTCCCACATGCCCGGTGGGAACCTTTCGCCGGCTTCCAGGTAGGCGTTGCACGCCTCAGTGGTGACGGTGAAGCCCGGTGGCACGGGTACGCCGATCCGTGTCATCTCTGCCAGGTTGGCGCCCTTGCCCCCCAGCAGGGCACGCACGCCCTCCCACTCGCCGCCGACGTACTGTTCTGCTTCTTCGACCTCTTCGAAGAGGTACACCCATTTCTTGGCCATGGTTGCTCTTACCCTCCTTTTTATGAGACTATGAGACCTCACTACAAACGTTCTGCGTGACCAATATTGGTTAAAGCTCCAAGCAATGCTCTATGTAACAAAGTATGATGCAGATAATCCAGCCCCAGGGAGATCCAAAGAAGCAGCCTATGGCACAAATGATAAAGCCTATCCAATCCTGGCAAGGAGGAAGCTGTGCCTTAAAGCTGGGAACCTCCGCCAGTCTGGTCAATAACCCCTCCCCCCAGGTTTGGAGGCACTCAGGGCAGTAGGCGCTGACGGAAGCCCTCCAACCCGGGTATTGGTTGTCCAGTCTGGCAATGAATTGCTCCGTGTGCTGCCTCGCCTGTGCAACGGTTTCTTCGGACAATCCCAACAGAGGGAGGATTTCCTGGTATTTTTCTCCCTCCAGGCTGGCCTTGACCTTGACCCACGTCTCCTCATTGGCCAATTGCTTGTGCCCTTGTCTGGCCATGTGGATCAATTCATCGCGGAGCTGCCTTAGCTGTGGGTCATCCTGCCTCTGAAGAGCCTCAAGGATTTGTCGAATATCCGGGGTGGTGCCGGACGGAGGCGGCGGCTTTCTGTCAGAGCCTTCAATACCAAGTAGCAACTCTATGGTCACTATCCAGGCGAATGTTGACATCGCTTTCAGAAAGCCCCGACGGCTGAGGGGGTGGTGATGCGAGGTCAACAGTTCCCGCAAGTTCTTCCCGGTGGCCATGGTTGTCCCTCCTGGCTAGAAGTTTCTGAGGATAAGGGGCAGATGGAGATAAACCCCCGCCCTGCGATAGGCGAAGAAGATGTCCTCATCACCCCTTCGCCGGTCCACCCACACAGCGTAAGCGTTACCAGAGCCGTCCACGGCGATAGCAGGCCAGTCCTGGTCAGCCACCCCGCTGTCATCATTCACCCTCTCATTGCGCTCCCAGTCCTTACCAACTGGACGACGGGCGAAGTAGATGTCCTGATCGCCATGGCGCCGATCCATCCACACGGCACAAGCATTGCCAAAGACATCCACAGCGATAACGGGGGTCTCCTGCACAGCCGTTCCGCTGTCGTCATCCACCTCCTTGCTGGGCCCCCAGCTCCCACCTGCCGGACGGTGGGCGAAGAAGATGTCTTCGTCCCCATTGCGCCCGTCCACCCATATGGCATACGCATTGCCGAAGCCATCCACGGCGATATCGGGCCAATCCTGATCAGCCACCCCGCTGTCATCGTTCACCTTCTCATTGGGCCCCCAGTTGCAGGCGGAATAGATATCCGGATCACCATTGCGCCGATCCATCCATACAACACAGACCTGACCGGAAGCGTTCATGGCGATAGCAGGCCGGTCCTGCTCAGCCCCTCTGCTGTCATCATTCACCCTCTCATTGGGCCCCCAGCTTCCGCCTGCCGGACGGCAGGCACGATAGATGTCCTTGTTGTCATGGCGCCGGTCCACCCACACGGCACAGGCGTTACCGTAACCATCCACAGCGATATCGGGCCATTCCTGGTGAGCCCTTCCCCCGTCGTCGTTCACCTTCTCGTTGGGCCCCCAGCTCCCACCCAGGGGACGGTAAGCGAAGTAGATGTCCAGATCGCCGTTACGCGAGTCCGCCCATACGGCATAGGCATTACCGAAGGCGTCAACGGCGATGGCGGGGGCCAACTGCCAGGCTGTCCCGGCGTCATCGTTGACTTTCTTGTTAGAGCCCCACTGTTCACTGGCCGGGCGGTGGGCGAAGTAAACGTCCATCATCCATTCACCGCTGCGCTCATCCTGCCATATGGCATAGGCGTTGCCCGAGCCATCCACAGCAATGGCGGGTAGCCACTGACGGGCTGTTCCAGGGTCGTCGTTGACTCTGATGTTAGGGCTCCAGGATGAATCTGCCGGCAGACGAGACGAAGCGACAATATGGAAGAAAGTGAACCACAGTAGAAAGGTCAGAGTCAAAATCGCTATGGAAATCCGAAGGGCTTTAGGCCCAGCCAACCGGGACATGACCGAGTCCCTCCCTCAAGGGCCTAGAACCCCCTCACTTTGCTCAGATCCACGATGCCCCGGGAGAGTTCAGTGAGGCGCTGCAATAAAGCCAGGCGGTTGTTCCGCACCGCTGCATCCTCGACCATGACGAACACGCCGCGCCGGGCGTCGAAAAAGGTGTCAATGGGCTCAATCAACAGGCGATAGGCGGCCAGGAAGCCACCCACATCCATATTCGGGTCTATCTTCTCGCGGCATCTCAAGTACGCCTCGTACAGTTGGCGCTCGGCGGGCTCACGCAGACGCTGGGGATCGAGGGGTGGCAGATCGTCATGGCCGCGCACGATGCGGGCCGGCCGGCTGTAGGCGGTGAGAACCGCTTCGAACTCCACGGCCCTATTCTCCACCCAGTCGGTCAACGTCTCCAGGGTCCGATAGGCAAGATAAGGGTTGTCGCCCCGTTCGGCCAGGACCGCCTCCACCAGGTCATGGCGATAGCCCGCCTCCAGAAGCCAGCCCTGCAGACGCCGCTGGATGAAAGCCAGCACCTCGTTCAGAGCCTGGGTCTCCACGGCCACAGGCAGCAGGGGGGCGACCTGGCCTACCGCCTCGGACAGGAAAAGAGAGAACCTGCCCTCGATCAGGACCTGGACCAGGCCCAGGGCAGCGCGGCGTAGCCCATAAGGATCAGCCGAGCCACTGGGCGCCAGGCCCACGGCGAAGAGGCCCACCAGGCTGTCCAGCCGGTCGGCCAGGCCGACGACGATCCCTGGCCCGCTCCGGGGTAAGGCGTCGCCAGCGAAGCGGGGCAGGTAGTGTTCGAAGATGGCCTGAGCCACCCGCGGGTCCTCGCCCGACTTCAGGGCGTACTCCTGACCCATCACCCCCTGCAACGAGGTGAACTCGACCACCATGTCCGTCACCAGGTCGGCCTTACATAGCTCCGCCGCTCGGGAGGCGATCCTCTGCCCCTCGGGAGAGAGACCCAGCTTCTGGCCCAGGTAGGGAACGAGTTGCTTCAACCGCTCCGTCTTGTCCAGGTAGGAGCCCAACTGCTCCTGGAAGGTGAGCCCAGACAGCCGGGGCACAAAGTCGGCCAGGGGCTGTTTGGTATCCGCCTGGTAGAAGAAACCGGCGTCGGCGAAGCGGGCGCGGATCACCTCCTCGTTGCCTGGCCGAATAACGTCCAGGTGGTCGGCGCCACCGTTGGCCACGGCGATGAAGTAGGG
>JBHIEC010000023.1:0-19604 GCA_046760425.1 Anaerolineae bacterium
TTTTTTCTCCTCGAGCAACGCCGCCAGGCGATCCGGCTCCACCTTGGCCGACAGATCAATGGTCAGGGGCGAGACGGACACGACCCGATCCACCCGCAGGGCGTAGATGTCCGAATCGGGCTCCAGGGCATCGAAATCAACCTGGATGTCGTAGCCAACCAGCCTGCGGTCCCCGCTCTCGTCCACCCCCACGATGGACTGGAAGTATCGCTGGCGGGAGACCCGGGTGAGCCGCCAGGGGGTCTGGGGGGTGGCGTCCATGGGCACGTCAACCTTGAGGATGTCCACCTCCGGCGGCAGGGGTGCGGACAGGAGGCAACGGGCGAAGTGGCGGGTGAAGTGGGCCGCTGCGGTGAAGTCCACCTCGTCGCTGTAGCTGAAGTGGTGCTCCTGCTCCGTCTCCAGGGACATGGCCAGGGCGGGGATACCGAAGCTGGCCGCCTCGATGGCCGCTCCGATGGTGCCGGAGATGGTGAGGCCCACCCCCACGTTCTCGCCGTAATTGATCCCCACGACGGCCAGATCGGGCAAGCGGGGCACCAGGGTGAGGATGGCCCGTCGCACCGTGGGGGCGGGGGCGGCCTCCACCGAGAAGGCGGGCACCTGGCCCCCATCAACCTCGATGCTCTCCTGGCGGGTGGTGCCGGGGTGGGGCAGGAAGTTGCGGCTGGCCCCCGACTGTTGTCCCCTGGGGGCGACCACCAGGACCTGACCCAGGTCGCGGACGGCCCGTATCGCCGCTCGCAACCCCGGCGAGGCGATCCCGTCGTCGTTGGTGATCAGGATCAAGGGGGGAGAATCCCTGGACAAAGCGCTTGCACCTCCGCTGCAACTGGCGAGCATAATTATACCAAATTTCGTACCTCTTTGCACATAAACGGATGGCGATTCAGATCCCCAAGGAAAGACGGGGGAGCAGCCAGCCACTGCTCCCCCGTCGCTGTTGACAGCCAGGCACGGTGCTAGACAGTTGTCGCCTCGGCGCGGCCCTCAGCCTTTTCCTCTTCCTCCTCATACCACCAGGGGCCGCAGCGACCCATGCGCCAGAAGAAGGTGGTAAAGTGTCCCCAGGGACTGTAGCACCGAGAGCGACGCTCGGCGCTGCCCCACACTATAAGGTGCAGGTATCCTGCAGTTCTCTCCAGGACCTGACCATGGGGCAGATATTTTGAAAGGACGCTTGCGTGAGGACGGCTGTCAGCTACATCTCCCGCAAGGCAGCCACCATCTTCAGGGCCTCGCGAAGGGCATTGGTGGCGTCGGGAGCGTAGCCGTCGGCTCCCCATTTGTCAGCCAGTTCTTTGGACAGCGGGGCACCGCCGATCATGATCTTGACGTTCGGGTTCTTGGCCCGGAGCTTTTGGATGACAAGGGGCATGCCGACCATGGTGGTGGTCATCATGGCCGACAGGCACACGATGTCGGAATCAGTGCGGATCTGTTCCTCCACGAACTTGTCCAGGGGCACGTCCTTGCCCAGGTCGTGAACGGTGAAACCGGCGATCTCGAACATCATCTTGACCAGGTTCTTGCCGATGTCGTGGACGTCTCCCTCCACGGTGCCGATGACCACCTCGCCCTTGACCTGGCTTCGTTGGTCCATCTTGACGTGGGGCTTCAGGATGTCCAGCCCCACGTAGAGGGCATCGGCTGACATAAGTACTTCGGGGACAAAGTACTCGTTGCGCTCGAACAGGTCGCCCACCACGTCCATGCCGGCGGCCAGCCCCTCCATGATAGCCTCGTAAGCATCCACCCCTGCGTCCAGGGCCTGATGGGCCGCCTCACGCACCAGGTCCTCGTCGAACTCGATGACGCCTCTCTTCAGTTTCTCGATGATTTCGGCACGTTTGGCTTCAGTCGCCATATTGTGTGCTCCTCTCTCGTGGTCACGAGTGATTGGTGATCAGGGATCAGGAAATCAGGTCCCTAGTCCCTGATCTCTTTACCTCCTCCACCAACGCCCTCATGTTCTCCACCGGCGCTTCGGGCCAGATGTCGCAGCCGGGCCACACCGCGTCGGCACCGTGGTCAATGATCTGCTTCACCGTCTGGCGGACGATCTCCGGTGTGCCCTGCACCAGCACACCGTAGGGGTCGAGGTTGCCGAAGACGAGTTGGCGGTCGCCTACCTTCTGCACTGTAGCCGCCAAGTCGTTCTTCTGCTCCACGGCCAGGGCGTCGGCACCCGCTTCGGCCATCAACTCCACGATGGGGTTGGTGTTGCCACAAATGTGCAGCACCTTGGGCGAGGGAATGGCGGCAAAAATGCGCTGCAAATGGGGCAGGACCAGGGCCTTGAACATGCGGGGGTTGATCACATCCGAGGTGGCCCCCATCTCCCGCACGGTGAGATAGTCGGCCCCGGCCTGCTTGTAGATGTGCAGGATGTCAATGAGATAGCTAGCCAGGCTGTCCAGCACGCCGTTGACCAGGTCTGGCTTCTTGTACGAGGTCTTCAGCAGGGCGTTGAGGTCCAGGATCTGTCCGGCCAGGGTGAAGGGGCCCAGCACCCACGAGCCGATGGCCACCTCCTGGCCCACGTCCTCTTTGAGCCGGCCGATGGCCTCGGTCACTACGGGGATGCGGCCCGCCTGGGCCAGGTTCTGCGGGATCTTGAGCTGCAGGTCTTCCACCTTCTCGGCCGGCTTCTCCGACATGGTGGGGTAAAGGATGCGCTCGGAGCCGTCGTCGTAGTAGTTGACGGTACAGCCCAAAATCTCAGCTTCGACGCCCATGTCGAAAGGCACCACGGCACATTCGAAGCCGAAGAGACGGTAGGTGGAGGCAGCCGCAGTGGCCATCTTGCGGGCGTCGGTGTGCACTTCGGCGAAGCGCAGGCCGTGCTGCCTTAGGCCATACACGGTGATGTTGCCCATGCCGCTGAAGACGGGCATACGGTCCACCTTTTGGCCGTTGAACAGGTTGAGCACTCGCTGGCGGGAGCTGAGTCCGTTTAGAGCCATGGACTAGGCCTCCTTATAAGTTGTATGGAGTGCAGCCGCAAGGCTGCCTTTGAGCGGGCTTGCGGTAGTTGTGGTTACTCATTCCAGTTGCTTCACCACCTCCGGAAACAGCAGGTTCAGCGGATGACGCTCGTCCGTTGGTAGCGGCGCCCCCTCGTCGTAGGCCAGAACGGCTAACATGGCGCTGGCTGCGGCCACCGCGCCGAAGATACGGGCGTTGCCGGTCATCGGCCCGTAGAGCAGGAAATCGCTCCACAACACAGCCATCACGGCGTGGGTGCCGGCATCAATCCCCACAAATCCCTCCCGCCCCCAGCTCTGGAGAAAATCCTGCCACTGGGGGAACTTCCTGGCCTTGAGCAACATGTACGTCCCGTTGGCCGGCGCCCCACCCACTGGCAGGCCAAACTGCTCCTTGACCAGCCAGTTAGCCCGTAGCGAGAAGGCCCCGGTCGGCAGACCCATAACCGCCGTGTCCACCAGGATGCTCTCGAAGCCGCCTTTCTCGACCAGAGGCAGCGTCTGCTGCAAGGAGGTGATGCGGCCCCGGGGGCCTTTGTCGGCCACGTCGAAGGCCTGCAGCACCACGTGCTTGATGCCCATGTCCCTGAGGGCGGCCACCTGGCCAGGGATGTCAGCGTCCCAGGGGGTGATGCTGTTGTACAGCAACCGGTCCTGCAGGCCCAGTTCGGCCACGTAGCGGGCGGCCTCGAGCCGCACATCAGCCTTCCAGATGTCAATGGCAAAGGGCATGTCGGTCACGCCAACGAAGAAGTCCACGTAGGCTTTCATCTCGTCGGGGGTGTTGGCCACCATGGCCACCAGAGCCGGCACCCCCGTCTGGGCCGACAGGGTCTCCAGTTGGTGGATGTACTCGGTGGCCCTGGCGCGGTCGAACTTGCGTTGCCTGCGGCTCTCCAGGATCCGGTCCCCCTTCTGGAACATGTTGGCGATGAGCAGCGGCGGGTTCTCCCCGGGCTGCCCACCGACCTTTATGCCAGCGATGTTACAGACCTTTTGTTCCTTATCAAAGCGAAACATTTTTCCCCCTTACCCCCTGCTGAGCTCGATGCGAACGTCTTTAGGCACAGCGAAGCCAGCGGCCACCTCCACCGCTTTGAGGATACCTATCGGTGCTGGACAAGAGGCACAGTGTTGGAGCTTATTGACTAAGGACCTGATGCGCCCTTTATCAGACCGGGGCTCGACCTCGTAGTAGGGGTCAACCTGTTTCAGTTCCTGGATCCAAGGTTCGAGATTGGGACAATCACTG
The DNA here is from genome assembly GCA_046760425.1 of Anaerolineae bacterium. Taxonomy (GTDB): domain Bacteria; phylum Chloroflexota; class Anaerolineae; order JBHIEC01; family JBHIEC01; genus JBHIEC01. The sequence goes on from JBHIEC010000023.1 coordinate 4,240, forward strand.
GCGATCTCCAGATTCACCGTCCGCTTATCCTGCAGCGTGGCCACGACGTCCACTGTGAAACCACAACTTCCAGCCTTGATGTGAGCTTTGGCCATCACAATTCGTCCTTCTCCAAATCCTGTTAACGCGCACTGGAGTGCGGGCGCAAGCGCTCACCGGGCATATCTTCAGAGCATGCTCTGACCGAGTTCGTAGGTGAGCGCTTGCGAGGGCGCAAACCCGCTCACAGGCAGCCTTGCGGCTGCGCTCCGTACAACTTAACAACTGCCACGCTCAAGAAGTATCTCACGGGTCAACAAGGACAAGAGGTGTTCCCTGATGGCGTTGAATTCCACACTGGTTCTCACTCTCGGCCGTGGCAGGTCTACCGAGACCACCTCCAGAATATGGCCTGGCCGACGGGACATCACAGCGATGCGGTCGGCCAGGAAGACCGCCTCGTCCACGTTGTGGGTGACGAAGAGGATGGTCTTGCGCTCCCGCTGCCAGATGTCCAGCAGCCGCTCCTGCATGTGATTCCGTGTCTGGGCGTCCAGGGCGGCGAAGGGCTCGTCCATGAGGATGATGCGCGGATCGTTGGCCAGGGCACGGGCGATGGCCACCAGTTGCTTGCTGCCCCCCGAAAGGCTCGAGGGATAATAGTCGGCATAGTCCCTGAGGCCCACCAACTCGAGGTAGTGTTTCACCACTCGCTGCCGCTCGGCCCGCCCTAACCCTCTCAACTCCAACCCGAAGGCGATGTTCTGGGTCACGGTGCGCCAGGGAAAGAGGGCGTACTCCTGGAAGACGAAGCCCCGATCCGGCCCGGGCCCCTCCACCCGTTGTCCATTGAGCCATATCTCGCCCCCGGTCGGCCGATCCAGCCCGGCGATGAGTCGCAGCAGCGTGGTCTTGCCACAGCGATTGGGTCCCACCAGGCACAGGAAAACCCCCTCCTCCACCTCCAGCGAGACCTGGTCAAGGGCCAGCACCCCGTCGAATTCTTTGCTCACCCTGGTCAGCTTGAGCATCCAGACCTCACCCCTACGCCCGGGCCAACCGTCGTTCCAGGTACTGCAGCCCGCCCATCATGGCCACCCCAACCAGTCCGATGAGGATCATCCCCGAGAAGACGAAGTCGAAGCTGCCCACCTCGCTCATGGACCAGATGTAGTAGCCCAACCCTCCGCCCCTGACCCCCACCATCTCCGCAGCCACGATGCTCATCCACCCCACCCCCAGGCCGATGCGGGCTCCGGTCATGATCTGGGGCAGCGAGGCCGGAATAGCCACCTTGGTGAAAAGCTGGAGATTCCTGGCCCCCAAGGTGCGGGCGGCGTCAATGAGGATGGTGTCAATGCCCTTCACCCCGCCCACCGTGCTGAGCAGGATGGGGAAGAAGGCGGCCAGGAAGACGATGAACACGGCATCAAAGGGCTCCCGGAAATAGTAAATGGCGAAGGGGATCCAGGCCAGGGGAGGGATGGGGCGAATCAGCTCCACGATGGGGCCAGTTATCCGCTCCACCAGGATGAACCATCCGGCCAGCAGGCCCAGGGGGATGGCTATCACTGCCGCCAGGCCGAAGCCATAGAAAATGCGGCCCAGGCTGGCCAGCACGTGCTGCCCGATGTAGAAGCCCAGGAAATCCCGCTCCACCCACGAGGTGGCAAAGGCCCGCAGGACGGCATAGGGCCTGGGGAGATAGGCGCTGTGGGCGACGACGGCCAGTAGGTCCCAGACCAGAAAGAAGACGATGACTGAGAACGCACTCAGTCCATAGCGTCGGACAATCTCAAGCCTCTCCCTTGCCATCAGGTCACTTTCAGTAGATGAGAAAAGTCGCCGGAGTGCGGTCGCAAGCGCTCACCTGACAAGCGGTCACACTCGCGTCAGCTTATTGCCAGCTTCTACCCCAACCCGCGTGACCGCTTGTCACCGGGCACGTCCTCAGAGCGTGCTTTGACCGAGTTCGCAGGTGAGCGCTTGCGAGGACGCAAGTCCGCCCTTGCAAAGCAGGCTTGCGCCTGCACTCCGTATCCCAAATTCAAGTGCTCACTTTGCTTTCTCCAGGTATGACAGGTCAATGTATCTGGCAGCAAAGTCTGCGGTGTCCTGATAGCCCATCTGTGGCAGCTTGTCTGGCCCGATCACCTTGAACTCGATGAGCTTGTTCGTGTACTCGATGAAGGATTCGCGGAAGGTGGGGGAGAGTTCGACCTTGTAGTCAATCAGCCTGAAGGCTGCTTCCACCACCGCCGCATCGCGCTGGGTGAACTTCACCGCCAGGTCTATCAGGTGCCGGTACTGGGGGGAGCCGGGATTGGCCAGGGCCTCTTGCACCCAGGTCGTGGCCTCGCGGTGGGCCTTGAGGAAGCGAACCACCGTGTCGGGCTCCCTCTTGGCGAAGGTCTGATCCACCGCCAGGACGCAATCCAGGTGATGAGGCCAGATGTCGTCGGAGGTGGCCAGAATCTTGCCCACGCCGGCCACCACGCTGTCCGAAGCGTAGGGTTCCCAGGCGATGTAGCCGGCCACCGCCCCGCTCTCCAGCTTGGCTCGCATGTCCTTGGGGGCCACGTCCACGATGTTGATCTGGCTGATGTCCACCCCTTGCTGCTGAGCGTAGTTGCGGAGCAGGAAGAACTGGATGGTGGCATGGCCCGGCGTGGCCACCGTCTTGCCCACCAGGTCGGAGAAGCGGTTGATGTCCTCAGCAACGATCAGGGCCGAGCCGATCTCGTTGACCTGGCCGACGACGGTGGTCTTGACCCCGGCGTTGAGGTGCTTGATGATGGCCGGCGGCGCTCCCAGATAACCCATGTCCACATCGCCAGCGGCGAAGTGGTCCATCTCCACCCCGCCGTTGGCGTAAGGTGCCCCCGGCGCATCCTCCACCGTAACCCCGTACTTCTCGAAGAACGACTTGCCGCCTCCCGCCTCTGCATCCTGCCCCACGATGTAGGCAATGTGATGTAGGTCCCCCAGCAGATAGCCGACCCGCACTTTGGCCGAGGTGGGCGTCGGGGCGGCCGCCGGGGCGCAGGCAGCCAATACGAGCAGCAACACGCTCAAGAGAAGCCAGCTTTTCTTCATTCGAATCTCCTTGACTTTTCTCCAAGAAAGCACTATGATTATATTGTACCCCTGAGGTGAGTAAATGGGGACTCACGCACCCGTTGAAGCCTGGTTCAGCCGACACTGGTCGGAGTGCGCCGGGCAGAGGGTTCAAAGAGATGCTGGTCCTTTCCCGTCCAGCCAGGGGTACCAGGGGTCCAACCTCGGAAGAGGTCAGGGCCTCTTGTTTTGCTGCCGTCCATGCAGCACCCCTTTGTCCAGCAAACGGTCCACCTTGCGCTTGGCTATGACATGGCAGGTAGCCAGCGCATTGTGTTTCTGCTCTTCTTTGGCCGTAGGGACGTAGACGACAGCAATGTGCCAGACCCCCTCCAACCTGGTGTAACGCTCCACCGCGCGCTCGTTCTTGTGCGGTGGCGAACGCCTTTGATATTCCCACTCCTCGATGCCCCGCCGCACCTCCTTCAGGGTCAACCCGTACCCCTCCACCTCGCGGCGAATTTTGTCGGTGACGATGACCCGGTCGCTTGGCGGCGAGAGGCCCAGAGCCCGCAGCTCCCTCCTGCGTATCCTGGCGACGTGGCGAAATCCCACCCCCAAGGCCCTCCCGGAGCCCTTGTAAAGACAGGAACGGTGAAGGCGAAACCAGGGCCGGATCAGTGACCCTTGTTTCCGGGGGACAGGATGTGCTCCAGATGGGGGAAGGGATCCCTCATGTGCGGAAAGTGCATGGCCTGCACGAACTCCTTCTCGAAGTCCGGTTCCACCGTCAACTCGATGTAGTCCACCTGGCGGGCGATGCGGTTGGCCTCGGCCCGCTTGTCCACGTTGAGCAGGGCAATACGGGCCCCATCGCCGGCGGCATTCCCTACAGCGTAGACCCGCTCCAAGGGGCAGTCCGGGAAGAGGCCGATGACCATGGCCGCTTCCTTGTCAATGTAGCTGCCGAAGGCTCCAGCCAGGATGACCCGATCCAGTTCAGTCAGGCCCAGCTTGCGCATCATCACCTTGGCCCCGGCGTACATGGCCGCCTTGGCCAGTTGCACCGCCCGCACGTCGGCAATGTTGACCGTGATGTCCCTGCCGATGGAGGTCTCGTGGGCCCAGGCGATGACGAACTCCGGTCCCTCGTCCGTCACCCGCAGGCGTGGCGAGTTCAATTTCTTGTTGAAGCGCCCGTTCTTCTCGATGATGCCCGCCTTGAACATCTCGGCGATGGCATCAATGATGCCCGAGCCGCAAATCCCCTTGGCCCCGATGTTGTCGCTGACCTCAGTGCTCCATTCCTCACGACCGATGACCTTGAAGCTGACCTCTAGTGTCTGGGGATCAATCTTGAGCCTCTCGATGGCTCCTGGCGCGGCCCTCATGCCGAACTGGATGTGGGCCCCCTCGAAGGCGGGGCCCGTGGCACAGGAGGACGAGATCAACCGCTCCCGATTGCCCAGCACCAGTTCACCGTTGGTGCCGATGTCAATGACCAGCTCCATCAGGTCCTGGTTGTACGGCTCCTCCGCGATCAACACCCCCACATTGTCGGCCCCCACAAAACCAGCCTCGATGGGCAGCACGTGGACGTTGGCCGCCGGCCAGACCTTGAGGCCCAGGTCGCGGGCCTTGATGTCTACTGAGTGGTGAATGGCCGGCGGGAAGGGGGACTTGCCCAGATACTCGGGGTAGATGTTGAGCATGATGTGGTGCATGGCCGTATTGCCCACCAGGGTCACCTCGACGATGTCCTCAGGGGTCAATCCGACCTGGGCGGTGATGTTTTTGGCGATGGTGTTCAGACCCTCGATGATGGCCTCGTGCATCCTGGCCAGGCCATCGGGATTGGTCATGGCGTAGGTGATGCGCGACATCACGTCCTCGCCGTAGGGCACCTGGGGGTTCATCATGGATTCCGTGGCCGCCAGGGCTCCCGTGCGCAGCTCGCACAGGTAGCCGGCCACGGTGGTGGTGCCGATGTCTACCGCTAGGCCATAGGCCTCCTCCACGTACCCGGGTTCGACCTTGATGATCTCTTTGTCCAGCCACACCGTGGCCGTGACCTTCCACTCGCCCTGACGAACGACTTTCTGCAGTTGCAGCAGCGTCTGATAGTCAATGCTCAGGTTCTTGAGCCCCCACGTCCTGTCCAATTCGGCCAGGAGACGTTCGAAGTCGCCCAGGGGGTCGTGCAGGGTGGGGCGGGGCAGCTCCACATAGTACTTCTTCGTAGCCGGCTTGACGTCAATGACCCGCTCCGTGGCCGTCTTGCGCACGATCTGCTTGCCGGCGCGGCTCTCCTCGGGCACGAAGACCAGCACGTCGCCGAAGACCTGGGCCACGCAAGAGAGACGGAAGTTGCCGTCAATCTCTCGCCAGTCGAAATAGCGCTTCTCCCTCTCCAGGAGGGGCGAGAGGTGGGACATGCTGGATTCGATGCCGTGACGTTCAAAGAAGCCCTCCTCAATGCGCACCTTGCACTTGCCGCAGGTCATCTTGCCGCCGCAGATGGACTCGATGTCCACCCCCAGCTCGCGAGAGGCTTCCTGCAGGGTCTTGCCCTCTTCGATATACCCCCGCCGGCCCGAGGGTTGGAAGATCACCAGATGTTTGGTCATTGATGAGAAAGCACCTTCCTTAGGCTCATCAGAAGCACAGCATCCCGGCGCAGTTCAGGGCGTGCTCGATGAGCACCGCCCCGCCGACGATCTTCGCCTCGGGGATCAGGTCCTGCTGAGTGATGCCCTTGTTAGCCGCCGTCTGCTCGCACACCTCGAGCCTGACCCCGGCCTCGATGGCTTCGGCCAGGCGCTGCTTGAGGGTGGGGACGCCGGGGGTCACCTTTTCCCTGTCCACCGCTCCCTTGACCATGATCTCGGCCCCCTCCTGGACGCAGTACACCACCGTCTCCAGATCAAAGGCTGCCGCAGCCAGGGTAGCGAACATGAGGGCCGAGCGGGCCGGGGCTGGCGTGCTCAGGCCTGAGATCAATAAGATCAGGAATCGCTTCTTATCCCCTTGCATCACCTTGCCTCTAGACATCAAACAGGGACTGAGGCAGAGGCCCCCTGGACCCCTGCCTCAATCCTGCCAGTACCACTGGAGCCCCTGAACAAAGCTGGGCGGGAATCCCCTGACCCCACCAAAGAGACCTTTTTTAGAAGACGCCGTGGTCGAACTTGGGGGGCAGCAGATACTCCCACTCTTCGCCAGCCCGGTACTTGGCGGCGATCTCCAGACACTTGGCCGCATACTCGAAGGCATACGGTATACCCGTCCCATTGGGCACAAACCCGGCCCCGATGGTGCCCACGCTTACGGCCTCGAAGATCTCGGCATCGGTAGCCCCCGCCTCGATGGCCGGGATGACGTGGATCAGGCAACGTGGGGACATGAGGGTGACGCCGATGGCGGTGAACATCAGCTCCTTGATCTTCTTGGACAGGGCCCCGTCTCGCCAGATGGTGTCGTAGAAATCGGCGAAGCGCTCCCCACACTCAGGGTTGACGGTGTTGATGACCTGGAACATGCGGGGGGTGAAGCCCATGACCTTCTTCATGTACTCGTTGGCTTGTTGCGCCCTTTCAGAGGTGACCATCCTCTCCTCCTTTGATTCGGTTGGGTAACTTGGGGACCGACGACCTTCCGCCGCTCCCGCGAACGATGACTGTTGAGAGTTATCCTCGCCGTCTCATCCCCCCTTTCTTCGGCATTTGGCCCCATTGCCATGAAGGGTCACATCCCTTTGCTCCTCCTCTGCTTCCATGTCCGTGCCGTCTCGGAGAACATCTGCAAATTCTCAAAGGGCACCGTAGGTGGGATGTCGCAACCGGGCATGAGCACGAACCCGCCTCCCTCTGCTGCCTTGCGCAGGCAATCCTCACACGCCTCTTTCACCTGTTCCGGCGTACCCTGGTTGAGAACGTGCACCGGGTCCACGTTGCCGGCCAGGCACATCCTGTTCTCGGTGAAAACCTTCTTGGCTGTGGCCAGATCTACCTTGTGATCAATGCTGACACAATCGGCACCGGTCTTGGTCAGCAGGTCCAACTTGTCGGTGGTGTCGCCGCAGATGTGAAGGAGGATCCTGGCCCCCTTGGCCCGGATGGTTGAGGCGACCTTTTGCAGGGGTGGCAGGGCGAAGGCTTCGAAATGCCTGCGAGAGACCAGGTCGCCCGAGGCGGTGGGGTCGGCCAGGCTGACCATGGGGATGACGCCTTCGTCGAGGAGGGGTTGATAAAAGCGCAGGATGACGTCGGCGGCGAAGTCAATCACCTTGCGCACGTCGTCGGGCTTCTTGTAGACGGCCCGCATCAGATTCTCCACGCCGTAGATCTGCCCGGCCAGGGTGAGAGGGCCCCAAGCCGTGGCGGTGACGACGACTTCGTCGCCCAGGGCGTCGGCCACGCGGCGGGTGGCTTCCCACACCGTCTGCACCAGTTCGTTTTTGGCCAGGTCCTCGATGTTCAGTCTGTCCAACTCATCCGCCGTCTGCACCAGGGGTTCTTCCAGGTCCGGGGCGCCCACGGTCCGGAACTTGATGCGGCCACCTAAGGCAGCAGCGTGAAAGTTGTTGTAGCCGGAGCCCACGTAGACGATGGGGAAACGGGTCTTCTTGTTAGTCTCGATGTTGACCTCGGCCATCTTCCTGGAGTCGCCGATGAGGCTCTTGAAGTTCGTCCCAGAGGTGTACAAGGTCCACATACCCCCACCAAAGACGGTGGCTGGCACCTCCGGTGGGTCGCCGAGATCAAAGGCCTGAAACATCATGTCTTTACGGTTCACGCTTGTCTCCTTTTGCTGGCTCAGAAAAGTGTAGTCACTTATACGCTTTGGCCAGCGAAAACTTGATCGTACCGCCGCCGAAAGCGGAAGCTGCCTTCTGTCTGTCGGCTGCCACGTCAAGACAGACGAAAATCGTATTGAGCTTGATATCTAGATTATATCACGATTCTCTGGAACGAGCAAGGGTAAGGCATCAATTTCCGTCCAAGGGGTACCTGGCAGAGGTAGACTTAATCTGATGTGATGAGCCTATCAGCCGCTATACATTATACCTCTTTTGGCCTGAGATGTCCAATGGATTTCGGACATGAAGAAGCTTCACAGCTCCTCTCCAGAGCAAGGGTCAAGAGAAGAACAGGACATCTAAGCAACCTGTCAAAAGTTTTTTGCACTTTCTCTACCCACCAAAACTGCTATCAAGGGGCGTCCTCGCCCCGTGGAATACCTATTCCACAGGGCCCGCCCCGTCTGGTGGCCGTTTAGCCCTGAAAATCGGGGCGGTGACAAGCGGTCACCTGACAAGCGGTCACGCGGCTCCCAGCTAAGAGCTGAAATGAGCCAAGGTGAGCGTGACCGCTTGTCACCGGGCCTGTCTCAAGAGTGGCCTCTGAGCAAAAGCGTAGGTGACCGCTTGTCAGGGGACGCCCCTTTGTAGCAGGGAAAAAGTTGAAAGAACTTATGGCGACCTACTTAGTACTCGATCCCCTGTTGGGCGGGGATACCCTGGGCGTAGGGGTGCTTCACCTCCCGCATCTCAGTGACCAGGTCGGCTCGTTCAATGATCTGGGGATGGGCGTTGCGGCCCGTCAGGATCAGGTGCAGGGCCTCGGGCTTGGCATCCAGGAGGGCCAGCACCTCCTCCACGGGGATCAGCCCCTCGTGTACGGCCACGTTGATCTCGTCCAGGATGATGAGATCGTACTGCCCGGAGCTGATCCTGTCTCGGCTCAGAGCCAGCCCCGCCTCCGCCGCCCGGGGGTGCACCTCCTCGGGCAGCCTGTCGCCCATGATCCTGTAGAAGCCCTTGCCAGCGCGGATGATCTCAAAGTTGGGGGCCAGCCGCTTGGCCGCCTCCAGCTCGCCGTAGCGCCCGGTGCCCTTGATGAACTGGATCATGAGCACCTTCCAGCCATGACCACAGGCCCGCAGGGCCGTTCCCAGGGCAGCCGTGGTCTTGCCCTTGCCCTGCCCGGTATAGACGATGATCAGCCCCTTTCGCTTCTTAGCGTCCTCAGCCATCCTAACTCCTTGCCCCCCTGTCACCCCCCGTAGGTCCAGGGCGTGTCCGCCAGGACCAGGGGCTCTGCCTCCCGGCGCACGCCGGCCGCTATCACTTCGCCTACGAAGACGGTGTGGTCACCCCGCTTCACCACCTCCACCACGCGGCACTCGAAGAAGGCCGGGGCGTCGAGGAGCAGGGGAGCTCCCGTCTCCCCGCTCTCAAAGGAGAAGCCGCTGATCCTGTCCCCCTCGACCTTCGCCGTCCGGAAGAAGGTCTCAGCCACATCCTCCTGCCCTTCCCCCAGGACGTTGACGGCGAAGGCTCCGCTCTCCTCCACCATGTCGTGGATGAGGCTGTCCCGCCGGAGGCCCACCATGACTAAAGGGGGCTCGAAGGAGGCCTGGGACAGCCAGGTGACGGTGGCACCGTTGACCTGGTCGCCCCGTTTGGCCGTCAGGACGTAGAGGCCGTAGGTGATCATACGCAAGGCTTTCTTCTTGGCTTCGAGGTCCATCTCTCCTCCTATGTGCTCAGCTCTGCGGCCATCCAGCCGATGTCCAACTCCCGCAACCTGTCGGCCGTAGGGATGCCAGTAGTCGGATCCCAGCCCATCATTTTATAATACGTCTCCTTGGCCTCCTCGAAGGCCTGGCGGCTCAGGGGTGTCCCCCTGTCCGAAGAGCCGTGGGTGAAAGGCTGGAAGAAGCGTTGCGGCAGGGTATCGTCCTGGCGGGTGAAGCCCTCCCGGGCGTTGAAAGCGCGGGCCATGGTGGCCGCTCGCTCCCCCACCCGCAGCAACTCCCAGATATCCACATCCCAACCCGTGACGGCCCGCACGATGTCGGCCATCTGCGGGGGGTCGTAGGGCAGGAAGTCGCACATGACGACGCAATCGAGGAAGTGGCGCCAGTTCACGTGGTGGAAGAAGAGGCGCATCTTGTCCTCGCCCAGCTCCTCGGCCGGCAGGGGCTGGAAGGGGCCGAAGGCCCTGAGCTGCCGCAGAGACTCGGTCTCCTTGCGGTACAGGGTATCGTGCATGTTGTGCATGTGATCGGCGCCGGTGGGGGATACGGCGTAGCCCACCCCCAGGGCGTGCTTGATGCGCGGCTCGTGCATGGGCAGCTCCTGGCCCTTGACGTGCAAAGCGAACTCCTCAGCCCCCTGGCCGATCTCCTGCGCCGCCCGCCATACCCCCTCGGCCAGCAGGTCGCCCATCCCCTCCCGCCGGATCACCAACTCCAGGATCTTCAGCATGGCCGCCGCATCCCCGAACCGCAGCTCGATGCCGCCCGTGTCCTCAATGGTCAAGAGGCCCCGCTCGAAACACTCCATAGCGAAGGCGATGGTCGCCCCGGCAGAGATGGTGTCCAGGCCGTAGGCGGCGCACATCTCATTGGCCTTGGCCAGGGCCAGCAGATCGGCGATGCCGGCGTTGGAGCCCAGGGCGGCCAGGGTCTCGTACTCGGGGCCGCCGTACTGGGGATCCACACGATAGGGCTCTTTGACCTCCACCACTCGCTTGCAGCGCACGGCGCAGGCGAAGCAGGTCTCCCGCCTGACCAGGATGGTGTCCCGCATCCGCTGGCCCGTGATGGCCTCGTGGCCCTCGAAGGAGCCGGCCCGGAAGTTGAAGGTGGGCAGGCCGCTCGCCTTGTGGAGGGCCCTCAACCCGCCGGCCGTGCCCGCGTCGTGGAGGCCGGAGACCTTGTCCAGGTTGGCGCCCATCCAGCGGGCCATGGCCTGCACCCCCCTGGGATCGGCCACCTCCATCAGGCCTTTGCCCTGAGGCGCTCGGACGGCGATCCCCTTGAGGTTCTTGGCCCCCATCACGGCCCCCAGGCCGGTGCGGCCGGCGAAGTGGCTGCGGTCGTTGACCACGCAGGCGTAGCGCACTAGCCGCTCGCCAGCGGGCCCGATGAGGGCCGTGCGGACGGCCCGGTCACCCAGTTCCTGGCGGATCAGATCCTCCGTCTCGCCGGTCGTCTTCCCCCACAGGTGGGCCGCATCCCGGATCTCCGCCTGTCCCTGGTGAACCCACAGGTAGACGGGCCGCTCCGCCCGGCCCCGGATCACGATGGCGTCGAAGCCGGCCCGCTTCAACTCGGCGCCCCAGAAGCCGCCCACCTCGGCGTTGCCGAAAGCGTTGGTGAGGGGCGATTTAGCCCCCACGCCGTTGCGCCCCTGGCCGGAGAGGAAGGAGCCGGTGATCACGCCCGGGGCGAAGACCAGCACATTCTCCGGCCCCAGAGGGTCCGCTCCCGGCGCCATCTCCCTGAGCAGGTAATAGGCCACCAGAGCTCGCCCGCCCAGGTAGCGGCGGTAGAACTCCTCCGGCGGCTCCTCGGTGGTGATCCTTCTCCCGGTCAGATCCACGTGCAGAATGCGGCCATTGTACCCGTAGGCCATCGCCTCTCCTTCAACGCAAGCACTGCCTCCAACTGCAGGGTCTGCAAGGCATGACCCTGGAGCGTCCAGGGCGCGGGTGGATATGCCATTTCGAGCTCCTCCTCATTCTTGAAAGGGGTGAATTTCGTTTAACGGGCGGAAATGGAGTGGAATTTCCGCCCCATCGCCTCCGGAGGCGACTATCATGGCCTCCACAACAGGGCCGAGAGCAAGAGAAATATCCGCTTATCCGTTTCTTATCCGTTGTCGCCGCCCCCTACGGGCTCGAAGACCTCCAGCATGTCCCCGTCCTGCAGCACCCGCTCCCCGTCCACCACCTGGTCGTTGACAGCGCTCATCCACACCCGACCGTCAGGGATGCCCAACTGCTCCAGAAATTGGCGGACGGTGACCCCCTGGGCGACCTCCAACTGCGCCGTATCCCCTTCGCCACCCAGGTAGGTGCGCAGGTTGCCGTAGAGCTTGACGGTGATGTGCATACGATACCTGACTATAAGGGGAGGGCAGGCTTCGTCCTGAGGCTCAGCCCGAAGGGCGCGAGCCTGCTTATGGGGCGGACTTGCGTCCGCACTCCTCCCCCATCTATTTGATGACCCGCAGCTCGGGGGAGGGGGTAAAGCTCCCGGGGACGGGCTCCCTCAGATGTAAGACGCTGATCCTGGCCGCCAGGGCCTGGGCCATGTCTAGGAAAGCCTTCCCCGCTGGCGACTCAGGTGCCACGGCGGCAATGGGCCGGCCCTCGTCCCCGCCGAGGCGGATGCGGGGGTCAATGGGCACCTCCCCCAGGAAGGGCACACCCATGCGGTCGCTCACCTGCTCGCCACCGCCGTGGCCGAAGATATCGGTCCTCTCCCCGCAGTGGGGGCAGAGGAAGGTGCTCATGTTCTCCACCACGCCCAGCACAGGGACCTCCAGGTGCTGGAACATGGCGATGCCCTTCACCACGTCGGCCAGGGCCACGTCCTGGGGGGTGGTGACGATGATGGCTCCCGTCAGGGGCAGGGACTGAGCCAGGGTCAACTGGGCATCACCCGTGCCGGGCGGCAGGTCAATCACCAGGTAGTCCAGGCCGCCCCAGTCCACGTCGCTCAGGAACTGGCGGAGGACGCTGTGGATCATGGGCCCCCGCCAGATGAGGGGCGTCTCCTCGCTGATCAGGAAGCCCATGGACATCAACTTCACCCCGTAGCTCTCCAGGGGGGTGATCGTCCTGCCGTCCCGGGAGGTGGGTGGCTCGTTGATGCCCATCATGAGGGGGATGTTGGGGCCGTAGATGTCGGCGTCCAGCAGGCCGACGCTGGCTCCGCTGCGGGCCAGGGCCACGGCCAGGTTGACGGCCACAGTGGATTTGCCCACCCCGCCCTTGCCGCTGGCCACAGCGATGGCGTTGCGCACCCCGATGTCCAGCTTGCCCACCAGCCGGCGGTCCGTGGGCACCTGGGAGTCGAAGTTGACCTCTACCTCCTTCACGCCCGGCAGGGACATGACAGCCGCCGTGGACTCCTCCCGCAGCCGCCCGGTCAGGGGGCAGGCGGGCGTGGTGAGAACGATGGTGAAGCTGACCCTGGAGCCGTCAACGACGATGTCGCGGATCATGTTCAGAGAAACCAGGTCGCGGTGTAGCTCCGGCTCCATGACCTGGCTGAGGGCCTCCAGGACCTGGGCCTCATCAACGGTACTGCCTTTCTTTCCCAACATAGAACGCTTGTCCTTTCAAATCCTGCGATGCACGTAGGAGGTCTCTCCTGAGACCGATCTTCCTCTGCAACAGCTACGCTGCCTGCTTGATGTGATTCAGCAACCCGCCGTCCAGCACGATCTCCACCTGGCGGGGCGTCAGGTCGTGGCGCACTGTGAACTCGGTGCCCTTGGTCAGGTTCCGAACCTTCACCGTGTCCCCGGTCTGAAGGGCACTCCGCACATCCACGATCTCCAGTTCCTCCCCCTGCTCGATGGCCTCATAGTCGGCGGCACGGACGAAGTTCAGGGGCAGGATGCCGAAGTTAATGAGGTTCACCCAGTGGATGCGGGCGAAGGACCTGGCGATCACGGCCTTGAGCCCCAGGTACATGGGCGCCAGCGCCGCATGCTCGCGGCTGGAGCCCTGGCCGTAGTTCTCGCCACCCACGACGATGCCGGCCACCCCCTTCTCCTTCAGAGCCCTGGCCCGCTCCGGGAATGTGGGATCCACACGGACGTAGACGTACTCGCTGATGGCCGGGATGTTGGAGCGCAGGGGGAGGATCCTGGCCCCGGCGGGCAGGATATGGTCGGTGGTGATGTTGTCCCCCACCTTGAGTAGCACCTGGCCCCGCAGCGCCTCCGCCGGGGGCTGGCCCTGTGGAATACGTATTCCACAGGGCTGGCCCAGAGGCACGGGCCTGATGTTGGGGCCACGGATGATCTCCACTGTCTCCGGCTCAGGCGACGGCGGGATGATCATGCGGTCGTCAATGACGTACTGCTCCGGGATGGCCACCTCGATGGGGTCGCCCAGCCGGCGGGGGTCGGTGATCTGCCCCGTGATGGCTGCGGCGGCCGCCACCTCAGGGCTGCAGAGGTAAACGTGATCGTTGGGGGTGCCGCTGCGGCCCGGGAAGTTGCGGTTGAAGGTGCGCAGGCTGACCGCGTCCGTGGGCGGCGCCTGGCCCATACCGATGCAGGGGCCGCAGGCCGACTCCAGAATGCGAGCCCCGGCCGCGATAAAGTCGGCCAGGGCGCCGCTGCGGGCGATCATGATGTAGACCTGTCGGGAGCCGGGCGTCAGGGTCAGGCTGACGTTGGGATGCACCGTCCTGCCCTTGAGCACGGCAGCCACCTTCATCAGATCGGGATAGGACGAGTTGGTGCAACTGCCGACGCATACCTGGGCCACAGGTGTGCCCTCCACCTCACGGACGGGCACCACGTTGTCCGGGCTCTGGGGCCGGGCGATGAGGGGCTCCAGTTGGTCCAGGTCTATCTCCATCACCTCGTCGTACTCAGCGCCGGGATCGGGTCCCAGCTCGACCCAGGCCTCCTCCCGGCCCTGGGCCCGCAGGTAGCGGCGGGTCTGCTCATCACTAGGGAAGATAGACGTAGTGGCACCCAGCTCGGCGCCCATGTTGGTGATGGTGGAGCGGGCTGGCACGTCCAGATCCTGAATCCCCTCGCCGAAGTACTCGAAGATCACCCCCACGCCGCCCTTGACCGACAGGCGGCGCAACATCTCCAGGATGATGTCCTTGGAGGCCACCCAGGGCTGGAGCCGCCCCTTGAGGTGCACCCCCACGATGCGGGGCATCGTGGTGTAGAAGGGACCGCCACCCATGGCTACGGCCACGTCCAACCCCCCCGCGCCGATGGCGATCATGCCCATGCCGCCACTGGTAGGCGTGTGGCTGTCGGACCCCAGCAGGGTCTGGCCGGGGACAGCGAAGCGCTCCAGGTGCACCTGGTGGCAGATACCGTTGCCGGGACGGGAGAAGTAGATGCCGTACCTGGCGGCGAAAGACTGCAGGAAGCGGTGGTCGTCAGCATTCTCGAAGCCCGTCTGAAGCATGTTGTGGTCTACGTAGCTGACGGAGAGCCTGGTCTTGACCCTGGGGACGCCGAGGCTCTCGAACTGGAGGCAGGCCATGGTGCCCGTGGCGTCCTGGGTCAGGGTCTGATCAATGCGCAGGCCGATCTCTTCGCCGGGCACCAGCCGGCCGGAGACCAGATGAGCGCTGAGGATCTTCTGTGTCAGGTTCTGTGCCATGTAAGCAGACTCCTTGTTAGCGCATAACCGATGGGTTAAATTGTAACGGAGTGCAGCCGCAAGGCTGCCTGTGAGCGGGCTTGCGCCCGCACTCCAGTAGTTGCCCTTAAGCGCCGCATAAATGACGGCGCCTGGCTCGGTCTGGGGAGCCAGGCGGCGTGCTTCTAG
>JBHIEC010000024.1:0-19443 GCA_046760425.1 Anaerolineae bacterium
GTGGTGCCGGAGCCGCAATTGTGGACAGCACAGACTTCGGTGACGAAAGAATGGACATCCTCAACTTCCAGGTCGTAAACCTCCTCCTCACCCATCTTGGTCTGAATGGAGACGATGGGCACACCTTCCAAATCCACACCGACAAACACGATGTCACCCGCTCGCAGATCACCTGCCTCTATCCACTCTGCACCTTCCGGGCTGAATTGCTCTTCACAGGCGGCTCGAATTGCTTCCACCACTCCGGGCAGGTTGCGCTGCACTTCACGCGCAGGTACCCGCAGAACTCGCAGTCCAAGGGAGCGCATAAAAGCGTCTCTCGCTTCGTCGTGAGCCTGAGCTTCCGGCGTGTCATGCGCTGTAGCTCCGTCCACTTCCACAACAAGCTGGGCCTCACGGCTGTAAAAGTCTGCGATGTAAGGACCAATGGGATGCTGTCGGCGGAACTTGACACCCAGCGCCTGACGCCGTAGAGCCTGCCAAAGTTTGCGTTCGGGGGGAGTCATCTCGCGCCGCAGTTGTTTACGACGTTCAAGATGCGAAAGCGGGGTAGCTGACCAATCAGCATGTCCTCCCAGGGAGCGCGGCCGCGGTTTCACAAGCACGCGATGGTCAGCAGTAAGCCATAGAGTAGCATCGCTGTGGGCAGTTTGAATTCCGATCATCAGGCCCTTGTAGGGCCGTTGTATCGTGCGCAACACACGGTGTGGTCGGCCATCGTGGGCCAGTACCCAATCACCAGGGCGGAGGGATTCGATTGGGATGAGGGCGCCCCCTCCCCGGTCCTCGTTGTATACGGGGCGGGAGTTACCCCCTC
Source organism: Anaerolineae bacterium (assembly GCA_046760425.1). Lineage (GTDB taxonomy): Bacteria > Chloroflexota > Anaerolineae > JBHIEC01 > JBHIEC01 > JBHIEC01. The sequence continues at coordinate 818 of JBHIEC010000024.1, forward strand.
CCCGGCCCTCGTTGTATACGGGGCGGGAGTTACCCCCTCCCCGGCCCTCCCCGTACACGGGGCGGGAGTTGCCCCCTCCCCGGCCCACCCCCGACACGGGGCGGGCGTTGGCCCCCCCCCGGCCCCCCCCGTCCCGGGGGGGGTTGATTTCCCGCCCCCCCGCTTGGGGGGGGACCACAGGGGGGGCCTCCACCGCCCACACCTTCGTACCCTTCCGCACACAGGTGGGATCGAAGACCAGGTCGCCAGGGTCGGTGGTCATCAGGATGCAGCGCTCTACCACTTTGGTGTTGGTCTGGACAGCGTATAACATTTCACGCTCGCCCATCGTGTCGTCCCAAACATTTGTTAGGGGAATGACAGGGAAGTCATCCAGGTAGCGCACGTAGCGAAGCCTATTGCGTGAGTACCACAAACGCCCTGCATGTTTTAGGCGTTCTATACCTTCTGAAGATGTCTTCCAATGGCAATTGGCTGGAGCATGGAAGGTGCGTTCACGGTAGGTAACAATGAAGCTCCCACTTGGGGTTGCGCCGTCGGAGAAGAGGGACGTAGGTTCGAAGGAACGTCCGTCCTCGTCTGTGTGCCTGTATTGTTCGGCTGTGCCTGCCTCAGTTTTGAGCAAGTGCAATTGGCGGTACTTCGTTTCACCTCTGTCCTTCGTATACCATAGCAGGTAGTCATAGACACTAGCCAAAAATCCAGATGGAAAGCCTCCTGTTTTTCTGAAAGCCACTACCGCTATAAAATTCTCTCGTCCAAAGACTTCGTCCAGCAGGTTCCGTACCAAGTGCAGGTTCTCGTCGTTGATCTGGACGAAGATAGACCCACTCTCGGTGAGGAGTTCGCGGGCCAGAAGCAGGCGGTCGCGCAGGTAGGTCAGCCAGGAATGGATGCCCAGTCTCCAGGTGTCTCGGTAGGCTTTGATCTGCTCCGGCTCGTGGGTGAGGTCCTCGTCTTTGTCTTTCACGTCTCTTCGGTCAATGCGGGGCTGGAAATTAGAGGAGTACTTGATGCCATAGGGCGGGTCCACATAGATCATCTGCATCTTGCCCGCCATCCCCTCTTTGACCAGGAGAGAGTTCATCATCAAGAGAGAGTCGCCCAGAATCAACCGGTTCACCCACCCGACCTCGTGCTGGTAGAACTCGATTTGCTGGTTCAGGGGCAAGGGTGTTTCGCCGAAGAGGGAAAGTTGCAGCGGTTCAGGACGGCGCACAGCATCGAGAATCGCCCGCGTAGAGATGCGCTCGTGGATGTGCAGAGAGACCACGTCCACGTCAAACGAGGTGTGCTCGGCTTTGCCTCCCCACTGAAGCTGCGGGTCCAGGTGCGGGTCGTAGGCATAGGAAGTCACCCGGCGTTCCCGCACTTCGTAGGTGGGGGCGATGCCGGCCGGCGGGTTGTTCTTCCGCCTGGCCTCGTCGTGGCGGTAATCCCCTACCTGCTTCTGGATCCTGGCTTTCCGTTTTCTGGCCATGCCCTTCACTCCTCAACGGGCGCAATTTCATCTAACGGACGGCGGGTAGGCGAAGTGCCCCCGAAGGGGACATTTGGGCGGCGCCGCCCACCCGAGAGATGAGCGAAGTTCCGCGGGCAGATTTGCTGAAGGCATCAACCTCAAAAGCGGAGCAAGCCGCCCGCTAACCCGCCGCCCGATCTACGGGGATAAACGAACCTCGGGGGTTCGGCTATCCCACCAAAATGCATGTTATCCCGAATCGCTTCGTCTATCCCCGACTCCAGACGAACCCCTCTCATAAACAAGAAGCCGAAAGCAAACTCCTGGCTCGCGCCAGAAGCTTTCGGCAGCTACTGAGAGACTCCCTTGCTTTCCGCCGCTAGAGTGTACTCAAGAGCGGTGTTCTCTTTAACCCCATTATATCACAGAAGAGCGGTTCTGTCTAGAGCTTACACCCAACAATTTCGCAACCCCCGCTCCCAACCCCCCTTCCTGGGGCGTTATGGGGCGGAGTTGTACCGGCCCATCGCTTCCCCAATCCCCTCCGTCAGCCAGCACTTCACGGCGGCTGGTACCCGCTCGTAGACCCCCTCCATGACCGCCCCCTCCTCCGGTGTGAAGTCGCTGAGGACGTAGTCCACGGGGTCCTCCCCCGCTGGCGGCCGCCCGATGACCACCGGTATGGTTATATCACCACGCAGGTGAGGGTCTTGGCGATCCCCTTCACGGTCTGGATCTTGGTGATCACCAGCTCGCCCAGGGCATCGGTGTCGGCGACCTCAACGAAAGCGATCACGTCGTAGGGCCCTGTGACGTTGTAGGCACTTGTGACCCCGTTGAGGCTTGCCAAGGCCTTGACCACATCATCGCCCAGGCCAGCCTCCACGTTGGCCAGGATATAGGCTTTCACGCTCATCTCTCCCTCCAAAGGATAGCGGGGTGACGCATTGGCCGCTGAACAGCCCCCTTTACGGGAGCGCTCCGTTTGTCATCAGCTAGGGGAGACCCTTCACGATCTCCGCGAACTCTTCCCTCGTGAACGCCTTGAGGGTCGTGGTCCTGACGTTACCCTGGGCACAATGAAGTCCGCGTACAGCCGGGCAAAGTTGCCGGCCGGATCGCGGTAGTAGTCGTCGGCGTTGACCTGGATGCGGCGACGGTGGGTACCCGGCGGCCCCAGCTCGCCACGCCCCAGCCGGCCGGCGAACCGGCGTACCACCTGGGCGGCTGGCTTCTCACTTCCGTCGCGCCGCACCAGGCCGAAGGTACGCTCATGCACGGCCAAGTCGCAGGGCGGCAGGACCCACAGATCCTCGGTGTAGTCGGCATAGCACCATATCCAGGCGCCCAGGGCGCCGGCGTCGTAAGCGGCCTGGAGCACCGCGCCAACGTAAGCCGCATGCTCCTCTTCGCTCGCCAGGTAGGTGCGCTGGCGCAGCGGGCCGACCTCAATCCAGCGGCCGGGCTCACCGGGTGGCGCGGTACAGGCGCCGAACTCCTGGAGCAACACCGGTTTCCCGCCCAGCCCTTCGGTGAGCGCCAGGCAGAAGCGCACAAAGTCTACGTTGCCCGGCCCTCGGTCCTCCAACGCGTAGATGGGATAGGCGTGCATCACCAGGGGGTCGCAGATGGCGCCCAGGTGGTCCACCCGCAGCCCGTTGTCGGCCAACAGCGAGAGCTGGTGGGAGCCAAAGGTGACGCGGGCGTCGGGATCGCAGGCGCGGATACGACCGATAAAGGCGTCCAGCCAGCGCCGGCCGATGTCGGGTGTCTGCGCCACACACACCAGGTCACTTTCGTTGCCCAGGTCCCAGCCCCACAGCGCCGCATGGTCCGCAAAGCGGGGCACGACGGCGTCAATGAACAGACGTTGGGCAGCCAGCATGTGGGGATCAGTGTACAGGTCGCGGGGCAGGCCGGGGTGGTCCCGGCCGGCGACGATGAAGCGCTGGATGGAGCTCAGCTTCACCTCCGCGCCTTCCGCCGGCTGCATAGCCCACGCTGGCAGCCAGTTGGCGCCGCTCATGTGGCCGGTGAACAGGGTGGGCATGGCCACGACGCCGGCCGCCTGGGCCGCGTCCAGCACCGTCTGCAGGTTGCCCAGCATGGCCGAATCCACCTGATCCGGTTGGGGCTGGAAATCCTCCCACATCAGGCAGAAGCGCACCACGTGGATGCCCAAATCCGCAATGTGGGCCAACTCTTCGCGCACCTCGCCGGCGTCAAAGCGCTGCCACCAGAACATGGCCTTGCGGCGCGGCCAGTAGTTGATGCCCAGGGTAAACCGCTCGTTAATCATTCATCCACCCTCCGTTCGCCACTGCTCCCCCTGGGGAGTTACGGGCCAAGGTTGTAGCTGTTCATGGCCGCCATGATCCCCTCGGTCAGGAAGCACTCCACAGCGGCTACAACTCGCTCGTAGACCCCCTCCATCACAGTTCTCTCTTCTGACGTGAAATCGCTGAGGACGTAGTCCACGGGGTCCTGGCCCGCCGGCGGCCGCCCGATGCCCACCCGCAGGCGGGGGAAATCCTGGCCCTCCAGGGCTTCGATGATGGAGCGCATCCCCTTGTGGCCCCCTGCCCCGCCGCCCGGCCGCAGGCGGATGGTCCCCAGGGGCAGGTCCATGTCGTCGTAGATCACCAGGAGGTCAGAGAGGGGGATCCCGTAGCGGCGAACCAGCGGCCTCACCGCCTGGCCGCTGAGGTTCATGTAGGTCAGAGGCTTGGCCAGGAGGACCCTCTGGCCCCGGATCGCACCCAGGGCCAGTCGTGCCTTGAACTCCAATTTCGTGAACGCCAGGCCATGGGCCCGCGCCAGGCGATCCAGGCACTGGAAGCCCACGTTGTGCCGGTTAGCAGCGTATTCCGGGCCCGGATTCCCCAGCCCGACGATGAGTTTGTTCTCGGACATCAGACTCCAGACCCCAGACGTCAGAGGTCAGACGCCAGACCATAGCTCGACAATGTTAAATTCCGCCAGAAACCAGGTTTTTTGCGCCCAGAAGTAAAGAGAGGTAGTTTTTCCAGTCACATTCGCTGGCCAGAATCCTATCTATTCAGAGAAAAACCTGGTTTCTTTGCAGAAGTCAGACATCAGACGGCGGACAACAGACAAAGGTCTGACGTCTGATGTCTGGCGTCTGACGTCTGTCTACAGGAGGCGGCGCAGGAAGGAGACCAGCCCCACCAGGATAAAGATGGCCGCCGTGGAACCCAACCCCAGCATGAAGGCCTGCCCCAGGGCGGAGACGTCAATGAGGTCGCCGAGAAGGGAGGTATCAGGGAGGCCGGGGGGCCTGCGGGTGGGGACAGCCACCGGTGCCAGGGTGGGGGCCATGGCGGGGGTGGAGGTGGGGGGCTGGATGATGGCGATGGTCGGCGTGGGACCCCGAGGGGTCTCGGTCGGGGTGGGGGTAGCCGGCGGCGTGGGCGTCTCCGTGGGCTGGGCGTTGGCCACCTGAAGCTGGCGGATCACCACGCGACAGATCTCCTGTCCCCTTATGTCAACAACAGTGAGCTTGAGATTATAGGTCCCGTCGGGGATGACAGTGGTGTTCCACACATCCAGTCGGCCGTTGATGACGGGCTGGTTATAGGTGGTGCTGACGGCTATCCAGCGGTCGGGATCGGTGATGGTGGAGTATTCCACCTTGTAGAACTGGAAGTTATCTATGGACGCGCTGCCAATGATCTCCACGTTGCCCCGCACGATGGCGTTCATGCGGGGCGAGGTGACGGAGACGTTGAGACACTCTTGCAGAGGAGGCCCTGACGGTGGCGCGGCCAGACTCAGGCCCTCGAAAGCGGTGAGGAGCAGCCCAGTGAGCAGGATACCGAGGGATAACCTTTTCATGACATCTCCTTCGACGTTTGTGATGGCGCGTGATAAGTGTAGCACAAAAGGGGGGCGAAGACAAGTTCCGGCCCCGAAAGTTTGATGATTTCAATATCCTGTGGTATAATCTCATCACTGAAGCGCAGATCACTGGATTAGAGCTCACGATGACGGGGGAACCCGATAGAAGCCCCTCGCTCAACCCCCTGGCAGGATCCCTGGGCGCGGGGCTGCCTTTTGCTGTGGGAGAGGAGTTTGGGGACACGAGCATGCTGGACCTGATCATCCACATCACGCAGGTGAATAAGAAGTACTGGCAGGAGTTCTCCGCCACCTCGCCGGGCGGGATCGAGTTCGCCGGCTACCTGTGTCGCCAGGAGAGCGAGAAGCTGGGCATGCTGGCCGTGACCCGGCTGGACGGCACCGAGCGGCTGGAGTTCATCTACGCCATGCCCAAGATCCCCTACCCCTACGTGCGGGACCGGAAGGGGGAGGCCCGCCTCGTCATCCCCCTGCCCCAGAACGCCGTGGAGGCGCGCTTCAACGTCAAGCTGGATGGGACCTGCATCATCTACTATCCGCTGACTGACCCCCAAGGCAATGTCCTGGAGGTCGTGCCGCGCACCCGCCTGCAGCCGGTGCTGACCAGGAGCCGCTGGGGCGACTGGGAGGCGCTGGTGAAGGAGGCCATGCCCGATCAGAGGCCTATCCATCGGGCCGTGCGAGATCAGAAGACCGTCCTCTGCTTCGAGCTGTGGGGCTACCGCAACCCCCACCTGGTGTCCTACGACACCCCCTTGGCCCTGACCCTGCACAGCGGCGTCCGCAACAAGCGGCTGGTCAGCCACCGCCTCCTGGCCGACATCGCCCGGCGCTACGGCCTGTCCCTCATCGAGTCCATCGCCGCCGTCAGCCTGGACGAGGCGGGCCTGGCCCGGGCCTATCGGGAGTTGCAGGAGCGGATGGAGGCCCGCAATCGCTCTGCCGGGGAGAACGTGTATGTCGAGGAAGGCGCGATCCTGGTGCTCTCCACCCCTGAGACAGCGACCTATTACAAATGCTTAGATGGAAGGTCTCTTGTTTTGACCAAACAGGGGTGGAAAAGTATTTCCTCAATTGTATCCAGGCGACAAGAAATCGAAGTGGCCACAGTTGAAAGAAACGGCCGTTATGGGTGGCACAAGATTACCGGCTGGCATCGGAACTTAATCGGTGGGCGCAGAATGATGCGAGTCGGATTAAAACACGCGCGTAGATGCAGCAATGGATTCAAAGGAGTTAATGTTACGACAGATCATCTGTTTCTAACCAAGTCGGGCTACAAAATGGCCGGGGCATTGACCACCCAGGATTGGATCGTTACTGGAGAAATCGCCCCAAATCCAAAGCAGATGGAGTTGATAGATGGAATGCTGCTTGGCGATGCCTCGATACCACGCTCTGGAAGCCGAATTAGGTTTGCCCATGCTGACCATGAATACGCTCGGCTGAAAGAGAAAGCGCTTGGTTCCTTAGTATCAAGCAGTCGGGTGCAAATACGGCGTGGGAAATACGCTTACAACCTCGGCAGTCGGGATACCTACGAAGTTGACCTCAAAGCGTTGATTTGGACGCGTCAGCAGAAAGAGCGTTGGTACCCACATGGGAAAAAGCGAGTTCCACGCGATTTAGTCTTGTCTGATTTGACATTAGCTGTATGGTATCTGGATGACGGAGGTCTCTCTGATAAGCACGCTGTGTTTGCAACAAACGCTTTTGAGAAAGATGACGTTGAATGGCTGAGCGGCTTATTGCGAGCACGTGGGCTAGAGAACAAAGTCACTGCGCAAAATACCATTTGCTTAAGCAACGCTGCCACCGAAATCTTAATGACCTGGATTGGCCCATATATCCCACCATGTATGAGGCGAAAGGTGTTGGAAAACGCTGCTGAGTTCAACGAGGAACTGTGGGACCTTGGAGACCCAATTCCTGGATACGATACACCGGTTTTTGGTCCGCCCACCACGCCCACCTACGAGAGGTCGGTCTATTGCATTGATGTTGACCAAACCGGAAATTTCGTTACTTCAGCCGGGGTGGTTCACAATTGCAAGCCGCCCTCCATCGAGGAGGTGCACTGGGCCGTGGGCCGGACTATCAGCAAGGAGATCGTGCGGCAGGCCCTCTTCAAGATGACGGAGAACGGCTACGACTTCGAGGCCGGCCGCGTCGAGGACCTGATGGCCGAGCTGGAGAAGGACTTCCAACGACCCCACGTGGAGGGCCAGGAGGATCTGATCCGGCGGGTCTGGGTGGAGTACATCGTTGAGCTGCAGCGCAAGGAGTGGCTGCGCCACCTGGTAGAGGCCTCCGGCATTGACCCCCGGGAGACGGTGCAACTCATGCGTCACCTTTCACAGCGCTACCCGAAGAAGGAGATGCGCTGGGTATACAACACCGTGCGGGCGCTGTATGGATTAGAGAAGTAGGAGGACCTTTAGATGCTGAATTTCGGGACTGGTGCTCTGGCTCCCAGCTACTTCCTCTTCGCCTTCCTGGCCGTCCTGGGCACCCTGCAGTTGGTGGCAGCCCGTCATAAGTTGATCGGTCTCTCCCTGATCGGGGGGCGCCGGGGGGCCATCTGGGGCTACCTGCTGGGCGCGGCGTTGCTCGGAGGGGCCTTCGGGTGGTTCTTCACAACCCGGTGGGAGGATATCTTCCGCCCGGGATTGGCGGGCAGTGAGCTCTTCGTCCTCTTCGCCCTGGCCTCCGTGGGGGCCGTGGGCTTCACCCTGCTCCTGGCCAGTCTGCTTTATCGCCCCTCTGTTGAGCTCAAGCCCTGCCACGCGCACGCGGCGGGCGCGAGCACAGCACGGGCTACGGCGTTTGAGCGGCGTGCGCTGGGCACCACTGCGAGCGCTTGCGAGGTCGCAAGTGCTCGCAGCCCAATCGCTAAGGCCGGGGTTAGGCTCGTGCCTGCTGCGAGCGCTTGCGAGGAGGTCTCCTTTGGCCAAGGACAGGGGATGCTCTACCTGCCCCAGGATCAGAGAGGGCCAGGGCCCGCCATCTGCGCCGTTTTCAGCCCGGAGAGCGGACCCTATGCTCTGGGGCTGCTGGCCGGCGCCCTGGCCAGGGAGGGCTTCGTCGTGCTGGCCATCGGTCTGGGCGGCCAGCCCCGCTACCCCGAGGTGCTGGCACTCCTGCCGGCGGCCCAGGCCCTCCTGGCACGCAGGGAGGAGGTGGACGAAGACCGCCTGGGCGTCCTGGGCTTCGATCTGGGGGCCGATCTGGCCCTTCGAGCCGCCAGCTCCGATGAGCGGGTCAAGGCTGTGGTCGCCCTGGCCCCCCTGCTGCAGGAGGCGAGCCTGCGGCCAGGGCTGAGCCTCCTGCGGGAGATGCCCTATGGGCAGGCCATCCGCTGGGCCCGCCACCGTGCCAGAGGGGAAGTGCTGAGGGAGCTGAACCCGCTGGGGTACACCTCCAAGTTGGCAGGCCGCCCCCTGCTGGTGATCTACGGCCAGGACGACGGGTTGGTCCCCCCTGAGAGGGCCCGCCGGGCTTTGGCGGAGTCGGGGGCGTCGGCGGAAGTGCGGGTGGTGCCAGGAGAGCGGCACCTGACCCTGGCCCACAGCCCTGAGGTGGCCCACATGGTGGCCCGATGGTTCAAAGAGAGGATATAAGCCATGTCCCTTGACCTCCAGCTCTTTCGCCTGATCAACGGTCTGGCCGGCCAGTCCCCCCTCCTGGACGCTGGGATGCGCTTGCTGGTCAACGAGTACTTCGTGCCCACGACCCTGTCCCTGGTTCTGGTCGCTCTGTGGTTCGGCGGCTGGCGGGCGGATGAGCGGGAGATCAACCAGCGGGCCGTCCTGCAGGCCATCCTCTCCCTGGCCCTGGCCAATGGGCTGGTCAAGTTCTGCAACCTGATCTACTTCCGACCTCGCCCCTTCGCCGCCCACCCGGTCAACCTCCTCTTTTACCGCCCCTCGGACTCGTCGCTGCCCAGCAACCCGGCCGCTGTGGGCTTCGCTCTGGCCACCGCCGTGTGGCTCCACAACCGGCGGGCCGGGGCGATCATGTACGTCTTAGCCGCCCTCTTCGCCCTCGCCCGGATCTACTGCGGCGTCCACTACCCCCTGGACGTGGTCGCCGGCGGGCTGATCGGCGCCCTCTCGGCCTACCTGGTGGTCAGGAAACTGGGGTTCCTGGATCCCCTGATCACCCTGGCCATCCGGGTGGGGCAGCGGCTCTACCTGGCGTAAAAACTTGACTTTTTGGCTCGGGTGGTATATCCTTTCCCCGCGCTAGCTAGCCTGAAAGAGGGTAGCCATACAGGCTACCCTTCATTACGCTTCACCGCAACATCAAGGAGGATGTGTATGGTGGTCAAAACAGTTCCCCTGGAGAAGGTAGCCGAGAAAGGGCCAGAGCTGCACATGGAAATCCCCGGCCCCAGGGCCAAGGAGTACGTAGCCCGGGATGCAGCAGCCATGTCCCCTTCCTACACCCGCTCCTATCCCTTCGTCATGGATCACGGCCGGGGCTCCCTGGTGTGGGATGTGGATGGCAACCGCTACATTGACTTCAACGCCGGCATCGCCGTCACGGCCACGGGCCATAGCCATCCGGATGTGGTGAAAGCCATCAAAGATCAGACTGAAAAGTTCATCCACATGTCAGGCAGCGATTTCTACTACCCCGTCCAGATCGAGCTGGCGGAGAAGCTGACCTCCATCGCCACCGGCTCCGAGCCCAAGAAGCTCTTCTTCACCAACTCCGGCGCCGAGGCCATCGAGGCGGCCATTAAGCTGGCCCGCTACGCCACCGGCCGCCCTCGCTTCCTGGCCTTCTATGGCGGCTTTCACGGCCGCACCATGGGCGCCCTGGCTCTGACGGCCAGCAAGTACGTTCAACATCAGGGCTTCGCCCCCCTCATGCCTGGCGTGACCCACGTGCCCTACGGCTACTGCTACCGTTGCCCCATCAACCTGAAGTATCCTCAGTGTGACATCGCCTGCGTGGACTACATCGAGGACATTGTCTTCCGGCAGGCCGTGCCTCCGGAGGAGGTGGCCGCCATCTTCGTGGAGCCCATCCAGGGTGAGGGGGGCTACGTGGTGCCGCCGCCGGGGTGGCACGAACGGCTGCGGGCCCTGGCCGATAAGTACGGCATCCTGCTGGTCACGGACGAGATCCAGACGGGCCTGGGGCGCACGGGCAAGTGGTTCGCCATTGAGCACTGGGGGGTGGTGCCGGACATCGTCTGCGTGGCCAAGGGCATCGCTTCGGGCCTGCCCCTGGGGGCCATGATCGCCCGCGCCGACCTGATGATCTGGCCACCCGGCGCCCACGGCAACACCTTCGGCGGCAACCCCGTCTGCTGTGCCGCGGCCTTGGCCACCCTGCGGCTCATTGAGGGGGGGTTGATGGAGAATGCAGCCCGGATGGGTGCCTATATGCTGGGCCGTCTTCAGGACATGCAGTCCTATCATCCCGCCATAGGCGACGTGCGAGGCAAGGGGCTGATGATCGGCATTGAGCTGGTGCGGGATAAAGCTACTAAAGAGCGGGCGCCGGAGGTGCGGGATGAGGTGATCCAGCGGGCCTTCAAGAAGGGGCTTCTCATCCTGGGCTGCGGCCTCAACACCGTGCGCCTCATGCCCGCCCTGACCATTGACCGGGAGACGGCGGATACGGGGCTGGCGATCTTTGAGGAGGCGCTGACGGAGGCGGAGGAAGGGTTGTAGCCAGTCAGTCACAGGATGGACAACAAAAGGGCTGAGGTGATCTCAGCCCTTTTGTCTACACCACTTCTTCGCAAAGGCGATGGCTAGAAGCACGCCGCCTGGCTCTTGAGACCGTGGACCACCATGTTCCCTCACCAACGGCACCGGCATACACGCAGTGCCCGACCGAAGGAAGGACATTGAGCGCGGTGTCGTGTATGCCGTGTATACCCCGTCAGCGCAATGGACCCTACAATAATTCCAATAGCTTTAGCACTTCATCTCTCACCCGCTTTTGCAATCTGATGTGGCTACCGCGCTGGCGGACAACGGTCCATCCATCCCTTTGCAAGGCGCGGATGATCTTAGTATATGGCAGGCTTGGAACCTTGCTCACAACACCAACTCCCGCACCAACGCACCTTCTTCGACAATCCAGTCATCCTCCACTGGCTCAAGGTAGAGTTCTATCGCCTCTCGGATGTTCGCCAGCGCCTCCTCGAGCGTGTCGCCTTCACTGATACAGCCGGGAAGTGAGGGAACATAGACGGTGTATCCACCTTCATCACTGAGTTCCAATACCACTTTGAACTTCATTTTCCCCTTCCTCCTTGCGCTGATGGCGTATAACTCCCAAAGGGGTGACCACTGAGGTCATGGTTCTCACCTCCTCCCGAACTCCCGCTCCAGTTGAGCCGCGCTCAGGTGGATCATGGTCGGACGACCGTGGGGACAGGTGCGCGGGGAAGCCGTCCGCTCCAACTGACGGATCAACTCCTGCATCTCCTCCTGAGACAGGGTCTGTCCGGCCTTGACTGCTCCCTGCTTGCAGACGCTGGCCATCAGGCGTGCTTCCCCCTCCCTGCCCAGGGGGATGCCCCCCTCCACCAACTCGTCAATGATCCCGGCCAGGGCACGTCGAGGCTCCGTCTCTTTGAGGATGGCTGGCACGGCCCGCACCAGGTAGGTCCGGCCACCGAAGGGCTCGATGGTGAATCCAAGCTCAGTCAGAACGGACAGGTGCTCCTGCAGGACCGCCGCCTGGGCAGAGGTGAGCTCCAGGGTCACGGGCTCCAGCAGGCTCTGGGAGATGACCTTCATCGAAGCTCGCTCGGCCCGGAGCCGCTCGTAGAGGACCCGTTCGTGGGCAGCGTGCTGATCAATCAGATACATCCCTTCGGGCCCCTCGGCGATGATGTAGGTCTGACGCAGTTGCCCCAGCACCCGCAACATGGGCAGCTTGGCGGGCGTGGAGGGCTCCAAGGCGACCGCCCCCTCCACATCGGCCGTGCGCTGCACCTCCAGGCCCAGTTGCCCCCGGGTGAGCCGCCCCACCCTTGCCAGATGCTTCCGCCGCCCCCACTCGGGCACGGGCGCGGCGTGGGGGCGAGGCACGATGCTGGGAATGGGCGCTTGATCGCGCAGGGTGGCTCGCACCGCCCGCTGCACAGCGGCGAAGACCACCTGGCTGTCGCGGAACCGCACCTCGGCTTTGGCCGGATGGACGTTGACGTCCACAGCGGCGGGATCGAGCTGCACGTTGAGGACGACCAGGGGGTAGCGCCCCGTGGGCAACAGGGTGTGGTAGGCCTCGGTCACGGCGTAGCTCAAGGTGCGATCCTGCACCCAGCGGCGGTTGATGAAGAAGGTGAGGTGCTTGCGATTGGAACGATGAAGGGGCGGGGGGCTGATGTAACCGTAAACAGAGGGAACTGAAGGGTCTGTTAGTTCCTTTCCGACCTCCAACATCTGTCTCGCTACTTCGAGCCCGTAGACCTTGATCAGCACATCGAGCAATTCTCCGCTTCCCGTCGTCTGGAAGGCCATGCGCCCCTCGCTGAGGAGGCTGAAGCGGAGCTCGGGGTAGGCCAGGGCGTAGCGGGTGACCAGGTCGCTGATGTGTCGGGCCTCGGTGGCTACGGTGCGCAGGAACTTGAGGCGGGCGGGCACGTTGTAGAACAGGTTCTCCACCGTGACCACCGTGCCCTGGGGCACGCCCTTCCCCTCGCGGTGGACGACCTGGCCCTTCTCCAGGCGCAGGAGGGTGCCCATCTCCTCCCCCACAGCGCGGGTCACCATGGTCACCCTGGACACGGCGGCGATGCTGGGCAGGGCCTCGCCTCGGAAGCCCAGGGTGGTGATGTGGGTCAGATCCTCGGCCGTGGCCAGCTTGCTGGTGGCGTGGCGGGCGAAGGCCAGCTCCACCTCATCGGTGGGGATGCCGCAGCCGTTATCAATGACCCGCACCAGGCGGCGGCCCCCCTGACGCACCTCCACCTTGATCTCCGTGGCTCCCGCGTCTATCGAGTTCTCGATGAGTTCCTTGACCACCGAGGCTGGCCGCTCCACCACCTCGCCAGCAGCGATCTTGGCCCTCACCTCCTCTGACAGCACCCGAATGGGCATCGCACACCCCCACTTTGTCCCTTGATGCACCGCAATTTTACCACAAAAGGGACGATTCTCCAAAGAAGGGGGAACTTGCCTAGGGGTTTGTCCCCTCCTCTGACCCCCTCGCCGCGTGTGGGAGCCGGGGAGCGTATCACGTTGGGGACAAGGAGTGCAGGCGCAAGCCTGCTGAGGCTTCGTTAAGGCGGACTTGCGTCCGCACTCCACTGCGCATAATGTGCCAGAGGCCGGATTTGTTTTGTCCCAAAACGGTGACGCTTCCGGAGCCGAGGTTGCTTTTTCACGGGGTTTGTTATATAATGGACGGGCCGCCTGAAAAGACATGCAGCTTGCCTGATCAGGTAGCTTCTTTCGACGGCGAAGGAGTTGACAGAGTGCCAAGGGGTAAAGCAAGTTCGAAATTCTTCTTTGGGCAAGGGTCTATCGGCACGTAGCTCTCCCTGGAACCCTTGCCCTTTTGCTGCTCAACGGAAGGAGGTTTTCTCATGAAAGAGGTCGTCATCGTCGGGGGGTGCCGCACCCCCATCGGCAGCCATGGCGGGGCCTTCAGGGACCTCACGGCCCAGGAGCTGGCTAAAATCGTCATCGAGGAGGTGATCAAGCGCACCCAGCTCGATCCTAACCTCATTGACGACGTTATCTTCGGCTGCATCGGCCAGTACTCCGACGCCCCCAACATCGCCCGCGTGGCGGCCCTCATGGCTGGTATCCCCATCCACGTGCCCGGCTACACTGTGCAGCGCAACTGCGTCTCGGGCATGGCGGCCATTACCTGCGCCTACCAGGCCATCCAGGCCGGGGACGGGGAGGTCTTCCTGTGTGGCGGCACGGAGAGCATGAGCACCGCCCCCTACGTGGTACGCGGCGCCCGCTGGGGGCTGAAGCTGCGCCACACCCAGTTCGTTGACACCCTGTGGGAGGGTCTGACCGACCCCATCTGCGGGCAGATCATGGGGCGCACGGCGGAGAACCTGGCCGGGATGTACGGCATCAGCCGCGAGGAGCAGGATAAGTTCGCCGTCCAGAGTCATAGGAAGGCTTTCAGAGCCACCCGCATGGGCAGATTCAGGGACGAGATCGTGCCCGTGACCGTGCCCAAGAAGGTGGCGGGCAGGGAGGTCCCCCCGGACATCGTCACCCAGGACGAGTGCATCAACCCCGGCCTCACCGTCCAGAAGGCAGCCCTCTACCCCACCATCTTCAAAAAGAACGGCACCGTCACACCCGCCAACGCCTGCCCCATCTCTGACGGCGCAGCGGCAGTGGTGGTCATGACCGAGGAGAAAGCCAAGGCTCTGGGATACGAGCCCCTGGCCTACATCCGCAGCTACGCCTACGCCGCCGTGCCCCCGGAGATCATGGGCATTGGGCCCACCAGGTCGACCCCCAGGGCCCTGGACAGGGCGGGGCTGAAGCTGACGGACATTGATCTCATCGAGCTCAACGAGGCCTTCGCCGCCCAGAACCTGGCTGTGGGTATCGAGATGGAGAAGCACGGCTGGGACTGGGACAAGGTCAACGTCAATGGTGGAGCCATCGCCCTGGGCCACCCTGTGGGCGCCACCGGCGCCCGTATGGTGGTCACCCTGCTCCACGAGATGATCAAGCGCGACGTGTCCCTGGGGCTGGCCACGGCCTGTGTGGGTGGCGGCCAGGGCGGGACGATCATCATCGAGAGGAGGTAAACGCAAATGCCTGAGAGAACTGTCACCTTTAACATCAATGAATTCACCGCGAAAGCCAAGCGGGCCTATGAAAGGGTTCGGGAGGAGCTCGAACTGACGCATTGGGGTGACTTCATAGTCATTGAGCCCGAGAGTGGCGACTACTTCTTGGGTAAGACGATGGACGAAGCGGAGGAAAAAGCTAGGGCCAAGTACCCTGAGGGGCTATTCTATTTCGCACGGATCGGCTATCGCGCTGCCGTAGTGTTCAGGAGGCAAAGCACATGGTGAGAGGGTCTGTTGACCCATTGGGCCAACCCAGAGTAAGAGCCGTGGTAATCGGCAATGCCGCTAAACTGACTGTCGAGGCGATCGTTGACACTGGCTTCAATGGTCAATTGTGCCTACCTATTCCAATTGCCATCGAACTGGGGCTACAGCTAGCGGGTGTTCAAGAGATCGAATTGGCTGACGGCACGACGAGGGACGAGCTTGTCTTCACTGGCCAAGCTTTATTTGAAGAGAAAGCGGAGCCCCGGCGAGTGCGCATTTTCCTGACTAGAGCGACTGACGCCATGCTAGGCACAGAGCTGCTCCAGGGCAAGACCCTAGAGGTAAACTTCAAAACGGGCAAGGTGTGCATTTTAAGCAGATGACGATGATCATCGAGAAGGGTAAATTTGTGACGAATTCCGGATTTACGGACCTACGATTGAGGAGGTTTTGAATGACCAACGAACTCCACTGGGAGAACCTGAACGAGCGGGATTTCGGCGTCAACATGGACGAGTTCATCGCCAAGAGCAAGGAGATTTACCTCCGCATCCGGGAGGAGCTGGAGTCGAAGCATGAGGGCGAGATTGTGGCCATTGACCCGGAGAGCGGTGACTACTTCCTGGGCAGGACCCTGGGCGAGGCCGACGAGCGGGCCTTCGCCAAGTATCCCGACAAGCTCCTCTGCTTCGTTCGCATCGGAGCGGGGGTGGTGATGCCCCTGAAGACCTGGTGACGAAGAGGGAGATAGAGAAGCGGATTTAGGTACCCAGTTCTGCCACCAGTTAAGGTCGAAGATGCATGGAGGACGACGTCTGTGAGGAGCGCTGTCCCTACCATCTGCCCATCGTCCGCAGGCTGAAGGAGGCGGCAGCAAAGCTCTCGTAGATACAAACGAAGGAGGGAGATCAGATGGGCAAGAAGATCATCGATATCGATATACGCGAGTTCAGCGCTAGAGGGAAGCAAGTCTATGAGGGGATCAAAGCCGGCTTAGAGCCAGAGCACAAAGGGGAGATAGTTGCCATCGAGCCTGACAGTGGGGACTATTTCTTGGGCAAGACGGTGGGCGAAGCTGGCGAAAAAGCAAAGGAGAAGTATCCGGATAAAATATTCTACTTCGTCCGAGTTGGTCATAGGGCAGTACATGTTCTTAGGAGGACGATGGCCAAATGAAGGGATACGTTAGGGAAGGCTTTGGAGGTGAACTTCGAAACACGTAATGTGAGCATTAAATAGCAGATTCATTCACCGCCACCAACCATCGTTCCTACTTCGTCCGTGCCTGCTCCCACCTGCCCCCCTGAAGTTTGGGAGTCGCCACCACCCACGCCTGAAGACGGCGGGGTAAAAAGGAAGACACAAGGCACCCGTTCTAACTCTCGCCAGAACGTGCTGCCGCCAATATTAGGAAAACCCCAATCAGGGATCAGGAGTGGGAGTGAGATAATCAGGAGGAGGAGTAGGAGGGGGCGGCGGCGGGCCAACGGCGGGGGTAGGAGTAGGTTCCCGATAGTCCTTTGCGACCACGGGAAAGTAAGCAAGGTGAATCTGCGGGGGAGGAATGGGATCCCGGTTATTGGGAGTAGGAGTAGGAATTTGGGCTGGAGCTGGTGACACTGCTGATACAAAAGCAACGAACACCGCTAGAAGAACAAGGAGCCAGCGGGACATAGCACCTCCCGGTAGAGAAATCTGTGGCTAGTATACCACAGGAACTTATCCCTGTCAACTTAATATACGTGAAAGGTGGTGATGCCTAGACGCAGCCAGCCTCGTTCAACCAAGCGGCAGTACCTATCTTATGATAAGAAGAATCCAAATGACGATCAAAAGATTTTGGCTCCTGGGCCTGGTGCTGGTAGCCGCTATGCTTCTGGCCCCCTTGGCGGTAGCGGCCCTACCTCCTGCGCTGCCAGCGCCCAGCATCATTTCGCTCCGCATGAGCGATACTCCCGATGGGCCGGCTAAAGAGCAGTTCCCCCAGGGAATCGGCCAAGTCTTTGCCATCGTCGAGTACGCCGACATGCAGGATACCCCCGTCCTGCTGAAGACGTATGATGGCAGAGGCAACGTCCTGGTCAGCGAGACCAGAACACTCAGCGGTGAAGGGCAAGTAGCTCTTTCCATCCCTGTTGTCTTTGGTAGCGGCGGCTTTCTCACCAACATCTACATCCAGATAGAAGCACCGCTCTACAGCCAGACCGGAGGTTTCCTGGCGACCAGCGCGGAGTGGACAGTAGGCTCGGGTGAGCTGGCTGAGGCTGCTGCTCCTTCATCTTCTGAGCAGCCTGAACCGCCGGCTAGCTCTCTTGCCTCCCCGGCTGTACTGGCACAGCCTGAGGTTCCTGAGCACCTGCCCTTTGGACCCCCCAGCACAGAAGCTCAGGAACCCTACCCTCTTCCAGGGCGCATCCTCGTCACACTCAAGCGAGACGTCCCCTTCGAGGCTCTAGCAAACGAGCACGCCCGGCTACGAACCGAGGTAGTGAGAAGATGGCCCCTCCAGCACGCAGTGAGGGTACGGGTGCCCGAAGGCCAGGAAGACAAATTCATCGAGATCTACAAGAAGAAGCCCAACGTTCTACGGGCGACCCGTGTGTGGGCTGGTGCTGTGCAGCACGGTGAGCCCAATGACGAGTACTGGGCCTGGCATGGCCAGTGGCCTAAACGTCGGATGCACCTGCCAGAGATCTGGGACTACGAACCGGGCTCAGCCAACACAGTGGTAGCCGTCTTTGACTTCTCGTTCTACCTGGAGCACCAAGACGTCAACTACTGGTCAAATCCCGACGAGATCCCCGACAACGGCCTGGACGATGACAACAACGGGTTCGTTGACGACATCGTTGGCTGGGACTTCTGCAACCAACCCGAATGTGAGGGCCCTGGTGACAATGACCCCGGTTTAGAGTCCGGCGAGACGGGGTACAACCACGGCGTCGCAATGGCGGGAGTGTGCTGCTCCCACACCAACAACGTAGAGGGCGTCGCGGGCACCGGGTTTTATGGCCCCCAGGCTATGCTCGTCAAGGTTGGGTTTTACGACGAGAGCATTGGGGGATATTGGGCTACTGATGACGCCCTTGCTGAGGGTCTGCACTACGCGACTGACAACGAAGCCGTTGCTGCAAGCCTGTCCATCTCTGTTGGAGGGTACTGTGATGTCATAGGGCCTGCGGCGCAATACGCCTGGGATCACGGGCTCTTTATGGTGGGGGCGGCAGGGAATGAAGTGCCTTACGGCAACAAGGACTGCGGCGAATGGGGCAT